>NZ_CM151072.1:357500-360000 GCF_056479905.1 Stenotrophomonas sp. 112478_Sma | reverse complement strand
CATAGTTCTTGTGACGTAGCGTGCACTTGGATGCTCTTACGACGTTGTCGTAAAGCCAAGGCAACTTGAGGTTATATGGTCAAGCCGCACGGATCATTAGTATCAGTTAGCTCAATACATTGCTGTACTTACACACCTGACCTATCAACCACGTAGTCTACATGGTTCCTTCAGGGGGCTTGTGCCCCGGGAGATCTCATCTTGAGGCGCGCTTCCCGCTTAGATGCTTTCAGCGGTTATCGCTTCCGAACATAGCTACCCGGCAATGCCACTGGCGTGACAACCGGAACACCAGAGGTTCGTCCACTCCGGTCCTCTCGTACTAGGAGCAGCCCCTCTCAAATCTCCAACGCCCATGGCAGATAGGGACCGAACTGTCTCACGACGTTCTGAACCCAGCTCGCGTACCACTTTAAATGGCGAACAGCCATACCCTTGGGACCGACTACAGCCCCAGGATGTGATGAGCCGACATCGAGGTGCCAAACACCGCCGTCGATATGAACTCTTGGGCGGTATCAGCCTGTTATCCCCGGAGTACCTTTTATCCGTTGAGCGATGGCCCTTCCATACAGAACCACCGGATCACTAAGTCCTAGTTTCCTACCTGCTTGATCCGTCGATCTTGCAGTCAAGCACGCTTATGCCTTTGCACACAGTGCGCGATGTCCGACCGCGCTGAGCGTACCTTCGAGCTCCTCCGTTACTCTTTAGGAGGAGACCGCCCCAGTCAAACTACCCACCATACACGGTCCCCGACCCAGATAATGGGCCCAGGTTAGAACGTCAAGCACGACAGGGTGGTATTTCAAGGATGGCTCCACCACAGCTAGCGCCATGGTTTCATAGCCTCCCACCTATCCTACACAGACGAACTCAACGTTCAGTGTAAAGCTATAGTAAAGGTTCACGGGGTCTTTCCGTCTTGCCACGGGAACGCTGCATCTTCACAGCGATTTCAATTTCACTGAGTCTCGGGTGGAGACAGCGCCGCTGTCGTTACGCCATTCGTGCAGGTCGGAACTTACCCGACAAGGAATTTCGCTACCTTAGGACCGTTATAGTTACGGCCGCCGTTTACTGGGGCTTCGATCAAGAGCTTCGCCTTGCGGCTGACCCCATCAATTAACCTTCCAGCACCGGGCAGGCGTCACACCCTATACGTCCACTTTCGTGTTTGCAGAGTGCTGTGTTTTTGATAAACAGTCGCAGCGGCCTGGTTACTGCGACCCTCTTCAGCTATAGCTCGCACGAGCCACCAAAAAGGGTGCACCTTCTCCCGAAGTTACGGTGCCATGTTGCCTAGTTCCTTCACCCGAGTTCTCTCAAGCGCCTGAGAATTCTCATCCTACCCACCTGTGTCGGTTTACGGTACGGTCTGCGTAAGCTGAAGCTTAGGAGCTTTTCCTGGAAGCGTGGTATCAGTGACTTCGTCTTAAAGACTCGTCTCGGTGCTCGGTCTTAAAGGATCCCGGATTTGCCAAAGATCCAAACCTACCGCCTTTCCCCGGGACAACCAACGCCCGGTACACCTAACCTTCTCCGTCCCTCCATCGCACTTACGCGAGGTGCAGGAATATTAACCTGCTTCCCATCGACTACGACTTTCGTCCTCGCCTTAGGGGCCGACTCACCCTGCGCCGATTAACGTTGCGCAAGGAAACCTTGGGCTTTCGGCGTGCGGGTTTTTCACCCGCATTATCGTTACTCATGTCAGCATTCGCACTTCCGATACCTCCAGCGGACTTCTCAATCCACCTTCGCAGGCTTACGGAACGCTCCTCTACCGCGCATAACAAAGTTATGCACCCCAAGCTTCGGTTCAGTGCTTAGCCCCGTTAAATCTTCCCCGCAGACCGACTCGACCAGTGAGCTATTACGCTTTCTTTAAAGGGTGGCTGCTTCTAAGCCAACCTCCTGGCTGTCTGTGCCTTTCCACATGGTTTTCCACTTAGCACTGAATTTGGGACCTTAGCTGTGGGTCTGGGTTGTTTCCCTTTTCACGACGGACGTTAGCACCCGCCGTGTGTCTCCCATACAGTCCGTCTCGGTATTCGGAGTTTGCAATGGTTTGGTAAGTCGCGATGACCCCCTAGCCATAACAGTGCTCTACCCCCGAGAGGATACATATGAGGCGCTACCTAAATAGCTTTCGAGGAGAACCAGCTATCTCCGGGTTCGATTAGCTTTTCACTCCTAATCACACCTCATCCCCTACCTTTGCAACGGGAGTGGGTTCGGGCCTCCAGTGCGTGTTACCGCACCTTCACCCTGGGCATGACTAGATCACCCGGTTTCGGGTCTACTGCCCGCGACTATGCGCCCTTATCAGACTCGGTTTCCCTTCGCCTCCCCTATACGGTTAAGCTTGCCACGAACAGTAAGTCGCTGACCCATTATACAAAAGGTACGCAGTCACTCCTTGCGGAGCTCCTACTGCTTGTACGCACACGGTTTCAGGTTCTATTTCACTCCCCTCTCCGGGGTTCTTTTCGCCTTT
>NZ_CM151072.1:0-355000 GCF_056479905.1 Stenotrophomonas sp. 112478_Sma | reverse complement strand
CCCGAAGGCAAAAATTTAAAGCTGCAGATGAATGATTCTGGCAACGTATCGCTTGCTTTAAAACAATTAATAGTTGCTTGATCAAACGTCTGCAAGATGGACAGTCATCCTTCCTGCAGGCGCCTTCACAAGATACCTGCGCATACTTTCAAAGATCCGGGGAAGTGGCCTCAGCGCCGTTCCCGTGTGCTGCGAAGTTTCCTTCGTAGCGAGCCGCCCATTATGCCAGACTTTTTCAGTCCGTCAACACCTTCGTTCGATCATCTCGTTCGGGGTGGTGGGCGCCCTTGTGTCGCTCAAGCCCCTTGTTGGCGGCCCCTGCGACGGGGGAGGGAAAGTATGTCCCTGTTCGCCCCATTTGTGAAGGGGGTGTGGCGACTTTTTTCATCGGATGTTGGCACCGTTCATCCGACAGGCGCCCGATGAACGGCGCCACGAGCGGCCGGGCGCGTGCCCGGCGCTTGTCCGACAGTTCTCAGGCCGCGATCAGGCGCACACGGGCGAATGTGCGCTTGCCGACCTGCAGCAGGCCTTCGAAGCCCGGCTGCAGCACCTGCTGACCATCTTCCACGACCTCGCCATCCACCTTGACGGCGCGCTCCTTGAGCTTGCGGTTGGCTTCTGAGTTGCTCGGGGTCAGCCCGGCAGCGGTCAGCAGCGCCGCGATGCGCAGACCTTCGGCCGGAATCGCCACGTCCTGCAGCGGCAACTGGGTGATGTCGCCCTGTCCGGTCACCGCCGCTTCCCAGCCGGCAATGGCCTGTTCGGCGGCGGCTGCGTCGTGGAAGCGGGTTGCCAGCTCCCGCGCCAGGCGCAGCTTCACCACGCGCGGGTTGAGACCGCCGCTGGCCACCTGCTCCCGCAGCTGCGCGGCCTCGGCCTGGCTGATATCGAAGGACAGCAGTTCGATCCAGCGCCACATCAGGGCATCGTCCACCTTCATGGTCTTGGTGACGATGTCGATGGCCGGCTCGCTGATGCCGATGTAGTTGCCCAGCGACTTGGACATCTTGTTGACGCCATCCAGGCCTTCCAGCAGCGGCATGGTCAGCACCACCTGCGGCTTCTGCCCGTGGTGCTCCTGCAGGCCACGACCCATCAGCAGGTTGAACTTCTGGTCGGTACCGCCCAGTTCGACGTCCGCCTGCAGGGCGACCGAGTCGTAGCCCTGCACCAGCGGGTACAGGAACTCGTGGATGGCGATGGACTGCTGTGCGGCGTAGCGCTTGGCGAAATCGTCGCGCTCGAGCATGCGTGCCACGGTGTGCTGGCCGGCCAGGCGGATCATGTCGGCCGCCCCCATGCTGCCGAACCACTCCGAATTGAAGCGGACTTCGGTACGGCTGCGGTCCAGCACCTTGAACACCTGTTCCTCGTAGGTGCGGGCATTGGCCAGCACATCCTCGCGGCTGAGCGGCTTGCGGGTCAGGCTCTTGCCCGAAGGGTCGCCGATCATGCCGGTGAAGTCGCCGATCAGGAAGATGACCTGATGACCGAGGTCCTGGAACTGGCGCATCTTGTTCAGCAGCACCGTATGACCCAGATGCAGGTCCGGCGCGGTGGGGTCGAAGCCAGCCTTGATCCGCAGCGGACGGCCTTCCTGCAGGCGCGCACGCAGATCCTCGAGCTTGAGGATCTCGTCGGCACCGCGGCCGATCAGGGAAAGGGCTTCTTCAATCGAGGACACGTGACTACTCCCGGCAACGCCGATTCTTGTGTGGGGGTGTTAAAGCCAAGTTAACCCGATTGGCTTCACAAAAGCCAATGGGCACAAGGGTTTGACGCGCTTTTCTCAGGTGTCTATGGTAACCGGCGTTCAGGCCCGCGCTCCCGGGCCAGCCAGGAAAAATCGCCGATGCACAACTCCGAACAAGGGCGCGCACGCAAGCAGCGCTTCCAGGAACGCCTTCACGTCCTGCACGACAACGCCCTGCATCGGAAGCTCAGGCAACATCTTCCCGCCGCCTTCAATGAGCGCTGGACCCGGCGTCACTGGATGCATGCCAGCCTGTTCGCGACCATCGGTGCGCTGGTCGCCACGATCGTCCCCGGTTTCTCGCACACCATCGACGCCCCCTACGCCGACAGCCACACCAGCCTGGCCCTGCCCTTGCCGCCGCTGTCGCTGGCCCGCCAGCAGCAGGTGCCCGGTGACAGCTGGCAGGTCCTGCGCGTACAGCGTGGCCAGACCCTCAGCGAGCTGTTCGACCAGGCCGGCATTCCGGCGACTACCCTGCATCGCGTCCTGGACCACCCCGGTGCCCGCGAATCGCTGACGAAGCTGCGTCCGGGCGCCGAGATCGCCTTCGACATGCCGCTGTCCGGCGACCTGCGCAGCATCCGCTTCGACCGCGACGGCGAGAACCGGGTCGAGCTGAGCCTGGCCGGCGACAACATCAAGGAAACCGTGACCAAGCGCGAGACCTCCACGCGCACGGTGGTCACCAGTGGTGAGATCACCAGTTCGCTGTATGCCGCAGCGCGCCGGGCCGGGCTGTCACCGTCGGCGATCGCCACCATGACCGACGACATCTTCAAGTACGACATCGATTTCTCCAAGGACCTGCAGCCGGGCGACCGCTTCAGCGTGGTGATGGATGAGACCTGGCGCGAGGGCGAAAAGGTCGATACCAGCAAGATCCTGGCAGCGACCTTCACCACCGGCGGCAAGACCTATTCGGGCTTCCGCTTCGAACGCAACGGCAAGTCCGAGTACTACGACATCAATGGGCGCTCGCTGAAGAAGAGCTTCATCCGCATGCCGATCCCGTTCGCGCGCCTGAGCTCGACCTTCGGCGCGCGCAAGCACCCGGTGCTGGGCAAGATGCGCATGCACAAGGGCGTGGACTACGCCGCCCGCACCGGCACGCCGATCATGGCGGCCGGCGATGCGCGCGTGCAGTTCGCCGGCGTGCAGCGCGGCTACGGCAATGTGGTGATCCTCGACCACGGTCGTGGCCACACCACCCTGTACGGGCACATGTCGCGCTTTGCGAACATCCGCACCGGCCAGCGCGTGGCGCAGGGCACGGTGATCGGCTATGTCGGCTCGACCGGCCTGGCCACCGGCCCGCACCTGCACTACGAATTCCGCGTCAACGGCGTGCACCGCAACCCGCTGACGGTGACCATGCCGCCGCCGGAGCCGCTCAAGGGCGCCGAGCTGGCCGCCTTCCGCGCCCAGACCGCGCCGGCGATGGCGCGCATCCAGGGCATGGAGAAGCTGATCTACGCCGACGCCAGCCCGGCGCCGACCGGTCGGGACGAGGCGGCCACGGAGGTGGCCAGCGCCAAGGACACGCAGACCCGCGGGCGCAAGCGCGGCTGAGACCTGCGTTGACGAACAAGGACGCGGCAGCCCAAGCTTGCCGCGTCCTTTTTTTTTGCGCGCCATGAGCACACCTGTCGACGCCAACACTCCCCTGTACCTGGGCCTGATGTCAGGCACCAGCGCCGACGGTATCGATGCCGCACTGGTGCAGTTTCCCGACGAGGGCGGCTGCCGCTTCGTGCATGGCCTGACCGCGCGCTGGGAGCCGCTGCTGCGCGCGCGGCTGGTGGCGCTGGGCGAAGGGGGGCCGCTGGCGTCGCTGGAGGAGCTTGGCGAACTCGATGCGCGGATCGCGATCGCCTTCGCCGACGCCGCCAACCAGTTGCTGGACGAATCCGGCGTGGACCGCACCCGGGTGCGGGCGATCGGCTCGCATGGGCAGACCGTGCGCCACCGGCCGCTGGCCGATCCGGCCTTCACCGTGCAGCTGGGCGACGGCAACCGCATCGCCGAGCTGACCGGGATCACCACGGTGTGCGATTTCCGCCGCCGCGACGTGGCTGCCGGCGGTCATGGCGCACCGCTGATGCCGGCCTTCCACCTTGGCATGCTGGGCACGGCCGACGAGGACCGGGCCGTGCTCAACCTGGGCGGCATCGCCAATCTGACCCTGATCCCGCGGGAGGGTGCCGTACGCGGCTTCGACACCGGTCCAGCCAATGCGCTGATGGATGCCTGGTGCCAGCGCCACACCGGGCGCACCTTCGATGCCGAAGGCGCCTATGCCGCCAGCGGTGTGGTGGATGGCCCCCTGCTGGCGGGCTGGCGTGCGGACCCCTGGTTCGACCTGCCCCCGCCGAAGAGTACCGGTCGCGAACAGTTCCATCTGGCGTGGGCGGAGGCGCACATGGGTGAAGGCCAGTACGCCGCTGCCGATGTGCAGGCGACCCTGCTTGAGCTGACCGTGGCGACCGTGGCCGATGCGCTGCTGGCGCAGCAGCCGCAGACACGCCGCCTGCTGGTCTGTGGCGGCGGCGTGCACAACCGGCAGTTGATGAAACGGCTGGCCGAACGGCTGCCGGCGCTGCAGGTGGAATCCAGCGCCGTGCATGGGTTGGACCCAGAGTACGTGGAAGCCATGGGCTTCGCCTGGCTGGCGCAGCGGACGATGGACGGGCTGGCGGGGAACCTGCCGAGTGTCACCGGTGCAAAGGGACCGCGGATTCTCGGCGCGATCCATCTGGCCTGAAGCGGCACCCGCCGCCGGGCATGGCCCGGCGCTCGGCGCTACCCCCTTCGGCATCCTCCGCCGGGCATGGCCCGGCGCGCGCCCTTCGGCGACCAACTGGTAGCGCCGGGCCATGCCCGGCGGTGAGGTATCAGATCAATCGAAGCCCTGCCCGGCCGGCAGCGCCTGCAGCGCGATGATGGCCGCAGCGAGCGCATCGACCTCGGTATCGCCAAAACCGGAGCGGACCTCCAGCTCGCTGCTGAACAACCCTTGTTCCAGCAACGCCGCACAGGTCTGTTCGTGGCTCCAGCCACGGGCAACCGCGACCCGCCGGATGCGTTCCAGCAGCAGCGGGTCCAGGTCCCGCAGCACAACATCAGCCATGCTCACTTCCCCGTTCGCAGGGCACCGCCCCCTCGGCGCGTCGGGGGCGATGATCCCGCAGACCGGGCGGGCAGGCAATCAGGCGGCCGGCGGTGGCCCGCGGTCGACGATGCGCGGCCACAGCCAGACCAGCAGCAGCAGGGTCGGCACCACGGTGACCGAGCTGAGGATGAAGAACGTGCTGTAGGAGGTGGCCTCGACGATGTAGCCCGACACACCGCCGACGAACTTGCCGGGCAGGTTGGCCAGCGAGACCAGCAGCGCATACTGGGTAGCGGTGAAGTTGCGGTCCGTCAACGACGACATGAAGGCGACCAGCACGGTGCCTGCAAAGCCCTGGAACAGGTTGTCGGCACTGAGGGCGGCATAGAACGCCCACAGCTTGCCCGGGTTGTGCGCCATCAGCAGGAAGGCCAGATTGGACAGCGCCACGCCCAGTGCCGCCACCAGCAGCATGCGCCGGAAGCCAAACGCGGCCACCGCGATGCCTCCCAGGAAGGCACCGCCGATGCCCATCCACACCCCGAACAGTTTGGAGACCGTGGCGATGTCGGCCTTGTCGAAGCCGGAATCGAGGTAGAACGGCCCCGCCATCACCCCGATCACCTGGTCAGGGAACTTGAACAGGCCGACAAAGGCCAGCAGCACCAGCGCCAATGCCACGCCGTTGCGGCTGAAGAAACTTGTGATCGGCTGGACGAAGGCTTCGGCGACATCGATGCGGCGCTGCACGGCGGTGGCGGGACGCTCCGGTTCGGCGCACAGCAGCGTGGTGATGATCGGCAGCAGCATCAGGGCGGCCATCGCCAGATACGCGATGACCCAGCCTTCAAACTGGGCCAGATACAGCGCGCCGGCACCGGCCAGGATCAGGCCGATCCGGTAACCCAACGTGTAGGTGGCCGCCAGCGCGGCCTGAGCGGTCTGCGGCGCGATCTCGATACGGTAGGCATCCACGGCCGAATCCTGGGTGGCGCCGGCAAAGGACGCCACCAGCACCCACATCACCAGGGGCCAGACGCCCTGTTCGGGGCGCACGAAGGCCAGCGCGATCAGTCCGACCAGCACCATGACCTGCGATATCAGCAGCCAGGAGCGACGACGGCCGAGCCGGCCCAGCAACGGGAAGGCATACCGATCCAGCAGCGGTGCCCACAGGAACTTGAGCAGGTAGAAGAAACTGGCCAGGCTGATCAGGCCGATGCTGCCCAGGTCCAGCCCCACATCGCGCAGGCGCGTGGACAAGGTCTGCGACGCGATCAGCAGGAACGGCAGGCCACTGCCGAAACCCAGCATGGCCATGGTCAGCGCCGACGGTGTACCGAAGGCGCGCTTGATTCCTGCCCAGCCTTTGTAGCTGACCGGCCTGGCCGCCTCGCTCACAGGTCGTAGTCCACGGTGAACGGGGCGTGGTCGGAGAAGCGCTCTTCGCGGTAGATCGAGCAGCCACGCAGTTTGTCGCGCAGGCCCGGCGTGATGAACTGGTAGTCGATGCGCCATCCCACGTTGTTGGCGCGGGCCGCCCCGCGGTTGCTCCACCAGGTGTAGTCCTCCCCGGTGGGATTGAGCAGGCGATACGCATCGGCCCAGCCACGACCGGCCGCCACGTCGGTGGCCTGGCCATGATCGGCGCACAGCGCGTTGAGCCAGTCGCGCTCTTCGGGCAGACAGCCGGAATTCTTCTGGTTGGACTTCCAGTTCCTGATGTCCAGCGCCGACCGCACGATGTTCCAGTCGCCACACAGCACGTAGTCGCGACCGCTGCGCGCCCACTCCTCCAGGATCGGCCGCAGCCACTCCATCACTTCGAACTTGAATCCCTGGCGCAGGTCGCCGGAGCTGCCGGACGGAATGTAGAAGGACACCACGCTGAGGTTGCCGAAGCGCGCCTCGATATAGCGCCCCTCATCGTCGAACGGCGCCCAGCCCAGCGAGGTGATGACCTGGTCCGGTTCCCGCCTGCTGTAGATCGCCACGCCGCTGTAGCCCTTCTTGGTGATGGCATCGCGGTAGAAGCAATGGTGTCCGTCGGGCCGGAACATCGGGTCGGTCAGCTGGTCTTCCTGGGCCTTGGTCTCCTGGAGGCACAGGACGTCGGCGTCCTGGGCGCGGAACCAGTCGAGGAAGCCTTTGGTCGCGGCGGAACGGATGCCATTGGCGTTGAAACTGATGATGCGCATGCAGGGGACCTACGGCGGGAAACCGGGCAAGCATACCGGTTGGCTGCTGGGCTGCGCAGTCCGGCGGACGCGGCCGGACGGCCCCCCGGAAGAGCGCCGACGAGCGCGGAAGGCCCGGCTGCATTAGGATTTGTGCTCCAAATGAAGATGAATCGAGTTTTGATGAGCGACCACCGTCACCGTTTCCTGCAGCTGGCCCTGACCGCCGACGCCCTGCGCTTCGGCCAGTTCACCCTCAAGTCCGGCCGGCTGAGCCCCTATTTCTTCAACGCCGGTCGCTTCGACTCCGGCTCGCTGCTGTCCCAGCTCGGCGCCTGTTATGCCGATGCCATCGACGCCAGCGGGGTCAAGTACGACGTGGTGTTCGGCCCGGCCTACAAGGGCATTCCGCTGGCCACGGCAATGGCCTGCGAGCTGGCCCAGCGTGGCCGCGACCTGCCGCTGTCGTTCAACCGCAAGGAAGCCAAGGACCATGGCGAAGGCGGCCAGCTGATCGGCGCCGACATGAATGGCAAGCGCGTGCTGATCGTCGATGACGTGATCACTGCGGGTACTGCGATCCGCGAAGCGCTGGCCATCATCCGCGCGGCAGGCGGCACTCCGGCCGGCATTGTGGTCGCTCTGGATCGCCAGGAGATCGCTTCGGAAGCCGATCGCCGCTCCGCGGCGCAGGCAGTGGCCGAGGAAGCCGGCATCCCGGTGATCGCAGTGGCTTCGCTGGGCGACCTGCTTGATTTCGCCTCGGGAAACCCGGAACTTGTCGGCTACCGGCAGCCGCTGGAAGCCTATCGGGCCCAGTACGGCGTCCGCTCCACACGCTGACCGCCAGGGGGAAGGTCGCATGTCCCGAATTCCTGCTGTTCTCTTCGCCGGCCTGCTGCTGGCCCTGCCGTTCATCGTGGCGGGGCAGTCGCGGGGCGGCGACAAGGTCGAGAAGAAGCTGTACTGCTGGAACGAGGGCCAGGAGCGGATCTGCACCGATGCGCTTCCTGCCGATGCGGTCAACCACGCGCGCGACGAGTTCAATGCCCGCAGTGGGCTGCGCAATGCGCAGGTGCAGCGCGCGCTGACCGACGAAGAACGTGCCGCCGCCAGTACCGCGGCGGCACAGCAGCAGCTGGACCGGATGGCCGAGCAGACCCGCCAGCGCACCGAGCAGGCGATGCTGACCACCTACGGCAGCGAAGACGACCTGCGGCGGGTGTTCGCCGAGCGCCAGGAAGTGCTCGACAACAACCTCAAGACCGCCCAGTACAACGTGGCCAGCCTGCGTGAATCGCTGGTCGCGCTGCTGTCGGCGGCCGGCGACCGCGAGCTGGCGGGCGCCAAGGTGGGCGACCCGCAGGCCGAAGCGATCCGCCAGCGGCACGTACAGCTGCAGTCGCAGCAGCGCCTGCAGTCCGGCTTCCTGCAGCAGCAGCAGGCGTTGAAGGCGGAGATCGAAAGCACCCTGCAGCGCTATCGCGAGCTGAAGGGCCTGGCGCCGGCTGCCCCGGCTGGCTGAAAACGCTCCTGCCGCCGGGCATGGCCCGGCGCTACCCGTGGCCAGGTTACGGCCTGACGCGCGGAATTTATGCAGTCTTTACGCGCCGGCCCGGTCCGCCGGGTAGTGCGTTTACGGGGCGCAGGCCGACCATGACGGCCTGAGGTGGAGGGGTTCCACCAGGACGCAATTCCCATGTCCCCCTGGCTGTCGTTGGTGTGTGGCGTGCTGGTGCTGATCGCCGCCGCCTATCTTCTGTATGTCGTGCTGCGGCCCGAGTCGTTCTGAGCGGAGCCGGCCATGATTGAAATTCTTGTCATTCTTGCTGCCAGCGTCGCGCTGGCATGGCCGCTGGGACTGTACCTGGCGCGCGTGATGCGGGGCACGCCGATGAAGGTCGACGTGCTGTTCCGTTGGATCGAAACGCCGCTGTACAAGGTCTTCGGCGTCGATCCCGCACGCTCGATGTCCTGGCGTGGCTACGTGCTGGCATTCCTGCTCAGCAATGGGGTGGTGGCGGTGCTGACCTTGGCGGTGTTCATGACCCAGGCGTGGTTGCCGCTGAATCCGGACCAGATCCCGAACATGCGCTGGGACACCGCGCTGCACACGATGATCTCGTTCCTGACCAACACCAACCAGCAGCACTATTCGGGCCAGGCGCAGCTGTCCTACCTCTCGCAGATGACCGGGATCACTGGTCTGCAGGTGGTGACCCCGATGATGGGCCTGGCGCTGGCGGTGGCCACACTGCGCGCGCTGTTCGCGCCGGCGCCGCAGTCGGCCACAGGCAGCGCCGGCGATGACCGCCAGGTCGCAGTGGGCAACTACTACACCGACGTGGTGCGCCTGTGCGTGCGCGTCCTGTTGCCGCTGTGCCTGCTGTGGACACTGCTGCTGACCAGCCAGGGCGTGCCGTCGACGCTGGCGGCGGGGCCGCAGGCTACGCCGATCGATGCCTCCGCCGGCATGACGACGCAGAAGCTGCCGCTGGGTCCGGTCGCGGCGATGGTCGCCGCCAAGCAGCTGGGCGCCAACGGCGGCGGCTGGTATGGCCCGAACAGCAGCTTCCCGCTGGAGAATCCGACGCCGGTTTCGAACCTTCTCGAAGTGATCGGCATCCTGCTGGTACCGATGGCGGTGATCTTCATGATCGGGGCATTCACCGGGCGACGTCGCTTCGGCGCGCTGGTGTTCGTCTGCATGCTGGGAATGTCGCTGCTGTCCACCGGCGCCATGGTGTGGAGCGAAGGCCACAGTGCCAGTGCGGCCACGCCCCTGCTGATGGAGGGCAAGGAAGTACGTTTCGGCGCCGACGGCACCGCGTTGTGGGCGGCGGTGACGACGCAGGTGTCCAATGGCTCGGTGAACGGCATGCACGATTCGCTGGCCCCGCTGAGCGGTGGCATTGCCCTGGTCAACATGCTGGTCAGTGCGATCTGGGGTGGCATCGGCTGCGGCCTGCAGCAGTTCATCGTCTACCTGTTGCTGGGCGTGTTCCTGGCGGGGTTGATGACGGGCCGGACGCCGGAACTGTTCGGTCGCAAGCTGGAGACCCCGCAGGTGCGCCTGCTGGCCCTGCTGGTGCTGCTGCAGCCCATCACCCTGCTGGTGTTCACCGCGGTCACTCTGGCCGTGCCCGGCCTGGCCGGCACCTCCAATCCCGGCTTCCACGGCATCAGCCAGGTGTTCTACGAATACGTATCGGCCTACGCCAACAACGGTTCGGGCTTCGAGGGACTGGGTGATGCCACGCCGTGGTGGAACCTGAGCTGTTCGCTGGTGCTGCTGCTGGGTCGCTTTCCGCTGCTGGTGATTCCGCTGGTGGTTGCTGCCCAGCTCGCCGCCAAGCGGCAGGCACCGGAATCAGCGGGCAGCCTGCAGATCGAAACCCCGACGTTCGCCCTGACCCTGGTGTCGGTGATCGTCATCCTGACCGTGCTGCAGTTCATGCCGGCGCTGGTGCTTGGCCCGATCGCCGACCACCTGAGCCTGGGACTGCATTGAGGACACCCCCATGAGTAGCCACACAACCTCAACCCGTAACCCGCTTGCGTCACGCCCTGCCCTGCTCGATGCGGCCGGCCTGCGCCGCGCACTGGTCGACGCCGTACGCAAGCTTTCACCGATGCATCTGGTGCGCAGCCCGGTGATGGCGGTGGTGATGGCCGGCACGATCGTCGCCGCGATCATCACCCTGACCGGCAACGCTCCACTGGGCTTCGGCCTGGCGGTGACCGCGATCCTGCTGGTCACCGTATTGTTCGGCAACTTCGCCGAGGCCGTCGCCGAAGCACGCGGCCGGGGCCAGGCCGCATCGTTGCGCCGTGCCCGCCAGGACCTGGTGGCGCGCCGACTGGCCGCCCCGCAGCCAGGGGCCGCAGAAACGCAGGTGCCGGCCGCCGAACTGCGCCCGGGCGACCACGTCATCGTCAGTGCCGGCGAGCTGGTGCCAGCCGATGGCGAGATCGTGCAGGGCCTGGCCACCATCAACGAAGCGGCGGTAACCGGCGAATCGGCACCGGTGCTGCGCGAAGCGGGTACCGATCGCTCCGGCGTGATCGGCGGTACCAAGGTGCTGTCCGACCAGATCGTCGTGCGTGTGACCGCCGAGCCGGGCCACAGCTTCCTGGACCGGATGATCGCGCTGGTGGAAGGCGCCAACCGGCAGAAGACACCGAACGAGGTTGCCCTGACCCTGCTGCTGGCGGCGATGACGCTGACCTTCCTGGTGGTGGTGGCGACATTGCCGGCCATCGGCGCCCATGTCGGCGTCCAGGTCGATCCACTGCTGCTGATCGCACTGCTGGTCTGCCTGATCCCGACCACCATCGGCGGACTGCTGCCGGCCATCGGCATCGCCGGCATGAACCGCGCCCTGGCGGCCAACGTGCTGGCCAAGTCGGGCAAGGCGGTGGAAGTGGCCGGCGACGTCGATGTGCTGCTGCTGGACAAGACCGGCACCATCACCTACGGCGACCGCCAGGCCAGCCACTTCCATGCGTTGGCGGGAATCGACGCCAGCCAGCTGCGCGACGCCGCCCTGTTGTCCTCGCTGGCCGACCCGACCCCGGAAGGCAAGTCGATCGTGCGCCTGGCACGCGAGCAGGGGTGCACCACCGCCGAGCCGGAGCAGGCCGTCTACCTGGCCTTCAGTGCGCAGACCCGCATGTCCGGCGTTGACCTTGCCCATGGCCGGCAGATCCGCAAGGGTGCGCTGGATGCGATCCGCAACCATGTGCACGCGCAGGGAGGCGTGGTGCCGGCCGAGCTGGGCGGGCGCGTCGAACAGGTCGCCCGCAACGGCGCCACGCCGCTGGTGGTGGCGGAAGGTCGCCATGTGCTGGGCGTGATCGAACTGTCGGACGTGGTCAAGCACGGCATGCGCGAGAAGTTCGCACAGCTGCGGGCGATGGGCATCCGGACGGTAATGATCACCGGTGACAACCCGCTGACCGCGGCCGCCATCGCTGCCGAAGCCGGCGTCGACGACTACATCGCCGAAGCCCGGCCCGAGGACAAGCTGGCACGCATCCGCCAGGAACAGGCCGGGGGCCGTCTGGTGGCGATGGTCGGCGATGGCACCAACGATGCGCCGGCGCTGGCCCAGGCCGACATCGGGCTGGCCATGAACTCCGGCACGCAGGCCGCCAAGGAAGCCGGCAACATGGTCGACCTGGATTCGGATCCGGCCAAGCTGCTGGCGGTGGTGGAAGTAGGCAAGCAGCAGCTGATCACCCGCGGCGCGCTGACCACCTTCTCGCTGGCCAACGATGTCTCCAAGTACTTCGCGATCCTGCCGGCGCTGTTCGCCGCGGCGGTACCCGCGATGGCAGCGCTGAACGTGATGCAGCTGTCCAGTCCGCGCAACGCGGTGCTGGCCGCGCTGATCTTCAACGCCCTGGTGATTCCCGCTCTGATTCCGCTGGCTCTGCGCGGCGTGCGCTTCCGCCCGGCCACGGCCACCGCGCTCCTGCGCCGGAACATGCTGGTGTACGGCCTGGGTGGCGTGCTGCTGCCGTTCGCGGCGATCAAGGCGATCGACCTCCTTCTTGTCCTGGTATCCGGCTCATGAACCGCTCTGCTTCCACTTCTTCTTCCCTTCCGCGCGAAGCCAAGGCCGCATCCCGCATGGCCCGCCTGCAGGACGACGCCAGCTGGCGCCCGGCGATCGGCCTGGGTGTGGCGACCCTGCTGCTGGCCGGTGCGGTCTACGCCGGCATCGCCACCGGTTTTGCCGGCCTGGCGTACCCGATGCAGGCCGAAGGCAGCCTGCTGCGCGATGGCAGCGGCCAGGTGCGTGCGTCGGCGTGGCTGGCGCAGCCGTTCACTGGCGATGGCTACTTCCAGGCGCGGCCATCGGCCGCCAACTATGACCCGATGGCGGCGGCCGGCTCCAACCTGGCACGCAGCAACCCTGCGTTGACCGAGCGCGTCGCCGCAAGCACGGCTGCGGTCGCAGCGCGCGAAGGCGTCGCACCGGACCAGGTGCCGGCAGACCTCGTCACCCAATCCGGCGGCGGGCTCGATCCGCAGCTGACGCCGGCGGCGGCGCAGCTGCAGGTGGCCCGCGTGGCGCGTGCCCGGGGCCTGCCGGTGGAACGTGTGCAGGCGCTGCTGCAGGCCCACACCGAGGGACGCCAATGGGGTCTGTTCGGCCAGCCGCGGGTGAACGTGGTGACGCTGAACTTCGCGCTGGACCACGCAGCCGCCAGGCCGTGATGCGATCGTGCACCCGCTGCGCGCACAATGGCCGCCATGACTGACCTGCGAACCCGCCAGGCCGACGCCCTGGTGGAAGGCCTGCAACGCGAAGCCGGTGGCAAGCTGACGGTATTCCTCGGCGCGGCGCCGGGCGTGGGCAAGACCTACACGATGCTCAACCGCGCGCAGGAACAGCTGCGCCGGGGGGTCGACCTGGTGGTGGGTCTGGTGGAGACGCATGGCCGTGCCGATACCCAGGCGTTGCTGGAAGGACTGCCACGGCTGCCGCTGAAGGACGTGGCCTACCACGGCCACGCCCTGCAGGAAATGGACCTGGATGCCGTGCTGGCGCGGCGCCCGGCGCTGGTGCTGGTCGACGAACTGGCACATCGCAATGCACCGGGCAGCCGCCACGAGCGACGCTGGCAGGATGTCATGGAGCTGCTGGATGCGGGCATCGATGTCTGGACCACGGTCAACATCCAGCACCTGGAAAGCCTCAATGACGTGGTGATGCGCATCACCGGGGTGCGGGTCAGCGAAACCGTGCCGGACGGTGTGCTCGACCGCCTGCACGACATCGTGCTGGTGGACCTGCCGCCACGCGAACTGATCGCCCGCCTGCAGCAGGGCAAGGTGTACGTGCCGGAGCAGGCGGCACAGGCACTGCAGGCGTTCTTCTCGCCGGCCAACCTGACCGCACTGCGCGAGCTGGCCATGCAGGAAGCCGCTGATCGCGTCGACAGCAGCCTGCGCGAGACCCGTGCCGCACGCGGCGAGGGCAACCTGCCGCTGCGCCGCGGCGTGCTGGTGGCGATCGATGGTGGCGGGCAGAGCGAGTATCTGGTGCGGGTCGCGCGCCGCATTGCCGAACGGCGCGATGCGCCGTGGACGGTGGTGACGGTGCAGGGACGACGCCAGGACGAAGCAACCCGACGCGAGATCGACGCGGCGTTCGCGCTGGCACGTCGCCTGGGCGGCGATGCCGAACTGCTGCATGGCTCCAGCATCGCCGATGCCCTGCTCGACCACGCCGCGCACAACGGTGTCTCGACCCTGGTGCTGGGCCGCACCCGCGAGCGGCCGCTGGCACGGATGTTCAACCGCACCCTGACCCAGCAGCTGATCCAGCGCGGTGCGCACTACGAAATCACCATCATCAGCACGCCGCAGGCACGTGCGCGTTCGCGCCGCGAAGGCCTGTTGCCGCCAGCGCGCGGCATCAACCACGAACCACTGCAGGCCCTGCTCGCCACCGCGCTGGCCTGCCTGGTCGCGTGGCTGGTTGAACGCTGGGTGGGCATGGCCGACCTGTCGATGGTGTTCATCGTGGCGGTCGTGCTGGTCGCAGCCCGCACCCGCGCCAGCGTGGCGGTCATGGCCGCGATCCTGTGCTTCCTCGCCTACAACTTCCTGTTCATCGCACCACGCTTCACCTTCGCCATCGGCGCACGCCAAGGCGTGATCACCGTGTTCCTGTTCCTGGCAGCGGCACTGGTGGCCGGGCGCCTGGCATCACGGCTGCGCATGCAGGTGATCGCCCTGCGGGCCGCCAACCGGCATGCGCGCGCGCGGCAGCAGCTGGGGCGACAGCTGGCCAGCGCTGCCGGCGATGGCGAGGTGGCACTGGCCGGCCGCCATGCGCTGGAGCAGGCGATGGACGTGCCGGCATGGCTGCGGATCGGCGTGGACACCACCGCCGGCGGCCGCACCCTGCCCGGCGACACCGACCTGGCTGCCGCCGACTGGGCGCTGCGCCACGGCCAGCCCAGCGGGCGTTTCACCGATACGCTGGCCGGCGCGCAATGGTGGTTCCTGCCCCTGCTTGATGGCGAGGACCGTGCAATCGGCGTGGCCGGCCTGTATCTGCCAGGTGCGCGCCTGCTGCCCGAGCAGCGCCAGCTCGCCGAAGCGATGGTGGACGACATTGCCCAGGCGGCATTGCGCACGCGGCTGGTGGCCGAGCTGGAGCGGGCGCACGTCAGCAACGAGACCGAGCGCCTGCGCTCTGCTCTGTTGTCTTCGGTATCGCACGATCTGCGCTCGCCGCTGGCGGCGATGATCGGATCGGCCGACAGCCTGGCCAGTTATGGCACGGCGATGGACGTGGCTGACCGCCGCGCGCTGCTGGACACCATCCTGGTCGAAGGCGAACGGCTGGACCGCTACATCCAGAACCTGCTGGACATGACCCGGCTGGGCCACGAAGGCTTGAAGATCAACCGCGACTGGATCGGGGTGGACGAGTTGATCGGGTCGGCCGCGCGACGGCTGCAGCGCTACCAGCCCAACGTGAGGCTGGAACTGGATATCCCGCCGACCCTGGCGCCGATCTGGGTGCATCCGGCGCTGGTCGAGCAGGCGGTATTCAATGTCATGGAGAATGCGGCCAAGTTCTCCCCCGCCGATGCCGCGGTACAGGTGCAGGCGCGCGAACTGGACGGCCAACTGCGCATCGACGTGATCGATGCCGGTCCCGGCATCCCCGACGAAGAGCGGGCACGCATCTTCGACATGTTCTACAGCGTCGAGCGTGGCGACCGTGGCCGCCATGGTACCGGTCTGGGCCTGACCATCTGCCAGGGAATGATCGGCGCGCATGGCGGCAGCGTGCAGGCGCTGCCGGGACGCGACGGTCGCGGTACCCTGATCCGCATCACCCTGCCCCTGCTCAAGCCAGCCTCCCACGATGAGCCCGACCCCGATTGATGCGAGCGTACCGGCCCCGCGCGTGCTGGTGATCGATGACGAGACCCAGATCCGCCGTTTCCTGGATATCAGCCTGCGGGCGCAGGGCTATCAGGTCAGGCAGGCCGCGACCGGCCAGGAAGGCCTGCAGCTGGCTGCCAGCGAGGACATGGACCTGGTGATCCTGGATATCGGCCTGCCGGACATGGAGGGCCACCAGGTGCTGGAGCAGCTGCGGCAATGGAGCCAAGTGCCGGTCATCATGCTGACCGTGCGTGCCGGAGAAGCGGAAAAGGTGCGGGCGCTGGACAACGGTGCCAACGACTATGTGACCAAGCCCTTCGGCACGCAGGAACTGATGGCGCGGGTGCGCGCGCTGTTGCGGACACGCAGCGTGCCGACCGATGGCACGCCTCCGGTATTCGACGACGGCCATCTGCATGTGGACCTGGTGCGCCGGGAAGTGGCGATCGCGGGCGAACCGGTGGCGCTGACCCGCAAGGAGTACGCGCTGCTGTCGCTGCTGCTGCGCAATGCCGGCCGGGTGGTCACCCAGCCGCAGATCCTGCAGGAGATCTGGGGACCCACCCACCAGCACGACACGCACTACCTGCGCATCCTGGTGGGCAAGCTGCGGCACAAGCTGGGCGATTCGGCGCTGGATTCACGCTACCTGTTCACCGAACCTGGCGTCGGATTGCGGTTCAAGGGGTGAGGGTGTGCCGACCAACGGTCGGCACCCACCCGGATCGATCAGAACCCCAGCGGGGTGTCGCCGACGATCGGCTGCAGCTGGCTGCGGAACAGTGCCTGGATGCGCTCCAGCGCCGCCTCGTCGTCGCCCTCGAAGCGCAGCACCAGTACCGGGGTGGTGTTGGAGGCGCGCACCAGTCCCCAGCCGTCGGGGAAATCCACACGCAGGCCGTCGATGGTCGACAGGCGGCCACCCACATACGGGTTGTCCGGCGACTGCGCTGCCGCCACCAGCATCGCCACCAGGGCGTGCGGCGTACCCTCGGACACCGGCACCTTCAGCTCCGGTGTGGCCACCATCTCCGGCAGTCCGGACAGCACCTCATCCGGGGTTTCCTCGCGCTGGGCCAGGATCTCCAGCAGGCGCGCGGCGGCGTACAGCCCGTCATCGAAGCCGAACCAGCGTTCCTTGAAGAAGAAGTGGCCGCTCATCTCGCCCGCCAGCTCGGCGTCGGTCTCGCGCATCTTCGCCTTCATCAGCGAGTGCCCGGTCTTCCACATCAGCGGGCTGCCGCCGTTGCGCAGCACGTGGTCGGACAGCTTGCCCGTGCACTTCACGTCGTAGATCACCATCGCCCCGGGATTGCGCATCAGCACATCGGCGGCGAAGAGCATCAGCAGGCGGTCGGCGTAGATGATCCTGCCCTCGCCGGTGACCACGCCCAGGCGGTCGCCATCACCGTCGAAGGCCACGCCGAGATCAGCGCCAAAGCGTTTGACCGTCTGTACGAGGTCCTGCAGGTTGTCCGGCTCGCTGGGATCGGGATGATGATTGGGGAAGGTGCCATCAACATCGCAGTAAAGCGGAATCACCTCGGCACCGA
This sequence comes from Stenotrophomonas sp. 112478_Sma, assembly GCF_056479905.1. Taxonomy (NCBI): domain Bacteria; kingdom Pseudomonadati; phylum Pseudomonadota; class Gammaproteobacteria; order Lysobacterales; family Lysobacteraceae; genus Stenotrophomonas; species Stenotrophomonas sp. 112478_Sma. The sequence continues at coordinate 337,482 of NZ_CM151072.1, read as the reverse complement.
TCGCTTCCAGCAGCTGCGGGGCCAGCGCACCGGCAACCCCGTTGCCGGCGTCGGCCACCACCTTCAGCGGGCGGTCGAGCTGCACGTCGTCGGCGATCCGCTGGATGTAATCGGCGCCGACATCGCGCTGCTGGTAGTCACCCGGTTCGGCCGCCTGCACAAGGCGACCCTCGACGATGCGCTGGTACAGGCCGGTGATGGCATCGCCGGACAGCGTTTCGCCGCCGATGACGACCTTGAAGCCGTTGTACTCGGGAGGATTGTGGCTGCCGGTCACCGCCACGCAGGTGCCGGTACGCAGGTGGAATGCGGCGTAATAGACGACCGGCGTGGGCGCCAGGCCGATGTCGATGACCGCGCAGCCGGCACGGCGCAGGCCTTCGGCCAGGCCGGCTGCCAGCTCGGGGCCGGACAGGCGCCCGTCACGGCCGATCACCACCTCGCGCAGGCCCTGTTCCAGCGCAGCGGTACCGATGGCCTGGCCGATCAGCGCGGCGGTCTTTGCCGTCAGTTCGCTGCCCACCACACCGCGGATGTCGTAGGCCCGGAAGATGCCCGCTGCCAGCGCTTCCGCCGGGACCGGCGGCGGAGGGGCCACTGTGGCGTCGGCGGCAGCTTCGGCGACCTGCGGTGGCGCCATCTGCAGGCTCTCGCGCAGCGTCGGGCCCTCATCCACCTCGACGGCGGACGTGCGCCGCGGCAGCGGCAGGCGCTTCGGCAGGCGATCGCGACCGACCAGCAGCAGCACGGCGATGAAGGCCAGCAGCAGCGCGACGATGCCGCTGGCCAGCGCGCCCAGACCGAGCGGGCCGGGTTCGACGTTGGGCACGGCCGCTGCCAGCCGCAGCGGGGTGCCGGCAATCGGCCTTGCCTGCGCCTCGGCGATCTGCGCCAGGCCGGAATCGCCCTGGGTGACCAGATCGTGCGTGCCCTGGCGCAGGCCGAGGAAACCACTGGCAGGTGCGCGGATCTGATCCAGCGGCGCGGTCAGGCGCAGCAGCGGCTGACGGACGTAGACCACCGCCGCCCCCAGACTGCCCAGTTGCACCGGCGCAGCCAGGCCGAGGCGGTTGCCTCCCCCATCGCGGACCACCCGCAGGCTCGGCCGGTCCTCGCCCAATGCCTGCTCCAGCAGGGCCAGGCGCGCATAGCCAAAGGTGGCCGGATCGGCGTAGGCAGCGGCCAGGTCGGCGCCCAGCACCTCCACCCGCTCCACGCCGGACCAGCTCTCGCGCAGGGCCAGCGCAGCGGCGGACGCATCGCCGGCCTGCAGCGCCTGCTGCAGGCGCTCGTTCTTCAACTGCTGCTGCAGCTGCTGCAACTGGCCACTGGCGGCCTGTTGCAGGCCCTGCACGGCCTGGTCACGCGCCTCTTCCAGCGCCTTGCCACCTGCCTCCTGGCGCCACTGCTGCACGGCGCTCCAGCCGATCCAGCCGGCCAGCAACACGAGCAGCACTGCCAGCAGCGGTGCGCTGCGCCCCAACGACCGTCCCTGCTGCCTTTCCCCGATGCCGCTCATCAATGTCCCCCGTCAACGCACCCCGGTATGGCCGAATCCACCCGTTCCCCGCACGCTGTCGGTGAAAGTATCCACCACCTGCAGGCTGACGCGGGCAATCGGAACCACCACCAGCTGCGCGATGCGGTCACCCGGCTCGATCGTGAAGGCCTCGCGGCCCCGGTTCCAGACGCTGATCAGCAGCGGACCCTGGTAGTCGGCGTCGATGAGGCCGGTGCCGTTGCCGAGGACGATGCCGTGGCGATGGCCCAGGCCCGAACGCGGCAGGATGACCGCGCACAGGTGCGGATCGGCAATGTGGATGGCCAGGCCACTGGGAACCAGCGCGGTATCGCCCGGCTGCAAAGTCAGCGCGGTGTCCAGCGCTGCGCGCAGGTCCATGCCGGCACTGGCCTCGGTGGCATACGCCGGCAGCGGCCAGCTGTCGCCGAAGCGCGGATCGAGCAGTTTGACCTGCAACGGTTGCGATGAAATCACCTGGGTCATGCCTGAAGTCTCCGCGCGATCAGCGCCAGCAGTTGTTCGGCCAGCTCGCGCTTGGAGGTCGCCGGGAATACCTGTTCGCCATCCTGCCAGAAGGCCGTGGCGGCGTTGTTGTCACTTTCGAAGCCACCGCCACTGATGCCGACCTGGTTGGCGATCACCAGATCCAGGCGTTTGTCGACCAGCTTGCCACGCGCGTACTTCTCCACGTCGTGGGTTTCGGCGGCGAAACCGACCACCAGCTTCAGCGACTGCGTCTGCGCGGCCACCTCGGCCAGGATGTCCGGGGTACGCACCAGTTCGATCACCAGTGACTGGCTGTCGGCGGTCTTCTTCAGCTTCTGCGGCGCCACCTGCCGTGGGGTGTAGTCGGACACGGCGGCGGCACCGATATAGATGTCGGCCGGCAGCGATGAGAGCACGGCGTCGCGCATCTGTGCGGCCGAGCGCACATCGACGCGCTGCACGCCGACCGGCGTCGGCAGCTGCACGGGACCACTGACCAGCACCACCTGCGCCCCCATCGTCGCCGCGGCCGCGGCCAGTGCGAAGCCCATCTTGCCGCTGCTGCGGTTGCCGACGTAGCGCACCGGGTCGATGTCCTCGTAGGTGGGTCCGGCGCTGATCAGCACACGCAGTCCCTGCAGCGCGCGGGTTGCCGCGGGCGCGGCAGGCGCCACGGCATTGCCGTTGGCCGCCAGCGCGGCAACGATGTCACCCGGCTCGGCCAGCCGCCCCGGGCCGGACTCACCCTCGGCCAACGGCCCGTCGACCGGTCCGATCACCTGCGCGCCCCGCTGGCGCAGCAGTGCGACGTTGGCCTGCGTGGCCGGATGCAGCCACATGCGATGGTTCATCGCCGGACACACGGTCAGCGGCGCGGTACTGGCCAGGCACAACGTGCTGACCAGGTCGTCGGCGTGACCATGGGCCAGCCGCGCCAGCAGGTCGGCGGTGCCCGGTGCGATCACGATGCGGTCGGCCCAGCGCGCCAGCTCGATGTGGCCCATGGCCTGTTCTGCGGCGCTGTCCCACAACGTAGTGCGGGTCGGCTGCCCGGACAGGGCCTGGAAACTGAGCGGGGTCACGAACTGCTGGGCGCCGGCAGTCATCGCCACCTGCACCAGCGCCCCGGCATCGCGCAGCCGCCGCACCAGTTCCAGGGCCTTGTAAGCCGCAATCCCGCCGCCGACACACAACAGCAGTTTCTGGCCTTCCAGCGCGCCGGCCGGCGCGGGGGATGCGTTGGGGGAGTCAGCCACCTGGAATTCCTGTGCAAACGAGGGCGCTAGCTTACCCGATGGTCGGTAATGTCCCGATGCACAGCGCACATAGCCGGCAGCTATCAGCAGATGGAACTTCCACTACCGCAGTTCCCGGGTTCACCCGCCGATGATTCGGAACTTTCCTATACCCGTGCCCTGGTCGGCTTTGCAGAATCGGTACTGGCCACCTCCGGTGCGCCGCTCCGCTTCCCCGAGGATCCCGCGTGCAACCGCGCATCATCATCGCCGACGACCATCCGGTTGTACTGCATGGCATCCGTATCGTGCTGGAGGCTCACCAGATGCAGGTGGCCGGCAGCGCGGCCGACGGTGCCCAGCTGCTCGACCTGCTGCAGCGTGAAACCTGCCATGCCGTCCTCACCGACCTGTCCATGCCCGGCGCCGGCCCCGACGGCCCTGCGCTGCTGGGCGCACTGCGCGAGCGTCATCCGGGCCTGCCGGTGGTGGTGCTGACCGGAGCGCGCCACCCGGGACTGCTGGACAGGCTGCTGCGCGAAGGCATCGATGGCCTGGTCGACAAATGCGCCGGCTTCGCCGAACTGCCGATGGCGCTCGCGGCAGCCATGTCCGGCCAGGTCTTCGTCTCACAGCAGCTGCGTCATCACCTGCAGTCGCGCGACCTGCTGTTCCAGCGCACGCCGGTCTCGCTCTCCGCGCGCGAGCAGGAAGTCCTGCAGCTGCTCGCCGAGGGCCTAAACATCAACGCCATCGCGGCCCGCTGCGGCCGCAGCCCGAAGACGATCAGCCGGCAGAAGGCCGAGGCCAAGCGCAAGCTGGGACTGCAGAGCAACCAGGAACTGTTCGACTACCTGAAGACCGTGCGCGATTGAGGCATCGGCTGACGGTCATCGGCGGCAAGCGCCGATGGGAGCGCCGGGCGCCGCTGGCGATGATGCAGGCATGCCCATCCATGACTGGCCTGAACAGGAACGTCCCCGCGAGAAGCTGCTGGCGCGGGGCCCCACCATGCTGTCCGACGCGGAGTTGCTGGCGCTGTTCCTCGGCTCCGGGGTCGGCGGCCGCGATGCCGTGCAGACCGCACGCGACCTGCTGCACGCGCACGGTCCGCTGCGGGTACTGCTGGACCGGCCTGCCGGCGAGCTGGCACGGCTGCCCGGGCTGGGGCCGGCCCGCAGCTGCACCCTGGCCGCCGGCCTGGAACTGGCCCACCGGTACCTGGCCGCCGAACTGCAGCACGGCGAAGCAGTTGGCGACAATCCCGGGGCGGTGGGGCGCTACCTGCAGCACCGTCTGCGCGGGCAGGCCCGCGAACTGTTCCTGGTGCTGTTCCTGGACAACCGCCATCGGCTGATCGCGTGCGAGGAACTGTTTGCCGGAACCCTCACCGCAGCGGCGGTCTATCCGCGGGAGGTCGTGCGGCGCGCCCTGCAGCTCAATGCCGCCGCCGTGATCATCAGCCACAACCACCCGTCCGGCGACCCGGAGCCATCGCCGGCCGACGCGCGCATCACCGAGGAGCTGCAGCAGGCCCTGGCCCTGGTCGACATCCGCCTGCTCGACCATTTCGTAGTGGGCGAAGGCCGTCCTGTTTCGTTTGCTGAACGTGGCCTGCTGGGCCAGCGCCAGGCCCGCCTGTTCGGCTGAGCCCGGCCCCCCGGCCGACCCCGGGGGACCGCACAGGCAGGCAACGGTCAGCGTGGCCGCCGGCATCTGCGCTAAAATGGGCGATTCCGCCGCTCATTCTCACAGCAGGCCTCGTGAAAAATCTCCTCCGCGCCCTGATCAGCCAAGGCATCGAAGCCTTGCGCGCCAATGGCACCCTGCCCGCCGACTCCCTGCCGCCGGACTTCGTGGTCGAGCGCCCGAAGACCCGTGACCATGGCGACTTCGCCACCAACGCCGCAATGCTGCTGGCCAAGGCCGCGCGCAGCAACCCGCGCGCACTGGCGCAGGCACTGGTCGAGGCGCTGCCGCGCAGCGAGGACGTCAGCAAAGTCGAGATCGCCGGACCCGGCTTCATCAACTTCCATCTGGCTCCGGCCGCGTACCAGCGCGAAGCCGCCTCGGTCATCAAGGAAGGCCACGACTACGGGCGCAACCTGTCCGGCAACGGCCGCACGGTGGGCGTGGAGTATGTGTCGGCCAACCCGACCGGTCCGCTGCACGTCGGCCATGGCCGCGCTGCGGCGATCGGCGACTGCGTGGCCCGCGTGCTCGACGCCAACGGCTGGAACGCCAAGCGTGAGTTCTATTACAACGACGCCGGCGTGCAGATCGAGAACCTGGCGCTGTCGGTGCAGGCCCGCGTCCAGGGCATCGCCCCCGACCAGGAGGGCTGGCCGGAAGGCGGCTACCGCGGCGAGTACATCGCCGATGTCGCGCGAGCCTACATGGCCGGCGCCAGCGTCGACCTGGAAGGCACCCTCGTGGTCGGCGCCAAGGATCCGCACGACATGCAGGCGATCCGCCGCTTCGCGGTGGCCTACCTGCGCAACGAGCAGAACCTGGACCTGGCCGCGTTCGGCGTCGATTTCGACATCTACTTCCTGGAAAGCTCGCTGTACGCCGATGGCAAGGTCGCGGAAACCGTGGCCAAGCTGCAGGCGTCCGGCCACACCTACGAGGAAGGCGGCGCACTGTGGCTGCGCAGCACCGACTTCGGTGACGACAAGGACCGCGTGATGCGCAAGTCCGACGGCACCTTCACCTACTTCGTGCCGGACGTGGCCTACCACCTGTCCAAATGGCAGCGCGGCTACGAGCGCGCGATCACCGAGCTGGGCGCCGACCACCACGGGTCGCTGGCGCGCGTGCGTGCAGGCCTGCAGGCGCTGGAAGTGGGCATCCCGCAGGGCTGGCCCGAGTATGTGCTGCATCAGATGGTCACCGTCATGCGCGGCGGCGAGGAAGTGAAGCTGTCCAAGCGTGCCGGCAGCTACTTCACCCTGCGCGACCTGATCGAAGAAGCTGGACGCGATGCGACCCGCTGGTTCCTGATCGCGCGCAAGCCCGATTCGCAGCTGACCTTCGACATCGATCTGGCCCGCCAGCAGAGCAACGACAACCCGGTGTTCTACGTGCAGTACGCGCATGCCCGCGTGTGCAGCCTGCTCCGCCAGGCGCAGGAGAAGGGCCTGGCCTATGACCAGGGCAGTGGCCTGGGTCAGCTCGTGCGCCTGGCCGATGACGCCTCGCTGCTGCTGATGAACGAGATCTCGCGCTATCCGGAAGTGGTCGAAGCCGCCGGCGTGGCGCTGGAGCCGCATCTGGTGGCGCAGTACCTGCGTGAATTGGCGCATGCCTTCCACACGTGGTATCACGGGACACCGGTGCTGGTGGACGACGCCGACGATCGCAACGCCAAGCTGACGCTGGCCTGCGCGGCGCGTCAGGTGCTGGCCAATGGCCTCGACCTCCTGGGCGTGAGCGCCCCGGAAAAAATGTAAGCATCAGGAGACGCAGTACACATGGCAGCACGACGCGGCAAAAACCAGGCACGACGCAACAGCAGCAGCCAGGGCACCCCGGGATGGGTGTGGCTGGTCGCCGGTGTGGCCATCGCCGCCGTGGTGTTCCTGGCGGCGCCGAATCTGTTCAAGGGCGAGGGCGATGGCTTCCTGCGCGCCGGTCCGCAGCCGAACCCGAACGCGCAGCCGGCGCCGGTCGCCGATGCCGACAGCGATGTCGGCACGCAGCCGGCCGCACAACCGGCCACGCCGAAACCGGCCGAAGCCGAGAAGCCGGCGGCGACCCAGTACGACTTCTACACCCTGCTACCCGGCAAGGAAGTGGAGATGTCCGATGCCGAACTGGCTGCCAGCACCCGCGCCGAGGAACAGCGCCGGGCCAAGGCCGAAGCGCAGCGCGCGCAGGCGGCGCTGGAGGGCAAACCGGTCCCCGCAACGCTGGCACCGACCGCGACGGCCAGTGTCGCCAGCACGGCACCGGTGACCGCGACCAGCCGTCCGCTGCCTGCCCCGCTGAGCGAACGCCCGGCAACGGCTGCACCGGCCACGACCAGTCCGGCGGCGACCAGCACGGCATCGACCGCGCAGGCCGCCCGCGTGGACGCGCCGCCGGCCGCCGCTGCAGCACCGGCCGTGGCCGGCGACAACGCGCGCTACATCCTGCAGGCAGGTGCGTTCGGCGCCTCCGGCGACGCCGAGGCCACCAAGGCCAAGCTGGCGATGATGGGCCTGGCGGCACGGGTGGAGTCGGCGCAGATCAATGGCAAGACCGTGTACCGCGTGCGCATGGGGCCCTACGGCAGCGCCGGTGAGCTGTCCGAAGCCAAGCAGAAGCTGGATGGCACCGGCCTGCAGGCGATGGCGATCAAGGCACAGTGATCGTTCGGGTCTGAACGGAAGAAGCCGGGCATTGCCCGGCTTTCTTTTTTGGGCCCCGCAGGGCCGACCCACGCCCGGCGGCCCTGAAGGCACGCAGGTCAGCCCTCGCGCGCGACCTGGAAGCCGGCGAACGACTGGCTGACCGGCATCAGTTCCAGGCGGTTGATGTTCAGATGCGGCGGCAGGCTGGCAACCCAGAAGATCTGCTCGGCGATGTCCTCGGCGGTCATCGGGTTGGCGCCGGAGTACAGCTTGTCCGACGCGGCCTGGTCACCGTGGGTACGCACCACCGTGAACTCGGTCTCGGCCATGCCCGGCTCGATGGTGGTCACACGCACGCCCGTACCGTGCAGGTCCGAACGCAGGCCCAGCGAGAACTGGCTGACGAACGCCTTGGTACCGCCATACGCGTTGCCGCCCGGGTACGGGTAGACGCCGGCAACCGACGAGATGTTGATGATCGCACCCCTGCGTTCGACCAGCTGCGGCAGCAGGCGGTGGGTCAACGTCACCAGGGCGGTGATGTTGGTATCGATCATCGTCGTCCAGTCCTGCAGGCTGGCGCTCTGCGCCGGAGCGGTGCCCTGCGCGAGACCGGCGTTGTTGACCAGCAGGTCGATCTCACCGAATGCGGGGGGCAGCGCCAGCAGCGCCGCTTCCATTGCGATCGGATCGCGGACATCAAACGCCGCTGCGTGCACCACGTCCTTGCCATAGCGCTCGACCAGCGGTTGCAGGCGGTCGCTGCGACGGCCGGTGGCGATCACCTTCCAGCCTGCCTGGGCGAAGCGATGGACGGCGGCGGCGCCAAATCCGGACGTGGCGCCGGTAATCAGGACGGTGCGGGACATCAGGCAACTCCGTGGAGGAACGAGACCCCCATTCTGGCACCGTCGGCAGGACCCTGCCTTGCCTGATCGGTCTTCGCGCCGGGCACACTCAGCGCAGGCGGAACACGCGGGCCTTCGGCAGATCCTCGTCGACCTGCAGGAACCAGCGGCCGGCGATGCCCGGGATCACTTCGATCTGCGGCGCCTGGAGGGCCCTGCGCAGCTTCATCTGTCCCTTCATCACCTGCCATTGCTGTCCGTTGTCGAGGGTGAACACCGTGCCGGGGGCCCAACCGGCCACCTCCCCCACCATGCGTGCGCTGACCGGGCCTTCTTCCAGCCCCAGGTGCATGGCGGCCGGCGCCGGAACATTCGCAGGCAGCGGCGCGCCGGCGGGGGCGGCCGTGACCGCGGAAATGGCAGGCGACGCGGCCTCTGCCTGGCGCAGCACGCGGTTCAACGCCTGCAGCTGGGCCGGACTCAGCCCCACTTCGGCCAGCTGGGCCGCAGTGAGCCGCTGTTCGACCGGAACAAAACGGTCCTGGGCATGGGCGGCAACACTGCTGGCCGCCAGCAGGAGGAGAACGAGGTACCGGCGCATCGGAGGAGGTCTCTACGGAACAGCGCTCACGATGCTTCAATCCGGTGACAATCCGGTGACAACGGCCAGACCGCTACAATGGGCCATGATCAACAATGATGTACTGCGCAGCGTGCGCTACTCCCTGGACCTGGGCGACCATCACGTGGTGGCCCTGTGCCAGCTGGCCGACCCGACCTTCGCGGTGGATCTCGAGCAGGCCAGGGCCTGGCTGCGGCGCGAGGATGAAGCCGGCTTCGTGCCGATGGACGACAGTGCGCTGGCGCACTTCCTGGATGGCCTGATCGTGCACCTGCGCGGCCGCGACGAGAGCCAGCCGCAGCGCGCCGTGGAAACCCGCATCGACAACAACCTGGTGCTGAAGAAGCTGCGCGTGGCGTTCCAGCTGCGCGACGTCGATCTGATGGACATCTTCGCCAGCGCCGGCTTCAAGGTATCCAAGTCCGAGATCGGGGCGCTGTTCCGCCAACCCGGGCATGCCAACTACCGACGTTGCCTGGATCAGATGCTGCGCAATTTCCTCAAGGGCCTGAGCCAGCGCCTGCGCGGTTGAGCCGCCCGGTACCGGCCCATGGATGGCCGATACCGTCGTGGCGGCGCCGGCCCGCTAGAAGCTGCCCTGCAGCGCCAGTTCCCAGCGCCCGCCCGCGTTGCCCGGGAACAGGCGTCTGGCCGCGGTATCGGTGTCATGCACGGTGGCCCGCACTTCCCACGCCGGAGCCAACGTGGCGATGGCGCTGAGCTGCCCGTGCACGTAATCCGGCCCCTGCGCGGCCGTCAGCCAGTAGTGGCCCACGGCCGCTTCAAGCCGGATGCGCTCGTGCAGCGGCAGGCGCACGCCCAACTGTGCGTAGGTACCGCGATGGCCACCGCCCAGGGCATCGCTGGAATGCGCGACCTGCAGCCAGGTCCGCTGCTTCCAGCCCACCGTGGCAGCGAACTCTGTCCAGTCCAGCGCGCGGGCTGTCCCCGGATACACGTAGCGGGTCAGGTTGGCGTCCAGCGTCCAGTCCGCGGCCGGTGTGCCGGACCAGCCCGCCACCAGATCGAACTCGCTGCGTGCGCCGTTGTCCGGATTGAACGATACGTTCGAGCCCCACGCGCTGGCATACCACCCGGACGCGAGCGCGAGCTTCGCTCCGGCCTGCACCGCCGGGTCGCGGTCACTCTGCGAACTGCCCCGCCAGACGTAATCGCTGGTCAACGTGGCGTTGCCGCTCACCTGTGCCTGCGCGCTGCCCACGCCCAGCAGTCCCGCCAACGCCGCGGCCAACGCCACGATCATTCCCTTGCTGTCCACTGCACATCATTCCTCATCCAATGGCGGCTCAACCGCCGGGACGGCAGTGTCGATGGCCGGGCCGTAACGGTTCGATGGCGTTGCGGTGGCCGGGGCGCAAAATCAGCGTAAAACCGCTTGGCAGTGGCGCGGTATGATGGCCGCCTGTTTCCAGGAAACCACCCATGGACGCCATCCTGACGCCGGTATCGATCGGCGAGCTGATCGACAAGATCACCATTCTCGAGATCAAGGCCGAACGCATCGGCGATGCCACCAAGCTGGCCAATGTGCGCACCGAGCTGGACGGCCTGCTGCCGTTGCAGCAGCAGCAGCTGCAGGCACAGCCGGCACTTGCCGCGCTGAAGCAGCAACTGAAGGCCATCAACGAGCGCATGTGGGACATCCAGGACCAGCTGCGCGACAAGGAAGCGGCACAGGTGTTCGATGATGCCTTCGTCCAGCTGGCGCGCGGCGTGTACGGTACCAATGGCGAGCGCGTGCAGGTCAAGAACGAGATCAACCGCGTTGCGGGGTCGGCACTGGTCGAAGAGAAGCAGTACCAGGGGGAATAAGCCCGGGTTTCAGCCGCATTCGAGCAGGTGGCGGATGCGGAACAGCTCGCCGTCGCTGCGGATGCCGAGCTTCTGGTAGGCGGCTTTTTTCTGCGAGCTGACCGTGCTTGCGGAACGGCCGAAGCGCTGCGCGACTTCGCCGGTGCTGCAGCCTTCCAGCACCAGGCGCAGCACCTCGCGCTCGCGGCGGCTGAGCGGCATCAATGAGGGCATGCGGCGCGCCCGCGAGCGGCTCAACTGCGGGCGCAGTTCCGGCGGCACGAACCGCCCACCCCGGGCCACCACCTCCACAGCCCGCAGCAGCACGCGCGGTGCGGTCGCCTTGGACAGGAAGCCGCGCGCGCCGGCCTGCATGGCCGTCACCACCGTGCTGGCGTTGCAATGGGCTGAAAGCACCAGCACCGGCAACGACGGCCACTGCTGCGACAGCGTGCGCAGCAGTTGCAGGCCAACCCCCTGGTCACCCAGCGGAAGTGCATCGATCACCAGCAGATCGACACAACCGGGCTGCTGATGCAGCAGCGACAGCAGGTCGGCTTCATTGGCGAAGCTGCCACGGACCTGCAGACCGCTGTGCTCACATAACAACACTTCCAGGCCCAGCCGCAGCACCGGATGCGGATCCAGCAGCGCCAGGCGGCGCAGCTTCCCGGTATGCGGGGTGGCGGGGGCGGGCGGCATCAGTCGGATCCGGCGGAAGTGGATGCCCACCGTAGGTCGCGCCCTGCAACGGCGGAATCCAATTCGTTGCAATGCAGCATCGACTGCGCAGCCGCAGTCAGATTTCATTTCGGTTGGGTGGAACGCAACAGGCCCGGCAGATGCCGGGCCTGTCGATGCATGCAGGGCGCAGAGCGCCTGCAGCGATTACCAGCTGAAGCGCGGGCCGACGGTGTATTCCTTGTCACCGTCGCGGTTCATCTTGAGCTCGCCGTTCAGGCCCCAGTTCTGGTTCAGCTTCACCTGACCACCCAGGCGGCCGTACCACTCGCCTTCCGGATTGATGCCGCGCTTCTTCGAGAAGTCTTCGTAACCAACCATGCCGTAGACTTCGGCGTGGGCACCGAACGCGGTGCGGATGCCGGCTTCAGCGCTGTAGCCGTTGAAATCCAGGCCATGCTCCAGGTCACGCTTCTGGTACGCCACGCGTGCCACGAAGTCGGTCGACGGTGCGATTTCCTGGTTGTAGCCGACACCGACCTTCCACTGGTCCAGCTTGAGATTGGTGTGGTCGATTTCCTGGCGGCTGTAGTCACCGAAGGCGTGGAAGTTCGGCAGGAAGCCGTAGGAACCCTTCACGCCCCAGCCGTCGGCCTTGAACGCGTCGATGTCGGTCTTGGCGTAGTTGGCTTCAGCATAGTTGTAGGACAGGTTCTCGGCAGCCGAGGCGGAGAACGGCAGGGCAGCAGCCAGCGCCAGGGCAATCAGCGAATTCTTCATGGGGGTACACCTTTGCTTTCTTATGGTGAGCAGCAGCGCGGAAGCGCCGTCGCATCGGGAATGTAAATTCTCCGTTATTCGCCACAACGCACCCTGAAAACAGCAACCTTCGCATTGCTGAATTTTCTGGCTTGATTCAGGCGGTCTCTGGCATACGCGCGGCGCGCGGTACGTCCTGAATGCTTCGACCGCGGCCGTGTCGATCTGCGGCGCCCTGGTTCGTCGAACAGAAGAAGGCCGCACATGCAGTGCGGTCCATCACGGAGGCAGGCAATGAGTTACATCGATGGTTTCGTTCTGGCGGTTCCCACCGCCAACAAGGAAAAGTTCCTCGCCCATGCGCGAAGCGGCGACGTGGTCTTCATCGAGTACGGGGCGCTGCGCGTGGTCGAGTGCTGGGGCGATGACGTGCCGCATGGCAAGACGACGGATTTCTTCGGCGCAGTGAAAGCGACACCGGAAGAGACGGTGGTGTTTTCCTGGATCGAGTGGCCTGACAAGGCCACCCGTGATGCGGGCATGCAGAAGATGATGGAAGACCCGCGCCTTGACCCCGCTAAGAACCCGATGCCGTTCGACGGTGCGCGGATGATCTATGGCGGTTTCACACCCATCTACGAACTGACCCGCTGACGCCTTCGCGGCGCTCAGCGCGTACCTGCGTCGTCTTCTCCGGCAGTGCCGGCGCCCAGTGCGGCGCCGGCCCCCAGGCCGAGCCCGCCCATGCCGGCGCCCATGCCCATTCCTCCGCCTCCGCCCGCACGACCGCCCTTGCCTTCGCCTTCAGGGCGGCCCTTGCCGCCCCCGCTGCCGCCCGCGGGCCGGGTCGGGCCCTGCCGTGGAATCTGCAGATCGGCCGGGATCGGCGCCAGATCCAAGGCTTCGCGGACAAAATCGCGCAGCGACACCACCAGCTCATGCGTGTGCACAGGTCGTCCCTGCGCCAGCTCATCGGCGGCGCGCGCGGCCAGCCGCACCTGCTCATCGGTACCCAGCAGCAGGATGTCCGACAAGGCCGCTTCGACGGCATCGCGGATGCGCCTCGCGCGATCCGAGCCGGGTTCGACGATGCCCTGCTCATGGGCGCGCTGGCGCAGGTCGCGCAGATGGCTGGGGTCGACCCCCAGCTCACCGGTGAACGAACCGCCCAGGGTCTTGTAGGCGGCCATCAGCGTGCGCAGCCGTTCGTTGATCTGCCGGTTCTCGCGCTCGCGGCGCTGCTGCAGGGTCTGCATCACCAGCAGGCGGATACCCACGCCCAGCAGCGTTATCAGCACCAGGCCGGCCAACGTGGAAAGCACACCCTGCCAGGAACTGAAATCGATGCCGCGCATGATGGGAACTCCAGCGGAGGGACTTCATCTTGCCCCAGGACGACCCCGCAGGCTTCATGCCGGGCCGTTGTATCGCCCCATGAACGCAGAAGGCCCCACCACCCGGCAGGGCGGAGGGGCCTTCGCCGCTCGCGCGATTACTTGCGCTTGGCGGCCTTGCGCACGGCTTTCTTGGCCGGAGCCTTCTTCGCCGGAGCCTTCTTGGCAGCGGCCTTCTTCAGAGGCGCAGCCTTGCGGGCGACGGCCTTCTTGGTGGTCGCTGCCTTCTTGGCAACCGTCTTGCGGGTGGCAGCGGCCTTCTTGCCGACAACCTTCTTGGCGGCAGCCGTCTTCTTGGCGGCGACCTTGCGGGTAGCGGCAACCTTCTTGCCGACAACCTTCTTCGCGGCCACGGTCTTCTTGCCAGCCACCTTCTTGGCGGCGACCGTCTTCTTGGCCACGGCCTTCTTGGCGGTGGCCACCTTCTTGCCGACAACCTTCTTCGCGGCGGCGGCCTTCTTGGCGACCGTCTTCTTGGTGGCGGCTGCCTTCTTGGTCGCAGCCTTCTTCACCGTGGCGACCTTCTTGCCGGCAGCCTTGGTGGCGGCCTTGGTGGACTTCTTGGCAACAGCAGCCTTCTTGGCGACAGTCTTGCCGGCAGCGGCCTTCTTCTTGGCCACTTCCTTCTTCAGGGCAGCGGCTTCGGCCTTGGCATTCTTCTTGGCGGCTTCCAGCTTCTGCTTGGCCTTGGCGACCGTCTTGCCGACCGACTTGGCGGCCTTCTCGGCCTTCTTGGCAACGGTCTTCTCGACCTTGGCCACGGCCTTCTTGGCCTTGGCGACGCGGGTGGTGGCGGCCTTGCGGGCGCGCTTGACGGTCTTCTTGACCGACTTCACTGCGTCTTCAGCGGCGTGGGCGATGGTCTCGCCGACGTTGGTGGCGGTTTCTTTCGCGTTCTCGACGGCGTCGGTCACGACCGACACACCATTACCGTTGCTCATGTTGCCCTCCTGGGGGCGTGGATTGTCAAAACGGGGCGATGCTATACCGACAATGACGATCGTGGAACGGGTGGTACGCCTGCAATCGCGTCTGCTGCGACGATAGTAGTGTATGGGGAGGCTGGTGCTGCTACCGTCGATCCGCAGCAAACCCCTTTTTTTCAGCGCTGCGCCATGGGATTGAGGTGCACGTCGCGGCGACGGGCTGCCTGCACGCCCCTTGCCGGAACCTGCACGCGCGACGTGCCATCGCACACCTTGGATCGGCGGAACTGCGCAAGTATCAGAGGGTGTCCTGACCACGCCGGCGGACACACCCTATCGGTGTAGCGCCGATGGCCGACCGCACCGCAGGCGGGTCAGCCGTCGTCGAGTGCCGCATCGACGAGGGTCTCTTTCATCGCGCATTTATCCACGCCGCGGCAGATTCATTCAGCTTGTTTTACCGTATGGGCCAACGGCCCCCATCCCACGCCTGCGAACCGACTCCCATGCGACCGCTACCTACCCTTCTCACGCTCGCAATCGCCGCCGCCTTCGGTGGATTCGTCGCCACCGGCATCAACGCCCACCTGGACAACCGCGCCGACGCCGCGCCCTTGCCGGCGGCCCTTCCGGCCACCGCCGCATTGCCGGCTTCGGTCGCCGGCCAGCCGGTGCCTTCGCTGGCACCGATGCTGGAAAAGACCATGCCCGCCGTGGTCAGCGTCAACACCAAGCAGGTGGTACGGGTACGCAACCCCTTCTTCAACGACCCGTTCTTCCGCCGCCTGTTCCCGGACATCCCGCAGGAACGGATCAACGAATCGCTGGGTTCGGGCGTCATCATCGACGCGAAGGAAGGCCTGGTGCTGACCAACCACCACGTCATCGAGAACGCCGATGACGTGCAGGTGACGCTCGCTGACGGGCGCACGGTCAAGGCGGAATTCCTCGGTTCGGACCGCGACACCGACATCGCCCTGATCCGCATCCCGGCGCAGAACCTCACCGAGATCAAGCTCGGCAACAGCGACCAGCTGCGGGTCGGCGACTTCGTGGTGGCGATCGGCAATCCGTTCGGCTTCAGCCAGACGGTGACCTCGGGCATCGTCTCGGCGGTCGGCCGCAGTGGCATCCGTGGGCTGGGCTACCAGAACTTCATCCAGACCGACGCCTCGATCAACCCGGGCAACTCCGGAGGTGCGCTGGTCGATCTGCAGGGCCAGCTGGTCGGCATCAACACCGCCAGCTTCAACCCGCAGGGCAGCATGGCCGGCAACATCGGCCTGGGCCTGGCCATTCCCACCAACCTGGCGCGCAGCGTGGTCGACCAGCTGGTCAAGCATGGCGTGGTGGTGCGCGGCACCCTGGGCGTGGAAAGCCAGAACCTGAGCGCGCAGATCGCCCAGGGCCTGGGCCTGGGCGAAACCCGCGGCGCGCTGATCACCCGGGTACTGGCCGGTTCGGCCGGTGCGGCGGCCGGGCTGAAGCCGGGCGACGTCGTGGTTGCCGCCAACGGTCAGCGCGTGGACAGCGCCGAAGCCCTGCACAACGTGGAGGGCCTGGCAGCGGTAGGCAGCGTACTGGCGCTGGACGTGCGCCGCGAAGGCAAGCCGCTGCAGATCCGGGCGACGCTGAAGGAGCAGGCGCGCGCCGCCAGCGGCGACAGCCTGGACCCGCGCCTGGGCGGCGCGACCTTCGTCGACCTGCCCGAATCACTGCGCCAGTCCGGCGTACGCGGGGTGCTGGTCAGCGAGGTCAAGCGCGGCAGCCGCGCAGCCAGCAACGGGCTCCAGCAGGGCGACATCATCACCGATGCCACGGTGGGTGAATTCGCCGACCTGGCCAGCTGGCGCGCCAATTTCCAGCAGCGGCCACCGACCCTGGTGCTGCGCATCCTGCGCAACAACGGCCAGCAGCAGGGCCAGTTGGTGATGCGCTGATCGCTCCGCCGTAACACCCCCTATACCCGGCCAGTGCTATTGCTATACGTCCCTGTCGGCTGAAGCCGATCGTCCGTTCCCCCATCGCAACAGGAGTGATTCGATGAGCCCCACCAATACCGAGAACCTGAAGGAACACCTGGGTGAAGCCGGTTCCCACCTCAAGCAGGCCGCCAGTGCTGCCGGCGGTGCGATCAAGGGCGCGACCGGCGCTGCAACCGACGAACTGCGCATCGGCAAGGCCAACGTCAAGGCCGAGCTGTCCGACACGGCGCTGTCCGGCCTGGCTGCGGCTGAATTCGGCGGCGCTGCCGCCAAGGAACAGGTCGATGCACTGATGGACAAGGGCAAGGATCTGATCGACAGCGCCGCTGAACTGATCCGTGAACGTCCCTTGGCATCGTTCGGTGTTGCCTTCGCCACTGGCTGGATCATCGCCAAGCTGGCTCGCGGCAGCAGCGACAAGTAAGTCCACGGCGTGAGCGAAGACAACACGCAACGCCCCGATCCGGCGGCCACCCCGCCGCTGGACGAGAGCATCCGCCAGGTCGGCGCGGCCGGTCGCGCCGCCGCCGATTCGGCCAAGCACACGCTGCGCTCGCTGCGTCGCCTGGCCTCGTCGGATTTCGCGCTCGCCCGCAGTGCGTTCGGCCGGGCCCTGGCCTGGGCGGGCGTGGCGATCGTGTTCGGGGCCTCGGCCTGGCTGCTGATGGCCGCCACGCTCATCGCCCTGCTGCAGAGCTGGGGCCTGAGTTGGCTGCAGGCGCTTCTGATTACCTCGCTGATCAGCCTCGCAGTAACCGGCTATGCGATCTGGCGGGTGTCCTACTTCTTCCACCACACCGGCATGCATGCTACCCGGCGCCAGCTGTCGCGCCTTGGCCTGTTCGACGAGCCCAGCGAAGACGATCCCGATGCCGGCGTACAGATTCCGGAGGGCAAGCCATGAAGTTCGGCGCATTGCAGCGGCGGGTGAAGCGTTGCGAACAGGTGGTGGCCGTGCGCATGGGTGAAACCCAGGACAACTGGACCGTGCTCAGCGAGGTCTGGCGCCGGGGCTGGTCTCCCCTGCGCATCGTGGTGGTCGGCCTGGCCGGTGGCTTCGTGGCCGGCAAGCTGGAAGTGCCGGGCAAAGTGAACGGTGCGCGCTGGCTGCAGATGATCGGCTCGGTCTCCAGCCTGGTGGCCAGCGGCCAGGCAGCGCTGGCTGCCGCCGTGGCAGCCTACGCCGCCGACACCGCAGACGATGCGGCCGACACTGCCGAAGCCGCCGCCGACCCGGTCGCTCCCGCTGCCGCGGCACCCGCTTCCGCGCCACCTGCCGAGCCTGAGGCGCGCGAACCGCGGCCTGCCGAAGCGGCCACCGAACTGTCCGAACGTTGACGAACAGCATCCGCCGCGTTGACCGCGGCGGACAGATAATAGGCTCCCCTTCCCGGTCGGTACGTCGATGAGCGAGTCCCTCCTGTCCCCGTCACCGGCCGAACCCGCACCGTCTGCTGCCGCCCTTCCGCCGCCCACCCGCCCGCGCGGGCCGATGTCGCTGGTGGTGCTGGCAACGCTGGCGGTGGCCTACACGCTGTGGGCCGCACAGGACATCATCCTGCCGGTACTGCTGGCGATGTTCTTCGCGCTGGTCGGCAACCCGATCCTGCGCCTGCTGCAGAAGCTGTGGATTCCGCGGGCGCTGGGAGCGCTGCTGGTTCTCGGTGCCGGCCTGGGCGTGACCAGCTCGCTGGCCGTGCAGCTGATCGGCCCGGCGATGGAATGGGCGCAGGAAGCGCCACAACAGCTGCGCAAGGTCGCCCGGCAGGTACAGGATCTGACCAAGCCGGTGCAGCAGGCCAATCTGGCGGCCGAGAACTTCGCCCGCGTTGCCGGCGGCGACAGCAATCGCAAGGTGCAGGTGATCCGCACCCAGCTGGACGATCCCTATCGCATGCTGACCCGCGCACCCCGGCTGGCCGCCTCGGTACTGGCCGTGGTCCTGCTGACGCTGTTCTTCATGATCTATGGGCAAAGCCTGCAGCGCGCGGCGATCGCATTGTTCCCGAACCGCCAGCAACAGCGCTTCACCAGCGACATCCTGCGCTCGATCGAGCGCGAGGTGTCGCGCTATGTGCTGACCATCAGCGTGATCAACACGCTGGTCGGCCTGGTTTTCGCGGGCGTGCTGATGCTGCTGGGGATCGGCCTGCAGGAAGCGCTGCTGTGGGGGACGGTGGCGGCACTGCTGAACTTCGCGCCCTATGTGGGCCCGTTGATCGGAGTAGCGCTGATGCTGCTGATGGGCTTCGTCGAATTCCGCGACCCGCTGCAGGCACTGCTGCCCGCCGCGGCGTATCTGGGCCTGCATACCCTGGAGGGCCAGCTGGTGACCCCGATCGTGCTGGGCCGGCGCATGAAGCTCTCGCCGCTGGTCCTGATCCTGGCACTGATGGTGTTCGGCTGGGCCTGGGGCATGATCGGGCTGCTGCTGGCGGTGCCGCTGCTGGTCTGCATCAAGCTGGTGCTGGCCCGGCTGGACGGCATGCAGGGCTGGGCGCGCCTGCTGGAATGAAAGCGCGCGCGGGCAGGCGTAGAATGACCGGGTGAATTTCCCCGTCCTTGCCATCACCCTCGACCTCGACGACACGCTGTGGCCGTTCGCACCGATCGGCGCCCGCATCGACCAGGTGCTGCACGACTGGATGCGTGAACACAGCCCGGCCACCGCCGCGATGTATCCGCTGGCGGCGATGCGCGAACTGCGCGAGCGCTCGTTCCGCGACAACCCGCATCTGCATCATGACCTGAGCGCGCTGCGCCGGCTGACGCTGCGTGAGGCGCTGCAGAACAGCGGCGCCAGCCTGGACCTGCTGGAGCCGGCCTACGAAGCGTTCTATGCCGCGCGCAACCAGGTGGAGTGCTATCCCGATGCCCTCGAGGCTCTGGAGCGTATCGCCGCGCGGGTACCGGTGGCCGCGCTGAGCAATGGCAATGCGGACCTGCAGCGGATCGGGCTGGCCCATCATTTCGCCTTCCAGCTGGGTGCGCGCGAACATGGCGCGGCGAAGCCGGAGGCGAGCATTTTCCATGCCGCGTGTGCCCGGCTGGGCGTGGCCCCGGCGCAGGTGCTGCATGTCGGTGACCACATCGAGATGGACGTGGCCGGCGCCATCGCCGCCGGCCTGCGCGGCTGCTGGATCAACCGCGACGCCGCCACCTGGACCCATCCGCAGCTGCAGCCCGACCTGCAGTTCGACACCCTCACCGGCCTGGCCGACTGGTTGGACGCCAACCTCGGCGCCACCGCACCCCGGAGCAATTGACGCATGAGCGAGATCACGGGCTTCACCGCCGACACTTCTGCCGCACTGCCGCTGTACGTGCTGGATCGCGAGCAGTTCGCCCGCTGGAACGCCGGACAGCCGGCCGCCACGCAGGCCTGGCTGGCCTCGCAGGGCTTCACCGCCGGCTCGCACAGCATCGCCCTGCTGCCCGGCAGCGAGGGTCTGGCCGGTGCGGTGATGGGCGTGGGCGATCGCGGCGATGCCTACAGCTATGCGCACGCGCCGCACGCCCTGCCCGAAGGCAGCGTGTGGCAGCTCGCCAGTGAGCTGCCGGCCAGCGAGCAGGCACTGCTGCAGCTGGGCTGGGGCCTGGGCAGCTATCGCTTCGACCGCTACCGCAAGCGCAACCGGCACCCGGCGCAGCTGGTTGCCGCACCGACCGGGGAAGTGGCGGATCTGATCGCCGCCAGCCTGCGCGTGCGCGACTGGGTCAACACGCCCACCGAAGACATGGGTCCGCAGCAGCTGGAAGAGGCCGCACGCACGCTGGCAGCGGCGCACGGCACCGAGGTCGAAGCGATCACCGGTGATGCGCTGCTGGCGCAGAATTTCCCGGCCATCCATGCCGTCGGCCGCGCATCGCATCGCGCGCCGCGCCTGGTCGTGCTGCGCTGGGGCAAGGCGACGGATCCGGCGCTGGTGCTGGTCGGCAAGGGCGTGTGCTTCGATACCGGTGGGCTGGACATCAAGCCGGCCGATGGCATGCGCAACATGAAGAAGGACATGGGCGGCGCCGCGCACGCGCTGGCCCTGGCAGGACTGGTGATGGCCCAGCAGCTGCCGGTGCGCCTGACCCTGCTGGTGCCGGCGGTGGAGAACGCGATCGGCCCGGATGCGTTCCGTCCGGGCGAAGTCATCGCCACCCGCAAGGGCCTGAGCGTGGAGATCGACAACACCGACGCCGAAGGCCGTGTGATCCTGTGCGACGCGTTGACCTTCGCCGCTGAGCAGAAGCCGGACCTGGTTCTGGACTTCGCGACCCTGACCGGCGCTGCGCGCATCGCGCTGGGCCCGGACCTGCCGGCACTTTTCAGCAACGATGACACCGTCGCCCAGCAGTGGCTGCAGGCCGGAGATGAAACGCGCGACCCGGTCTGGCGCATGCCGCTGTGGCGTCCCTACCTGCGTTACCTGAGCAGCGGCATCGCCGACCTGGCCAATGCCGGTTCGCGCATGGCGGGCTCGGTTACTGCCGCGCTGTACCTGGAGCGCTTCCTTGAGGATGGCCAGCGCTGGGCGCACCTGGATGTGTACGCCTGGAACGATGGTGAACGGCCGGGCCGCCCGGCCGGCGGCGAAGCACTGGCCCTGCGCTCGGCCTGGGCGATGCTGAAGGCACGCTACGCCTGAGCGCAGCCGATGCGCGGGTGGAGCCGGACAGGGGTCCGCTCCACCGAGTTGTGACGAAAAATTGAATTCCGGCCACGGTCGGGTTCTGCGAGGATGTGTCGGTCGACCACCCACACATTCCGTGAAGGCAGGACTCCGACCATGTCGCTCTTCCGCTACACCCGCGCCGGCCAGGGGCCGCGCACACCGCGCAGGCATTCGCCGCTGCCCTGGATCGCGCTGATCGCCCTGATTCTTGGCGGGATCACGCTGGGCTTTGCCTGGCTGGCCGGCTGGGTCGGCCACCGCCTCACCGCGCAACGCTTCACCGACACCATCGAGGCCACCGGCCCGGCCCATCCCGGGTTCCGCCGTGCGCACAGCAAGGGCGTGTGCGTGAGTGGCTGGTTCGCACCCAGTGCACAGGCGCCGACGCTGTCCAGCGCGCGCGTGTTCTCGCAGGCCCGGGTACCGGTGCTGGGCCGCCTGTCGATCGGTGGTGGCGATCCCCATGGGGCCGATGGCAGCGCCCGGGTGCGCAGCATCGCCCTGCAGCTGGTCAGCGACGATGGCCAGGAATGGCGGATGGCGATGAACAGTTTCCCGTTCTTCGCGGTGCCGACGGCGGAGGCCTTCTTCGAACAGACGCAGGCGCAGATCCCGGATCCGGCGACCGGCAAGCCCGACCCGCAGAAGATGGCGGCGGTGCTGGCCAAGTACCCCAGCGCGCAGGCGTTCCAGCAATGGGCACGGACCGCGCCGTGGACCGACAGCTGGGCCAATACCCGCTTCAACAGCGTCAACAGCTTCTGGTTCACCAATGCGCAGGGCCAGCGACGCGCCGTGCGCTGGCAATGGCAGCCCCGCACGCCGGTCGCCGAGCTTGATGCCGACGCCCGCAAGCGCGCCGATGTCGATTTCCTCAGCCAGGACCTGCAGCGCCGGCTGGCGGCCGGCCCGGTGCAATGGGACCTGGTGGTCAGCATCGCCGAACCGGGGGACGCCATCGATGATCCGTCGGTGCCCTGGCCGGACGCGCGGGAAACGGTGGTGGCAGGCGTGCTGAGCCTGGAACGCATGCAGTCGCAGGAACAGGGCGCCTGCGGCGAGCTGAACTTCGACCCGCTGATCCTGCCCAGCGGCATCCGCGGCAGTGATGATCCGATCCTGGCCGCGCGGTCGGCGGTCTATTCGCAGTCGTTCAACCGGCGCGAGCGCGAGCGCGCGGCCGGAGCGGCAGCGCAACCGAAGGAGGCTGCACGATGAGTACCGGCAATGGCCACTTCAACCTGTTGGCGCGGGTACTGCACTGGTCGATGGCGGTGATGATCATCGCCATGCTGTTCATCGGCGTGACCATGGTCGCCTCGCTGCACCTGCGGCCGATGCTGCTCGACCTGCACCGCCCGCTGGGCATCGCAATCGGCGTGCTGGTGCTGCTGCGCCTGTACAACCGCCTGCGCCATCGGCCGCCGCCGCTGCCTGCCGATCTTCCGGTGTGGCAGGTGATGGCGGCAAAGGCATCGCACTGGATGCTGTACGCGCTGATGCTGGCAATGCCGCTGGTGGGCTGGGCAATGCTGTCCGCGGGAGGCTACCCCATCGTGCTGGGGGGCGGACTGCACCTGCCACCGATCGTGCCGCACACACCGGCACTGTATGCAGCGCTGCGCAGCGCGCACAGCCTGCTGGCCTACGTGCTGTTCGCCACGGTGCTGATGCATGTCGGTGCCGCCCTCTTCCACCTGTGGGTCCGCCGCGATGGCGTGTTCCAGGCGATGGCGCGCGGGAAGGACTGACGCGACTGCGGCCTGTCGATCGCTCGTGGGCCAGGGAACCCCTCGGGAGCCGCCGGGCATGGCTCGGCTCAAAAGGGTCGAGCCACTCCGCTACAGCCAGCCCTTCTGCCGTGCCAGCCGGTACGCCTCGATCCGGTTGGCCACGCCCAGCTTGCCGATGCACTCGGACAGGTAGTTGCGCACCGTGCCGTGCGACAACCCCAGCTGCTCGGCGATTTCGCTGGCAGTCCGTCCTTCGCCCGCCAGGCGCAGCACGCGCCGCTCGCGGTCGGTCAGCGGGTCCGCCTGTGACCAGGCATCGAGTGCCAGCTGTGGGTCGATCGCACGCACGCCCTGCTTCACCTTGCGCAGTGCATCGGCCAGGTTCTCCGCTGGCGCGTCCTTGAGCAGATAGCCGAGCACGCCTGCGTCCAGCGCGCGGCGCAGGAAACCGGCGCGCGCGAAGGTGGTCACGATCACCACCTTGATGGGCAGTTCGTGGCGTGCGATGCGCTGGGCCAGTTCCAGCCCTGACAGACCGGGCATCTCGATATCGGTCACCAGGATGTCCGGCTTCAGCTGCTGCAGCATGCGCCAGGCGGCCTCGCCATCGGCGGCGCTGCCCAGCACCTCGATGTCCGCCTCCAGACTGAGCAATGCGGACAGTGCGCCGCGCACCATGGCCTGGTCTTCCGCCAGCAGGATGCGGATCATGCCGCGCCATCCTGCGCCACCGGCGCGGGTGCAGCGGGCGGCAACGGGACAGTGGCCGCCGACAGCGGCACGCGCACGCTCAGCACCGTGCCCTCGCCGCGCGGAGACTGCACGGTGACATCCCCGCCCAGCGCCGCAGTGCGCTCACGCATGCCGCTCAGTCCATTGCCCTCGGCCTGCATGCCACCCCGGCCATCATCGCGGATCTGCATCACCAGTACTTTTCCTTCCTTCATGAAGTCCACCCGCGCCTGTGTCGCCTGCGCATGGCGGGCAATATTCGTCGCGGCCTCCCGCAGGACCAGCGCCAGGCCACGCTCCACCTCCACCGGCATCGGCGGCGGCGGCGCGTACTGCAGATGCACCTGCTGGCACTCCAGCAGCAGCCGCGCCGAGGCCAGCTCCCCGGCCAGGTCGCTGGCCCGGATGCCGGTGACCGCACTGCGCACCTGCGCCAGCGCTTCGCGGGCGATGGCCTCGGCCTCGCCAATCTCCTGCCGCGCGCGCGCGTCGCCGCGATCGTGCAGTTTGCGTGCCAGCTCCAGTTTCAGGGTGATCAGCGACAGCGTGTGGCCCAGCAGGTCGTGCAGGTCGCGACCGATCCGCTCACGCTCGGCGGTCGCCGCCAGGCGACGTACTTCCTCCTGCGACAGCTGCAGGGCCGCCTCCTTCTCCTGGTTGAGCGCCTCGACATTGACGACCAGGCCGACGATGTACGACACCGCCGGAATCCACACCAGGCTCTGCCAGGGATACTCGAACGCGAGCGCGACCACGCAGAACACGATGTTCAGACCGGTCAACTGCAGCAGGTACCGCCACCAGCCGCCACGCCCGCTGACCCGCATCAGTACGCAGCCGAACACGAAGTAGGTCAGCCCGGACGGATACCAGGGCAGCAGGACCAGGGCCATTGCAATCAGACCCAGCGCATAACGGGTTGCGTGGTGGCGGGGCGACACCAGCACCTTGGCGTACAGCAGCAGGAACAGCGGGTAGCTGGCCAGGGTCAGCAGCAGCCAGCGCAGGGTGAACCCATGGCCCAGCAGCGGGGTCAGGACGATCCACACCGACCACAGCAGATGGATCGCCTCGCTCCAGGGCGACTTGCCGCGCCGCAGCGTGTCGGCGACCGCCGAGTCCGGCGCAGGGCGCAGCAGGGAGGCCAGCCAGCTCGATGACACGGGAGGGTCCAGGCGGGAACGATCGCTGCCGATCATGCCAGTTCAGCCGATCCTGCGCAGGCGCGGGCGCGCCAGCACGGCCCTGCCGGTCGCGTGCGCTGCCCTCCGCCAGGCCTGCGCAGGCGCAACAGCCCGCTGATCGCGGTACTCTTGCCGGCGCCGTTACGGCGCACCTGCACCTGCTGCAGGCCAGCCAGCGACGGGGCGATCGGAGCCATGGGCGGTACCGGTAGCGGGGACGTTGCCATCCTGCGCCCCCTTGGTCACGTTTCGCAGTTGCCACCGTCAAGGTCATCGGATGACAGCTGTCACTGCCGCCATCCCCGTGCCTGCCGTCATGCTGTGCCGCACGCTCCACTGCCGGAACCGCCGCTGTCGCCCTTCCGGTCACACCCGCCCGAACGCCTGTGATGGAACGAATGAACGCTTCTGCCGAGCTGTTGAAGGAACTCCGTATCGAACGCAAGTCACCGCCGCCTGCCTCTGGTGGTGGTGGCAGCGGGCGCCGCTGGCTGTGGATTGCCGTGATCGCGGTGATCCTGCTCCTGGCCGCAGGCGCCTTCGCGCTGTTCGGCCGCACACCGGCCGTGCAGGTGGAAACCGCACCGGCGGTCGCCATCCAGCAGGGCAGCGCCAGCAGCTCGGTCCTCGATGCCAGTGGTTATGTCGTCGCCCGGCGCATGGCTACGGTGTCGGCCAAGATCACCGGCAAGGTGCGCGAGGTGATGATCGAAGAAGGCATGCGCGTGGAGGCGGGACAGATCATGGCCACCCTCGACCCGATCGATGCCGATGCGCAGCGCAGTCTGTATGCCTCGCAGCTGCAGGCCGCACGCAGCCAGGTGGCCGGACTGGAGGCACAGCAGAGGCAGGCGGCGGCAGAGGCCAGCCGGCTGCAGGCGCTGGTCGGGCAGCAGCTGGTCTCGCGCTCGCAGTACGACCAGGCCGTGGCCCAGCGCGACAGCCTGCGCGCGCAGCTGGAAACCGCACAGCGCAACGTGAAGGTGGCCAACGACCAGCTGGCGATCGCCGACCTTGGGGTGGACAACAACATCGTGCGTGCGCCGTTCTCCGGCGTGGTCACGGCCAAGGCGGCACAGCCGGGCGAGATCGTCTCGCCGCTGTCGGCCGGTGGTGGCTTCACCCGCACAGGCATCGGCACCATCGTCGACATGGATTCGCTGGAGATCGAGGTCGAGGTCGGCGAAGCCTTCATCGGCCGCGTGCAACCGAAGATGCCGGTGGAAGCCATCCTCAATGCCTATCCGGAATGGAAGATTCCGGCCGAGGTGATCGCCATCATCCCCACCGCCGACCGGGGCAAGGCGACGGTGAAGGTGCGCGTGGCCCTGAAGCTGAAGGACCCGCGCATCGTGCCGGAGATGGGCGTGCGGGTCAGCTTCCTGGAACAGGCAGCGCCGCAGGCTGAAGCCAAGCCGCAGGGCGTGCGTGTGCCGGCAGGCGCGGTGGTCGAGCGCGAGGGTGCATCGGTGGCCTTCGTGCTCGGCGACGAGAACCGCGTGCAGCAGCGCACGGTCCAGGCTGGCCAGGCCATGGGCAAGGATCGCCAGCTGCTCAAGGGTGTGAATGCCGGCGAGCTGGTGGTGGTCAACCCGCCGGACACCCTGCGCGATGGCACCCGGGTCCAGCAGAAGCAAACGCAGTAGCGGCACGGCGCCTTCCGGGGCGCCGCCAGCGGCACCGTTCGACAACGACACCGTTCCACGCATGCCCGGCCGGCAGCCGGGGTGCGTCACCGTTTCCCGCCTACGTGGAGAACCACCCATGTCGACCCTGGTTTCACTGCGCAACATCACCAAGACCTACCAGCGCGGCCCCGAGAAGGTGCAGGTGCTGCACGGCATCGACCTGGACATCGCCCGCGGCGACTTCGTCGCGTTGATGGGGCCGTCCGGTTCAGGCAAGACCACCCTGCTCAATCTGATCGGTGGCCTGGACAATCCCAGCGGCGGCGAGATCAGCATCGAAGGCGAGCGCATCGATCAGATGAGCGGTGGCCAGCTGTCGACCTGGCGCAGCCACCACGTTGGCTTCGTGTTCCAGTTCTACAACCTGATGCCGATGCTGACCGCGCAGAAGAACGTCGAACTGCCGCTGCTGCTGACCCATCTCAATGCCGCGCAGCGCCGCCGCAACGCCGAGATCGCGCTGACCCTGGTCGGCCTGGCCGACCGCCGCAACCATCGTCCCAACGAGCTGTCCGGCGGCCAGCAGCAGCGCGTGGCGATCGCCCGTGCGATCGTCTCCGACCCGACCTTCCTGATCTGCGACGAACCCACCGGCGATCTCGACCGCCAGTCCGCCGAGGAGATCCTGAGCCTGCTGCAGCAGCTCAACCGCGAACACGGCAAGACCATCATCATGGTCACCCATGACCCGAAGGCCGCCGAGTACGCCACGCACACGGTGCACCTGGACAAGGGCGAGCTGGCCGACGCGCCGCTGGCCCACTGACGGAGGCCACAGCGATGAAATACTTCTCTCTGGTCTGGGCGCAGCTGTTCCGCAGCCGCACCCGGACCCTGCTGACCCTGCTGTCGGTGGTGGCCGCGTTCCTCCTGTTCGGCATGCTCGACTCGGTGCGCGTGGCATTCACCTCCGGTGGCAGTGTGGAAGGGGCCAACCGCCTGGTGGTGGCCTCGCGCCTGTCGATCACCCAGTCGCTGCCCATCCGCCTGGAAACGCAGATCCGCCAGGTGGCGGGCGTGCGCGACGTGGCCTATGGCATGTGGTTCGGCGGCATCTACCAGGATCCGAAGAACTTCTTCCCGAACTTCTCGGTATCGCCCAACTACTTCGACGTCTACCGCGAACTGCAGATCGACCCGGCGCAGCTGGAAGACTGGAAGAACACCCGCACCGGTGCGATCGTCGGCGAGACCTTGGCCAAGCAGTTCGGCTGGAAAGTCGGCGATACCATCCCGCTGCAGGCGACGATCTTCCCGCGCGGCGGCAGCAACGACTGGCCGCTGGAACTGAAGGGCATCTTCCGTTCCAAGGATCCGGCGCAGGCCTCCAACGAAGAGCGCCAGCTGATGATGAACTGGAAATACTTCGATGAGTCCAACGACTACATCAAGAACCAGGTCAGCTGGTACACGGTGACGCTCGACAACCCCGACCATTCTTCGCGGGTGGCACAGGCCATCGATGCGATTTCCGCCAACTCCGACCACGAAACCAAGACCCAGACCGAATCGGCGTTCCAGCAGGCCTTCGTCAAGCAGTTTGCCGACATCGGCATGATCGTCACCTCGATCATGGGCGCGGTGTTCTTCACCCTGCTGCTGCTGACCGGCAACACCATGGCGCAGGCCGTACGCGAGCGCGTGCCGGAGCTGGCCACGCTGAAGACACTGGGCTTCAAGGACAGCACGGTGCTGATACTGGTGATGATCGAATCGGTGCTGCTGATCGGTCTCGGTGGCCTGATCGGCATGGGCCTGGCGGCACTGATCCTGCCCGCCATCGGCCCGAAGAGCATGGGCCTGCTGCCGCCGCACATCCCCACCCCGACCTGGCTGATGGGCTTGGGCCTGATCGTGGTGATCGGCGCGGTCGTCGGCCTGCTGCCGGCGCTGCGCGCCAAGCGCCTGAAGATCGTCGACGCACTGGCCGGCCGCTGAGGAGGACACCGACATGTTCAAGAACAAGCTCAAGAAGTGGTTCGGCAACACGGTGACCGTGCTGGCGCTGGCAATCGGCCTGGCGGTATGGATCGGCCTGCCGTGGGTGGGCGTGCTTGCCGTGGCGGTGCTGGTCGGGCTGTGGCTGGCGCTGACCCGCAGCGGGCGGCTGGCCCTGGCCGCCACCCGCATCGGCGTCGCCAGCCTGCCGCAGCGCTGGGGGGCATCCTCGGTGATCGTGGTCGGCATCGCCGGCGTGGTCGGGGTGCTGGTGGCGATGCTGGCGATGGGCGAAGGCTTCCAGGCCACGCTCAGCAACACCGGCGATGACACCACCGCCATCGTGCTGCGCGGTGGTTCGCAGGCGGAAACCAATTCGGTCATCACCCGCGAGCAGGTACCGACCCTGTCCACCCTGCCCGGCATCAGCCGCGATGCACAGGGACGGCCGCTGCTGTCGCCTGAACTCTCGCAGGTGGTCAACCTGGTCTCCAAATCGGACGGTACCGACGTCAACGCGCAGTTCAGGGGCGTTGGGCCGCAGGCGTGGGCGGTGCATGACAAGGTCAAGATCATCGAAGGCCGCAAGTTCGCCACCGGCCTGCGCGAGATCGTGGTCGGCCAGGGCGCCAAGGGCCAGTTCCGCGACATGGAGGTCGGCAGGACGCTCACCCTGGGCAACCAGACCTGGACGGTGGTCGGTGTGTTCGCCACCGGTGATGCGCATGACTCCGAACTGTGGACCGACGCCGATACCCTGGCCACCACGTACCAGCGCAGTGCCTGGCAGTCGATCAGCGTGCGCACTGAGGGCAAGCCCGGCTTCGATCAGTTCAAGGCCGCCGTCGCCGCCGATCCGCGCCTGAAGCTGGACGTGGAAACCACCCGTGCGTACTACAGCAAGCAGGGCGGCGGCCTGACCAAGCTGATCGACATCCTCGGCAAGGTGATCGGTACGATCATGGCGGTGGGCGCGGTGTTCGGCGCGCTCAACACCATGTATGCCGCCGTGGCCACGCGTGCGCGCGAAATCGCCACCATGCGCGCGATTGGTTTCCGCGGCCTGCCGGTGGTGACTGCGGTGATGCTGGAAACGATGCTGCTGGCCCTGCTCGGCGGCCTGCTGGGCTGCACGGTGGCATGGCTGCTGTTCAATGGCTACAGCGTGTCCACCATCGGCAGCAACTTCAGCGCGGTGGTGTTCAAGTTCCACGTATCGCCGGAACTGCTGTGGACGGGGCTGAAGTGGGCGCTGGGCATCGGCCTGGTCGGTGGCCTGTTCCCGGCGCTGCGCGCCGCCCGCCTGCCGATCACCACGGCACTGCGCGAAACCTGATGCGTGCGCCGCCAGCGGAGGCGGCGCGGACGCGGGACGGGGCCGGTGCTCCGTCCCGCGTTGCTTTCCGGCTCAGCGCTTTGCCGCCCGCATCGTGCGCAGGTTGTCACCGATGAACAGCAGCAGCCCGGCCCAGATCGCTGCGAAACCGACGGCCTTGGCCATGTCGAACGATTCGTGGAAGAAGAACACGCCGAGCAGCAGCTGCAGGCTCGGTGCGATGTACTGCAGGATACCCACCAGCGACAGCGCGATGCGCTTCACACCGTAGGCGAAACCGATCAGCGGCACGGCGGTGACCACGCCGCCGAAGATCAGCAGCAGATCGTTGCGCAGGCCCCAGCCGCTGAAGAATCCGCCACCGTGGCCATTCTCGGCCCAGACCGCGAACGCCAGCGCAGGCAGGAACAGATACAGGCTTTCCACGCCCAGCCCGGCTACGGGATCGACCGAGACCAGCTTGCGCAGCAGGCCGTACAGGCCGAACGAACAGGCCAGGCCCAGCGCGATCCACGGCGGCGTGCCAGCGTCGAGAGTCAGCCAGGCCACGCCCACCGCCGCCATGCCCACCGCCACCCACTGCAGCCGGCGCAGGCGTTCCTTCAGCACCAGCACCCCCAGCAGCACGTTCACCAGCGGGTTGATGAAGTAGCCCAGGCTGGTCTCGATCACGTGGCCGGCATTGACGGCCCAGATGTACAGGCCCCAATTGAACGCGATGGTCAGGCTCGACACCGCCAGGATCGGCAGCGCGCGCGGCTGGGCGGCGATCTTCCGCCACCAGCCCAGTTTCGCACTGAGCAGCAGCCAGGCCACCACCAGCACCGTGCTCCAGATGATGCGATGGGCGATGATCTGGAACGACGGCACTTCATTGAGCAGGTGCCAGTACACCGGCACCAGTCCCCACAGCACGAAGGTGGATGCGGTGACCAGCAGGCCCCGGCGTTGTTCTGTCTCGTCGATGCTCATCGCTTGCGCGTCCTTGCCATTGTCAGTACCACCACGCCCAGCAGAATCACCACCATCGCCAGCACGTCGCGCCAGCCGAAGCGTTCGCTGTTGAGGGCTGCGCCCAGCAGCACCGCGATCACCGGGTTGACGTAGGCGTAGCTGCCGGCCAGCGCCGGGCGTACGTTCTGCAGCAGCCACACGTAGGCCGTGAACGCGACGATCGAACCGAACACGCACAGATAGGCCATGGCCAGCAGGCCACCGGTATCGGGCAGTGTGGTGGGCCGCTCACCCACCGCCAGCCCGATCAGCACCAGCAGCACGCCGCCGCAGATCATCTGCCCGGCGGCCGTCATGAACGGGCCAGGCAGGTCCAGGCCGCGCGCCCACACCGAGCCGAAGGCCCAGCCGATCGGTGCGATCAGCAGCAGCACCAGCCCGGTGGGCGTCGCCGTCAGGCTGCTGCCCGCATTCAGCCAGACAACGCCGAGGAAGCCGATGGCGATGCCCAGCCATTCGCCACGGCTAGCGTGCTGGCCGCGCAGCGCCGAGAACAGCGCCATCCACAGGGGCACCGATGCCACCGCCGTGGCCGCCAGGCCGGACGACACATCGCGTTCGGCCAGCACCACCATGCCGTTGCCCAGCACCAGCATGGTCACCCCCATGAGCACCAGGCTGCGCCACTGCCGCAACGTCGGCTTCGGCATTTTCCAGAACAGGCGCAGCGCCAGGTACATCAGGCCCCCGGCGATGATGAAGCGGCTGCCGGAGACCATCGTCAGCGGCAGCGCACCGCCGTGCAGGGCCTTGGCGATGCCGAGATAGGTCGAGCCCCAGACCACGTAGACCAGCAGCAGCGCCAACACGACAAGGCCGCCCCGGGGGGCAGCCGCAGACGGAACAGGGGGAGCCGACATGACGCACCAAGGGACCGGGGGAAGGCGGATTCTAGGACGTTTTGAGTATGGTCCGGCACCCCGCAAGGTGGCACGCTGTCGTCCATCCATGCACCCTGTCCTGGCCTGCCACCCCGCGTTGACGGGTCATGCAGTACCAAGAAGGCTGCCCGGCTGCGCCACCACATGGTCGGACGCTGTATTTTCCGCGCACGGACGCTATCGCATCGAGGATCCCCGCCCAGATGAGCACCACGCCCCACCCCGCTGTTCCCGCGACCGACGGCGCCGCATTGCGCCGCTCGATCTCCAATACCCTCAAAGGCTCCGCCGGCAACCTGGTGGAGTGGTATGACGTCTACGTGTACTCGGTGTTCGCCGTGTACTTCGAGTCGCAGTTCTTCTCGCCGGAAGACAAGAACTCCACGATGTACGTCTGGGCGATCTTCGCCGCGACCTTCCTGATGCGCCCGATCGGTGCCTGGTTCTTCGGCCGCTTCGCCGACCGCCATGGCCGTCGCCTGGCCCTGACCGTATCGGTCACGCTGATGGCGTTCTGCTCCTTCATCATCGCCATCACCCCCACTGCCGCCAGCATCGGCATCTGGGCGGCGATCATCCTGCTGTTCGCGCGCCTGCTGCAGGGCTTCGCCACCGGTGGCGAGTACGGCGCGAGCGCCACCTACATGTCCGAGGCCGCCATTCCGGGCCGTCGTGGCTTCCTGTCCTCCTTCCACTACGTCACCCTGGTCGGCGGCCATGTGCTGGCCCAGCTGACCCTGTTCCTGATGCTGAACTTCTGGGGCAAGCCGGAGATCTCCGAGTTCGGCTGGCGCATCGCCTTCGGCATCGGTGGCATCGCCGCGGTCGTGGTGTTCTGGCTGCGCCGTGGCATGGATGAGTCGCTGGAAGAATCCTCGATCGAGGCCGCGCGCGAAGGCAAGGCCAAGAAGTCCGGTTCGATGTACGAACTGTTCGTGCACCAGTGGCGCCCGCTGCTGCTGTGCTTCCTGATCACCGCCGGCGGCACCATTGCCTTCTACACCTACTCGGTGAACGGCCCGAAGATGATCCAGAGCGCCTTCGCAGGCGACGACCCGATGACCGGCACCCTGATCAACCTGGGCGTGCTGGCCTTCCTGATGGTGCTGCAGCCGGTCGGCGGCTGGCTGTCGGACATCATCGGGCGCAAGAGCCTGCTGGTGTTCTTCGGCGTGGGCGGCGTGCTGTACAGCTGGTACCTGATCACGCAGCTGCCGCACCAGCACGATGCCACCCTCGCCTTCCTCACCCTGGCGCTGGGCTTCGTCATCCTCACCGGCTACACCTCGATCAACGCCGTGGTGAAGGCCGAACTGTTCCCGACCCACGTTCGGGCACTGGGCGTGGGCCTGGGCTACGCGCTGGCCAACTCGCTGTTCGGCGGTACGGCCCCGCTGCTGTACCAGGGCGCGCTGAAGACCGGCCACGTGGACTGGTTCGCCATCTATGTCACCGCCACCATCGCGGTATCGTTGGTGGTCTATGTGTTCTTCCTCACCAACAAGGGCCCGAACTGGCTCGACGGCACCCGCAAGTAAGGATGCCGTGCTGATGGCAGCCACCGGTGCAATGCCGGTGGCTGCCGCATCTCCCGCTACGCCCCTGATGTGGGCCGCCCTGCTGCTGGCGGTGGCAACCACGCTGGGCTGGCTGCTGCGACGCCCGGGCGCGCAGGCGCGCTGGCCACGCACCGGCTTCGGCATCGCCCTTCTGGTCTTCGCCAGCGCGCTGGCAGTGCAGCTGGCAGTGGACCTGGGCAGCGGTCACAGCTCGCTGCGGATGAACCTGCTCGGCCGCTTCAGCGGCCTGCGCACGGTCAGCCTCGGCACCATGATCACCTGCTACCTGGCGGCATTGGCCGCCAGTGCATGGGGTGCCTGGACGCTGCTGCGCAGGCGCTAGCCGTCAGCGGCGTGCCGCCTCGCTCTTGTCGCGGGCAGCGCGGAACTCGGAGTCCTTCTCCCAGGTCGGCCAGCGCCGGCTGTTGGCCAGCTCCGCGCCCAGGTCGTAGACCAGCAGCGTATCGGCGGCATGACCGCTGGGATCCCAGCCCGGCGTCCACGCGTCGCAGGCCTGGTGATAGCAGTCGGCGAAGTACTTCTCGCGCAGCGCGCGCCCTGCTTCCACGCCTCCGTCCAGCTTGTCCAGGCCCGGGCCGATGGTGATCGCCGGTACACCCAGCCGGGCGAAGGCGAAATGGTCGGCGCGGTAGAAGAAACCGGCCTCCAGGTTGGGGTCCGGGCTGTAGCTGCGGCCGCGTGCCTTGGCCACCCGCTCCAGGTCGCCTTCCAGCGATACCCGGCCCTTGCCCCACGAAGCGATGTCACGGGTCGGCCCGTCCGGGCTGAACATCTCGATGTTCAGTACGGCAGCGGTCTTGTCCAGCGGCGCCAGCGGATGCGCAGCGTAGTAGCTGGCCCCCAGCAATCCCTTTTCTTCAGCCGTCAGCGCCACGAAGTAGAGCGTGCGCTGCGGCTGCGGGCCGGCCGCGAACACCCGGCCCAGTTCCAGCACGGTGGCTACGCCGGTGGCGTTGTCGATGGCGCCACGGCGCACGCGGTCGCCCTTCGCATCGGGCTGGCCGATGCCGAAAGCGTCCCAGTGCGCCGAGAAGATCACCGCTTCATCGCCGTGCTCGCCGCCCGGCAGCTTGGCCACGACGTTGCGGGTCACCACCTGCTCGCGCTTGAGGGCGAAATCGACGCTCAGCCGCGCGTTGTCCAGGGCCACCGGACGGAAGTCGGCACGCATCGCCTTGCGCTTCTCCGCCTCGAAATCGAGGCCGGCGTCGGCGAAGATCGCCTCGGCCAGCTCGCGCTGCATCCAGCCGCGCAGCGGTGTGTGCTGGGCCATCGCCTCGGCCTGGCTGCGCTCGATATCGAACAACGGCGAGGTACCCGAGCTCTTCACCGTCGCCCAGCCATAGGCCGCAGGTGCGGTCTCGTGCACGATCAGCACACCTTCGGCGCCGCGGCGCGCAGCCTCCTCGAACTTGTAGGTCCAGCGGCCGTAGTAGGTCACTGCCTTGCCATCGAACGCGCCGGGAGCGTCGGCCTCGAAATCGGCATCATTGATCAGCATCACGGCAATCTTGCCGTGCAGGTCAATGTCCTTGTAGTCGTTCCAATGGCGTTCCGGTGCGTCGATGCCATAGCCCACGAACACCAGCGGTGCATCCTTGATCTGCACCCGGGCGCGCGGCTGCAGGCTCTGCAGGGTCACATCCACGCCATTGACCAGGGCGCGGCGGCCCTGCTTCAACGCCAGGCTGGCCGTGGCCGCACCCTCCAGCTGCGCACGCACCAGCGGCACCGGCTGCACCCAGCTGCCGTCCACGCCGCCGGGTTGCAGGCCATAGCTGCGGAACTGTTCGATCAGGTACTGCACGGTGCGCTCTTCGCCTTCGCTGGCCGGAGCGCGGCCCTCGAATTCGTCCGACGCCAGTACACGCACGTGGCGCGACAGCGCCTGCGGGTCGATACCGCCGCCGGGAAGGTCATTGGCCGCCTGGGCCAGGCCACCCACGAACAGGCAGGACGACAGCAGCAACACGCGCATCGGGTTCACGGCAATACCACGGCAGGATGGGAAGTCACCAGAGTGTAACGTGACAGCAGTGCCGGCCGCAGTCCCGCTCCGTCAGCGGCGCTCGCGATCCAGCCAGCAGGCCAGTCCCTGCGCGTTGAGCTCGATGTCCATGGCCAGCACGGCCACCACCGCTGCGTCATCCAGCACACAGCCATGCTGCTGCGCGCGCTCCAGGTACAGGGCCTGCAGCGCCGCCAGCAGGCAGCGATGGCGGTCGGGCCGCTCGTCGCACTGGCGGCCGATCGCCGCCATCGCATCGATCTGCTCGAACAGGTCGCCGGCCAGCCGCTGCACCTGCTCCACGCGGCCATAGTGGGTGAGGTACATCGACTGCGGATCGTAGTCGAGCATGCGCTGGATCGACGCCTTCATCGCTTCGGGATCGAACTGCACGGGCGAAGAGGTCGGAAAGATGAAGGCGCCCTGCGCGCTGTCCAGTTCGCGGTAGGAGATACCGAAGGTATCGCCGGTGAACCAGCTGCGGCTGCGCGCATCCCATACGCAGTAGTGATGCAGTGCGTGGCCGGGCGTATGCAGCAGGAGCAGTTCGCGTCCGGCAAGATCGAGGCGATGGCCATCCTCGGCCACCACGACGCGGTACTCGGGAATCGCCTCGATGCGGCCATAGCTGCGTGCGATCTCCTCCGCGCCGTAGACCGCGGTGGCGCCGGCGATCAGCCGGGTCGGATCGATCATGTGCGGCGCACCGCGCGGATGCAGCACGGCCCGGGCATTGGGCAGCTGCTGCATCAACAGGCCCGCACCGCCGGCATGGTCCAGATGCACATGGGTGAGCAGAAGCCAGTCCACCGCGTCGGGCTGCAGGCCGGCATCGGACAGCGCCCGCAGCATCGCCGGCACGGACAGGCCGGTGCCACAGTCCACGAAGGCGCCCCGCCCGTTCTCGACGATCAGGTAGGCCGCATCGAAGTCGGGACGTTGGAAGCCGGTATCGATGGTGTGGATGCTGGGGTCGGCGATCATCGGCACGCACCTGGCGGAATCGGAATCAGGCGTCCATGGTAGGCGTGCAGGCAGGACCGGTTCGATGCGGCTTTGGTCGGAGGCACGCGCTCTGCCCCGGGACTACAACCATCGCGGTCGCAGCAGCAGTGCCAGCACCAGCACCGCCAGGAACGCACCGTAGGCATAGAGCACCGCCAGCACCTGCGGCCAGATCGGCCCCGCGTCGGTCTGCACCAGGCCCAGGTGGTGGCCCCACAGCATCGCCACGATGCTCAGAACAAAGGCCAGCAGCAGCACCAGGCCATCGAACAGGCGCCGCCGCGACGTGCGCGGCTGGCGCGGGAACAGCCAGTACAGGCTGCCCAGCACGACGAACCAGGGCAGGAAAAGCAGCAGCGACAACCACGCCATCGCAGACTCCTTCCATAGCGCCGGGCCCGATGCCCGGCTCCACATCCATCGGTAGCGCCGGGCCATGCCCGGCGGGGTGCATCAGGTAGAGCCGCCGGGCATGGGCCCGGCGTTACAGCATCGTCCGCTCAGGCATCTTCGCGCAGCGCGGCCAGTGCCGCCAGGACCGCGTCAACCTCCGCCTCCAGCTTGAACAGCTCGCTCTGCAGCGCATCACCCTGCTCGGCCTGCTTGATCACGGCGATCAGCTGGCCGGCATCGCGCGGCGAATCAAAACCAATGCTCTGCATCAGCAGCGTGCCGTCGCCGGCGGTCAGCTTGAAGTAGAAGCGACCATCCTTCTCGCGGTACTGCTTGAACTGCGGCGGCGCCACGCGGGCAGCGCCGGCATCCTCGCTGGCGATGTCGCCGGCGGTGGACAGGTCGCGCAACCCCACGGCGTGCCGCAGCTCATCCAGCAGCGGCATCGCGAACGTCTCGCGCAGCTGCTGGCCACGGCGCTTCAGCAGCGCCTCGATCTTTTCCGGCTCGGCCATCAGTGTGTTGTAACGCTCGCGCAGCGGTGACAGCTCACCGTCGATGCGCTCGAACAACTGCTGCTTGGCATCGCCCCAGCTGATGCCCTCGGCGAATGCCCGGGCGAAAGCAGCGGTCTGCTCCGGGGTAGCGAAGGCCTGGTACATCTGGAACAGCGCCGAACCCTCGGTGTCCTTGGGCTCACCCGGTGCGCGCGAGTCGGTCAGGATCGAGAACACCAGCTTCTTCAGCTCCTCGCGCGGCGCGAACAGCGGAATGGTGTTGTGGTAGCTCTTGCTCATCTTGCGGCCGTCGAGGCCGGCCAGCGTGGCCACCTGCTCATCGATCACCACCTCCGGCAGCGGGAAGTATTCCCTGCCGTAGACGTGATTGAAGCGCTGGGCGAAGTCGCGGGCCATCTCGATGTGCTGGATCTGGTCACGACCGACCGGCACCTGGTTGGCCTTGAAGATCAGGATGTCGGCAGCCATCAGCACCGGGTACATGAACAGCCCGGCGCTGACGCCGGCATCCTCGTCCAGGCCTTCCTCGCGGTTCTTGTCCACCGCTGCCTTGTAGGCATGGGCACGATTGAGGATGCCCTTGCTGGCGATCGCGGTCAGGAACCACATCAGTTCGGTGGTTTCGCGGATGTCGCTCTGGCGGTAGAACCAGACGTGTTCCGGATCCAGGCCACAGGCCAGCCAGCTGGCTGCGATCTCCAGGGTCGCGCGCTGGGTGCGCTGCGGATCCTGCGCCTTGATCAGGCTGTGCAGGTCGGCCAGGAAGAAGAAGCTCTCGATCCCCGGGGTGCGGCTGGCCGCGATGGCCGGACGGATGGCGCCAACGTAGTTGCCCAGATGGGGGGTGCCGGAGGGGGTGATGCCGGTAAGGACTCGGGTCGTCATGACTGCGTGGGGAAACCTTCGATGAACGGAACCAGTTTACCGTGCCCACGGCCAACCCCGTCAGGGCCTGCGGGTCGTTCATTCACCCGAGCCCACCGGAGTTCCCACATGAAACGCCTGCTGCCCCTGCTGCTGATCCTGCCCCTGGCCGGCTTCCGCCCGGTTCCGCCGCCACCGCCGATGCCGCAGGACGGCCCTGTGCGGATGACCCTGATCGACCGCGACCGCGGCACCGAACTGCGCAGCCATGCAGCCGATGGACAGCGCTGGGTGGCGGGCGAGCGCGGCCATCGCTATGCGGTACGCCTGTACAACGACAGCCCGCGGCGGGTGCTGGTGGTGCTCTCGGTGGATGGCATCAATGCCATCTCCGGCGAAGATGCCGACCCGTCGCAGACCGGCTATGTGCTCAACCCCGGCCAGCGCGCCGACATCACCGGCTGGCGCAAGAGCCAGGATGAAGTGGCGCAGTTCGTCTTCAGCAGCCCCAGTGGCAGCTATGCCAGCCGTACCGGCCGTGCGGACAACATCGGGGTGATCGGCGCGGCGGTGTTCGAGGAGGCCCGTCGCTGGCCGCTCCGACCGGAGCCGCTGCTGCGCCGTGGCGCCCCGGCGCCGGCCGCTGCGGAATCCGCTGCGGAATCCGCTGCGGACGCCAGCGCCAGCCGCATGGACGGCTACTCAGCGCGGTCGCAGGCACCGTCGCTGGGCACCGGTCACGGCGCGCGCGAACGCTCCTCGGTGCGTGATACCGCATTCGAACGGGCCAGCCGCACGCCGGCGCAGGTCGTGCAGCTGCGTTACGACAGCGCACGCGCGCTGCGCGCACGCGGCATCGTGCTCGACCCGCCCTCGCGCCTGCCGCGCGAGCCGCAGGCGTTTCCGAACCGCTACGTGCCGGATCCGCCGACACGTTGAGTCCCTGACAGCACGACGCCCGCACCAGAGGGTGCGGGCGTCGACGTGGGGGAACCGCTTACCGCCGGCTGCTTACTTGTAGTCCGGGTAGTCCTTGCGCACGCTGTCTTCGAAGTCACGGACTTCCTTCTCGGCGCGGTCCTTGGCCCAGCCATACCGTTCCTGCAGGCGGCCGGCCAGATATTCGGCATTGCCCTCGGCCACATCGAAATCGTCGTTGGTCAGATCGCCCCACTTGGCCTGGGCCTTGCCCTTCAGCTGCGACCACTTGCCGGAAATGATGTCTTTGTTCATTGCTGGGAATCCTTGGTTGCAACGGCGTTCTTACCGTGACTGCAGCTTCCCGCATCCGCTGTTGAAAGGCGGTCAACCGCTCATGAAACACATGCTCACGTGCTTGAATGGTTCACTCCATCGCCACACGCGATGGCGACTACGCGGCCATACACACGCACGAAAAAAAGGCCGGGAAGATCCCGGCCTTTTTCTGTTCCACACCGCGTCGGGCTTAGTTGCCCTTGGCGGCATCCTCGACCTTTTCACCGGCCTTCTGCACGTCCTTGCCGGCACCGGCAACGGTGTTGCAGCCGGCCAGCATGGCCACCGAGAACATCGACAACAGCATCAGGGCAACTACGCGCTTCATGGGCTTCTCCTTGGGTTCGCCGCTTCACCGCTACAACGCGGATGGGGTTCTGTCGCTCGGCAGGCAGGGCCGAAGCCACCGCCGCCGCGTGAGGTGCAATCTGGCGGCTGCGGCGTGCAGCGGGCGTGAACGGATCGGCGATCCGTTCAGGGATGCCCTCAATCGCGCATCAGCGTGGATTTGCCGAACAGGCTTTCCACCAGGTCCACGGCCAGTTCGGCGGTGGCGTTCTGCTTGTCCAGCAGCGGATTGAGCTCGACGATATCCAGCGACCCCATGCGCCCGCTGTCGGCGATCATTTCCATCACCAGCTGCGCTTCGCGGTAGTTCACCCCGCCCGGCACCGTGGTGCCGACGCCGGGTGCAATGCTCGGGTCGAGGAAGTCGACATCGAAGCTGACATGCAGATGGGTGCTGTCATCGATTCCGGCCAGCGCGGCCTCCACGGTGCGCTTCATACCGTTCTCGTCGATGTAGCGCATGTCGTAGACATCGACCTTGTGGGTCTTGATCAGGCGCTTCTCTTCCGGGTCCACCGAGCGGATGCCGATCTGGTGCACCTGGGCGGGCGTGATTGCCGGCGCACTGCCGCCCAGACGGGTCAGTGCCTCCGGCCCCAGCCCGCACAGGCAGGCCACCGGCATGCCGTGGATGTTGCCCGACGGCGTGACATCACTGGTATTGAAGTCCGAGTGTGCATCCAGCCACAGCACGCGCAGGGTCTTGCCCTGCTCGCGGCACCAGCGGGCCACCGCGGTGATCGAGCCGATGCCCAGGCAATGGTCGCCCCCGAGCATGATCGGCATGCGCCCGGCCTGCAGCTCGGCATAGCTGGCCTCCATCAGTGCATGGTTCCAGGCCACCACCTCGTCCAGATGGCGGTAGCCTTCAACCGGCGCGGTCCACGGGTTGCGCGGGCCATCCAGGTTGCCCAGGTCGCGCACGTCCACGCCGCGCGCCGCCAGCGCCTCCGGCAGGCCCGCCACGCGCAGCGCTTCCGGCCCCAGCCGCGCGCCCCGATGGCCGGCACCGACATCGGTGGGGACGCCGATCAACGAGACGGAAATGGGATGGGCCATGGGTGCCTCCTGCAACGGAAAAAGAAGCACAGTCTAGCCAGAGCTGTGTGACACGACTCGCGGCGGTGCAGCAGGGCAGATGCGGTCAGCGGTGGCGGAACACCGCACGGCAACGCAGTGTCGGAATCGGCACGGCTGGGCGCGTATGGGCGATGTAGCCAGCCCGCACGTGAGCGACGGGCCATGACGACGCATGCGCAGATGGCAGGGCCGCCCGGGCCGGGCGGATGGCAGCACTGAGGCGTCTACGCCAGTGCCGATCCTTCAGCACCATCAGGATCGGCGCTGCGCTTGCCGGCGATTGCCGTTAGCATCGTGACTGCCGTCGTCTGCCGCACCGGTTAAGCCAGCTTTACTTCGCGTATGTCGCGTCCATTGCCGCGCGTGGGATCACTGGAATTCCGCCCTTGCAAAGGCCTCGCGCAGGATGTCGCTTTTGCCTTTACATCGCGCGAAACAGGTCAAAAGCGATAATTCATTTTTTTTTTCGAATCGCACGAAGTCATTGGAAAGAATGACTGGCGGGCGGTGTTTGCGCGTGCGCATGATGAATCGCCACCGACAACGGGTGGCCGGGACTTCCAAGCCCGTGTGATTGAAGCTGTATACGCTTTGTCAGTCGGCGCCACCTGTCTCGGGGTGGCGCCGGCTGGCAATCCGTCTGCCGATCTACGGCGGGCGGTGCGTGGGGGCCTTGTGCCCGCCGGCTCATCGATCTCCGGTCTTGGAAGCCACGCATCGTCCGCCACCCTCTGCGGGTGGCGCCTCTGTTCCGCATGAGGATGTCCCATGACCGCACCCCGCTACCCCTATCTGCTTGCCACCCTGGGCGATGCCGCCGAGCACCTGCCCCGCGAACTGGCCGAGCCTCTGGAAGCTGCGCTTTCCGCTGCCGTTGATCTGCCTGAGCCAATCACGCTGGTGGGCTGCCTGCAGCGCATCCGCAGCGGCGACGCCGCCGATGGTCAACCGTGGAAGGGCCCCGTGCCCAGCCCAGGCCAGGGCGTGACCCGTGCGCGTACCGACCGCGCCGCCGCCGGCCTGATCACGCTGCTGGAGGTATTCCACGCCGCCGAGCGCGTGCGTATGGATGGCGCCGAAAAGGACGACATCGGCGACGGCGCGCGCGAAGGCCTGCTGCTGGCCTGCCGGGGGCTGGCGGAGTATGTGGAGCTGCAGGCGCGGCTGTGAGAGTGCGCAGCTCACATGTTCAGCGCCGTGGATCGAACGAACTGTCACCCCAATGCCCGGTGGTTATTGGGATGGGCATGGGAAAAAGTAACATTGCTGGAATACAGGCCCACGTCGAGCACGCACCCATTCCTCCATTATCGACATAGGCCGACTGCAGCGCCCCATTCAATCTCCCCTCAGGCACACATAGAGAGGCCCGCCGCGCAAGCTGTCGGATTCTGCACGGAAACTGCACTGCAAGAGCGCTTGAGACCACCACGCAGGCGCCCTTGGAAGAGGCACTCGAATTTTGAGAACAGAGGGAAATTCTGACGGATTTGCCTGCTATCTGCGGCCGCCGACAAGTACGTGCCAGGCTGCCAGCTGTCCGGATACCCTCCTCACGGAATTTACGGCCGCACAACCGTAAGAGATGATGGGAATTCAGTCGCGCACATAAATTGAACAATGAGAATCGCATCTGGATATCTGCTTCTATGCATATCCATCCTGGCATGCATGCCAGCGTGCAGCCCTCCGAACAGAAAATTCAGCAATGACCACCTCAGGGAAAAATTGATCTCATCTGAACAAAAGACCATGGGTTCCGTGGGCACAGGCGAAGACATGACCGCTGACAATGACGCCACGATGGACTTTTTCAGCGATGAAGAATCACTGGACGCCGCCAAGAGATTCTATAGATACAACAAATACGCGCTTAAGGAAGTCCTTGGACAAATGCCGAAAGATTGGCGGACCGCCAATAGAAAAGACCAGAAAGCGTGGAACAGGTCGAAGAATGAGAAATGCGGCACTGTTGGCGGCGCGCGGTACAGATCAAAAACAATCCGTGAACGCACCGACACCCTCAACTGCCACTCAAGCGCCATCACGTGGAGAGCGGCTCGTCTTGTTCTGGAGGCTGACCGTTTCCACCGAGAAGGCCGGCAGCAAGGCCAACCATAGCGTCGACCGGACACGCCATTTCGCCAAATTTCATGCATAGACATTCCCCCCAACAATTCGCTCCGGCAACACACACGATCACTGATGAAAATCCATGCGATAGCTCGAACCTTCATTCTGGCGGGATCCTGCTTCAGTGCTGCTGACTTTGCCGATGCAACCCCGCTTGGAATAGGGAGAGAGGCGCAGGTCATCCTTGTCGATGGTATTCCGGCGATCTGCGTCCCAAGCAAGAGCAGAACTTCATTTGCAGTTGGCCGCGTGATGATCCATGAGAGCCGCGCACCAAGTGGAACCTGGGCTATTGAGCTGGCAGCGGGCGCCAAGCCCCTGACACTCATGCCGGGTGATTGCATGTCATACGGAAAGGTGCCGGATGGCTATATTCCAGTATCCACCCATGAAAGGGCGCTCAATCCAACGCTTTCACTGAACAGGCCGTATGTATTCAGTATGGATACCGCTCGCACGGTCGAGAGTGTTGTTCAGACCCGCTTTTATTCCACCGTGTTCTGCATCAAGACTGGAGGGAGCGGAGAGCTTGCAGTTCATAAGGGGCAGGCCTGCGTCGGCAATCATTGAAGCGGTGCGAAGCGGCAGGCGTCACCACATCGCGGGAGATCCTGCGTACCACCTAGCGCGTGCGTGTGGATGGCGCCGAGAAGGACGACATCGGCGACGGCGCGCGCGAAGGCCTGCTGCTGGCCTGCCGGGGGCTGGCGGAGTATGTGGAGCTGCAGTTGCACGCGGCATGAGCCGCGCCGCCACGCCCGCCGATTGTTTTGATTTGGCAAATAGTGATGGCGCTTTATAGGCGTTTATCCGGCCAATGCCGAGGACTACCTTGGGGCTCATCGATCCCCTTCTGGAGAATCCC
This sequence comes from Stenotrophomonas sp. 112478_Sma, assembly GCF_056479905.1. Lineage (NCBI taxonomy): Bacteria > Pseudomonadati > Pseudomonadota > Gammaproteobacteria > Lysobacterales > Lysobacteraceae > Stenotrophomonas > Stenotrophomonas sp. 112478_Sma. The sequence goes on along the minus strand of NZ_CM151072.1, from coordinate 293,657 downwards.
ATGAGCAAGCGCAATGCCGTTTTCCCGGCCGGCAGGACCTGTACACCTCGCAGACCTATTCGGCTGCGATCCAGTCGGGTGACCTGCTGTTCGTGTCCGGCCAGGTGGGCAGCCGCAGCGACGGGACACCCGAGCCCGACTTCGAGGCGCAGGTCCGCCTGGCCTTCGCAAACCTGGAGGCAACCCTGAAGGCCGGTGGTTGCGGGCTTGACGACATCGTCGACGTGACCACCTTCCATACGGACCCGCAGAACCAGTTCGGAACCGTCATGACCGTAAAGAGCGAGGTGTTTCCCGAGAAGCCCTATCCCAACTGGACGGCGGTAGGCGTCAACTGGCTTGCCGGATTCGACTTCGAGATCAAGGTGATCGCCCGCATTCCGGGCTGAGCGTGCCGCCTCCGGGAGATCGTGTGCGCGAGCGCGTGTCGCTCAGGCAGCGGTCGCGAAATCAGGACTCCGCTCGCCGGACAGCGCCCGATAGGGCACGTGCGATATCGCCCAGTGTCTTGGCAGTGAAGGCCGAATCGCCATTGCTTTCAACGATGCACGCATCGAGATAGGCGGCCATTTCTTCAGGCGTACGAAGATGCGTGGCCACGTCAAATGCTTCGAGTTCACTCTTCCTTTTGACAGCCCTGCGTATGCGACTCCGGCGCCTGACAAACGCGCTGCAATTCGCCACAGGAGAAAGAACGCTGCGGAAGCGAGCGACTGCGGGATGGTGCCGCTTATCCGAATCGAACGGATGACCTACTGTTTACAAGACAGTTGCTCTACCAACTGAGCTAAAGCGGCATGAGTGACGCACCGGCGGCAGCGCCGCAGTGGGGGGATTCTAGCGCAGTCGCGCGCATTCCAGCGACTGTTGCCGGGCGGCGCCGCTGCGCTGCTGCACCTGCGCAGGCTGTGCGGTGCCGGCCAGCTGCCCGTCCAGCCACCACTGGCCGGCATCGCCGCTGGCCACCAGGCGCGGCTGGAATCCGGCGGCCTGCACCGCAGCGATACGCCGCTCGGCGCCTTCGCGGTTGCGGTACTGGCCCAGCGCCACGGCGTTGGCGTCCTCACCCTGGCTGATGATGTAGTAGTCGCCCAGGCCCGCAGCGACGATGCGCTTGACCGTGGCCTGCGCCTCTTCGCGGCTGGCGGCGGCCGGCAGCAGCACGCGGTAGCGGGCGCTGCCGCTGGCGGCCGGCTGCTCGCGCAGGCGTGCCTGGCTGAGCAGCGTGCCGGCCCGGCCCTGCGCCGCGCTGGCGGCGGCACGATCGGCGAACGGACCCAACGCGATGCAGCGCGGCGGCTCGCTGGCGGCAGGCGCCTGCGCAACCACCGCTGCGACCGGCGCTGGCGTCGGGCTGGAGGTTGCCTCCGCAGCCGGCGCTTTGGCCGGTTCGGCTTGCGGCTTGGCCGGCGCGGCAGGGGCAGGAGTGGACGCCACGGCGGTCGCCGCTGCGGGGTCGCGCTCCACCAGTGCTGGCGCCGGTGCCTCCGACGATGCCTGCGCGGCCACCGCCGCATCGGTGCCGCCGGGCACCCAGCGCAGTTCCGCCACGCCGGCGGGCCGCGGTGGCGGCGCAGGCTTCTGCGGCGCATCGCGCAGCAGCCACCAGCAGGCAACGCCGAGGTTGAGGATGGCCAGAACGACGATCAGGGCACGGGTGAGCATGCGCGGATACTAGCCTGCAGGCTGGTGCACCGCCCAGCGGGCGAGGCCGTCCAGCACCAGCGAGGGGTGGTAGTCGGCGCCGTCCAGCAATGGCATCAGCGCGGGCGCGCCGCCACCGTGCACCAGCAGCGACGGCATCACACCCAGCAGTGCCTGCGCCTGCTGCGCACTGCGCTCGACCAGCGCCACCGCAGCACCATCGCAACCGGAGGCGAGTGCGTCGGCGGTGTCATTGGCAAACTCGCTGTAATCGCCGCCACTGGCGGGCAGCTGCACGGCGCGCGCATGCAGTGCTTCGCGCATGGTGGTGGGTGATGCGGCGATGCGGCCGCCGTGATGCTGGCCACTGGCATCGAGCAGGTCGATGGTAAGCGCCGTGCCCACGCCCACCACCAGCACCGGGCGCTGCGCCTTGGCGGCGGCCAGCAGGGCAAGGAAACGATCCACACCGAACTTCTCCGGGCGCGCGTAGGCGATGCGCACGCCTGCGCATTCGGCGCTGGTGCGCACCACATGCACGTGGTCGAAGCGCCGCTGCAGCTGGTCCAGCATGGCGCTGGTCAGCGAAGGTGCGGCCACGCTGGCGACGAACGCCGTCGCGCCGCTGGGCAGGCTGTGCGGCGGCTGCCCGGCCATGCCTTCGGCGCCATGCGCCCAGGCCTGTACGTCACCCGCGCGATCCCCCTGCAACGGCGCGAACTTGAAGCGCGAATTGCCGAGGTCGAACAACCAGTCGCTCATGCCGCCCTCACCGTGACTTCGCCGGCATGCAGGCGGCGCTCGCAGCCGTCGATGCTCACGCGCAGCGCGCCGTCATCGGCCAGGCCCAGTGCGGTGCCGTGCTGCCACTGCCCCTCCAGCTCGACGCGCACCTCGCGGCCGGCCAGCATGTCGAAGGCGGCGTAGCGCGGCAGGAACGGGGCCAGCCCTTCGCGATCGAATTCCTCCAGCGCCGGCAGCAGCCGTGCAAGCACGCCGGCGACGACGATGTTGCGGTCGACCGGCGCGCCGGCCAGTGTGTCCAGATCCACCCAGGGCTGGGTGATCTGCTCGGCGAACGAGGGCGGCATGTGCGTGTTGATGCCGATGCCAATCACCGCGCGGGCCGGACCGGCGTATTCGCCGCCGCCCTCGGCGAGCAGGCCGACCAGCTTGCGACGGCCATCGACGATCAGATCATTCGGCCACTTCAGCTGCGCCTGGGTGAAACCCAGATCGTGCAGCGCTTCGGCCACGGCGATGCCGGCAACCAGGCTCAGCCCCGCCAGCCGACCAAGGCCCCCGGAGAACAGGCGCAGTACCGACAGATAGACGTGGGCCGCCAGCGGCGAGGCCCAGGTGCGGCCGCGCCGCCCCCGTCCGCCGGTCTGGCGTTCGGCCAGCAGGACGCTGACCCCGCGCTGGGGCGCGCTGCACCGCAGCAATTCGGCATTGGTGGAATCCACCGTCCAGGCCACCTGCAGGTCATGCAGCAGGGACAGGGCATCGGCCGGCAGGGCGGCACGGATGGTCGCCGGGTCCAGCAGCTCGACCGGGCGGGTCAGGCCATAGCCTTCGCCGGCACGGCCCTCGATATCGACACCTGCGGCCCTAAGCCCTTGAATGCGCTTCCAAATTGCCGCCCGGGTCTGGCCCAGCTCACGGGCCAGGGCGTCGCCGGACAGGCGACCGGCAGCGAGTTTGGCCAGCAATTGGCGATCGTCCACGGCAGCTTCCACGAAGTCAGGACGGAATTATGCGGGAAAGCCGCCAGCGACGCCCGCCACGGGGCCGGCGGCGGGCTTCCAATCCGGTGCCGGGTTCGGGCTAGAATCGGGAACTCACCTTCCCTTAACGTGGATGTCGTCAATGCGCCGTTATGCCCATTGCCTGATCCTGCTGACGATGCCCTTCGCGGCGTCGGCCACAGCAGCACTGGATGACAGCCGCGGCGCCTGTGTGTCCTCCAACGGCGATGCCGCCTCGCAGCGCGCACCGACGGCATCGACCACCACGGCCAAGCCTGCTCCGGCACGCCCGGCGGCCAGCAGCGCCACCAGCACCGGCGGTGGCGGCAGCGATGAGGACATGCTGCAGCGGCTGCGTGCGCCGAAGTGGCACAGCTACCTGCCGGGAATGTTCCGCTGATCAAGTCGTTGCTGCAGTGGCTGCGGCCCGCACCGCGGCCGATCGACGACGCGTACTGGGATGAGGCCTGCCGCCGTGCGGCATGGCTGCAGGGGCTTTCCGACGAACGACGCGCCCGGCTGCGCACGCTGGCGGCGCGCTTCCTGCATGAGAAGACCATCACCCCGATCGGCAACCTGCAGCTGCAGGCCGCCGACGGCGTGCTGCTGGCGGCCCTGTGCTGCCTGCCACTGCTCGAGTTCGGCGAGGTGGGGCTGCAGGGCTGGTCGCAGCTGATCGTGTACCCCGACGCATTCCGCGTGCATCGCAGCCACATGGATGCGGCGGGCGTGCTGCACGAATGGGACGACGAGCTGATCGGCGAATCGTGGGACAGCGGGCCGTTGATCCTGTCCTGGGCCGACGTGCAGGCCGATCTGGCCGCACCGCACGAGGGCTACTGCGTGGCCGTGCACGAGATGGTGCACAAGCTCGATGCGCTCGATGGCGCGATGGACGGCACGCCGCCGCTGCCGCGTGCGTGGCAGCGTGAGTGGGCTGCTGTCTTCCAGCAGTCCTACGATGCGTTCTGCGCGCAGGTGGATGCCGGCCAGGAGACGCTGATCGACCCGTATGCCGCCGAAGCACCGGAGGAGTTCTTCGCGGTCGCCAGCGAGTACCACTTCTCCGCCCCGGACGTGCTGGCCGAAGCGCTGCCCGATGTTGCCGCACATCTGCGGCGCTTCTATGGTGAACCGCCGGCGCGGGGTGGCTGAGCCATGTCATAGGTTCGCCGGGCGTGGCCCGGCGCTGCCTGCATTCGCGTTGACCGGTGGATCGAAGCAGGCCCGCCCTACGGGCCCGGCGGCAGACGCACTTCGAAGCGGGCGCCTTCCAGTTCGCTGGAACGGCCGACCGCCAGTTCGCCGCGGTAATCCTTGATCAGGTCCTGCACGATCGACAGGCCGATGCCGTGGCCCTGCACGCGTTCGTCGCCACGTACGCCACGCTGCAGCACCTTGCCGATATCGTCCGGCGCAATGCCCGGGCCGTCGTCGTCCACGGCCAGCAGCAGGCCGGCGCGGCGTGCATTCGGTGCCGGCAGGGGCTGCGCGGTCAGCAGGACACGGCGCTTGGCCCATTTGAAGGCGTTTTCCAGCAGATTGCCCAGCAGCTCCTGCAGGTCACCCGGCTCGCCATGGAAGCGCGCGGCCGGATCGATGTCGAACTCGCACAGCACGCCCTTGGCCGCATAGACCTTTTCCAGGCCCCGCACGATCTCTTCGGCGTTGGACTCAATCGGCAACGGTGCGGAGAACAGCTTGTGGCCCGACGACGCAGCGCGCGCCAGCTGATAGGACACCAGGTTGTTCATGCGTTGCAGCTGCACGTCCAGCTCTTCGCGCAGCGCGCCATCACCGGCACCGCTGTCCATCTGCGTGCGCAGCACCGCGATCGGCGTTTTCAGGCTGTGCGCAAGATCCGCCAGGGTATTGCGCTGGCGCTCGAGGTTCTCGCGCTCACTTTCGATGAAGGCATTGATGCTGTCGGTCAGCGGTTCCAGCTCGCGTGGGTGGCGCTCGCTCATGCGCTCGGTCTCGCCGCGCTGCACCTTGGTCAGCTCGGTGATCACGCGACGCAGCGGACGCAGGCTCCACTGCAGGATGACGGTCTGCAGCAGCAGCAGGATCAGGCCGATGCCACCCAGGTAGAACCAGACACGGCTGCGGAACACCCGCAGCTGCGCACCGAGCGCGCGCGAGTCTTCCATCACGTAGATGGTGTACGGGAACTCGGTGGCGGGATCGGCATCGGCGTCCCACACCAGGCCCAGGCCGTAGCGGTACACCGAACCCTGGCTGCCGTCGATCTGGATCATCGGCAGCGGGCCTTCGAATACCTCCTGGCGTGGCGCAAGCAGGCCGCCGCCGACGGTGGGCAGCATCGGGCCTTCGGCCGACATCGAATTGCCCTTGCCGTCCGGCATCACCACCTGCAGGTAGAGACCGCTGCCGGGCACGTCGAAGCGCGGGTCCGGTGGCTGCTCGCGGATGTACAGCGAACGATCGCGGGTGAAGTCGATGCCCGCCGCATAGGCAGTGGCGTAGTTCTTCAGGCGCTCACGCAGGTTGGCCTTCGCCGTATCGGCGAAGGCGGCGTCGAGCGCGTAACCGGCCAGGGCCAGGAACGCGACCAGGCCCACGGACGCGGCGAACAGCTGGCGCGCCTGCAGGGAGCGCGGCCGCCAGCGTCGGAAGAACCACAGACGGCCGGACATCGTGCAATCGCCAGGGTGAGCCGGCTCAGCCCTCGTTGCGCGGGATCGCGAAACGGTAGCCGCGGCCGCGCACGGTCTCGATCGGCTTCAGCTCGCCGTCCGGGTCCAGCTTCTTGCGCAGGCGGCCGATGAACACTTCCAGCACGTTCGAGTCGCGGTCGAAGTCCTGCTGGTAGATGTGCTCGGTGAGGTCGGCCTTGGAGACCAGTTCACCGGCATGCATCATCAGGTACTCCAGCACCTTGTACTCGTAGCTGGTCAGGTCGACATTGCTGCCGGAAACGCTGACCGTCTGCGCGGCAAGATCCAGGGCGACCGGGCCGCATTCCAGCGTCGGCTTGCTCCAGCCGGCGGCGCGGCGCAGGAGCGCGTTGACGCGGGCCAGCAGCTCTTCGACGTGGAACGGCTTGACCAGGTAATCGTCGGCGCCCTGCTTCAGGCCCTCGACCTTGTCCTGCCAGCTCGACCGCGCGGTCAGGATCAGCACCGGGAACTTCTTGCCCTCGTCACGCAGCGCCTTGATCAGCTCCATGCCCGACATCTTGGGCAGGCCGAGGTCGATGATGCCGACGTCGAACGGGACTTCGCGCCCCATGTAGAGGCCTTCCTCGCCGTCCTGCGCAGCATCGACGGCAAAGCCTTCGCGCTTGAGCCGGGCTGCCAGGGTCTCACGCAGCGGGGCTTCGTCTTCGACCAGAAGGATACGCATGAACTCTCCCTAGTGTCCTGGGTGTGGCCCGGAGGCCAGTGGGGTACGGGTTGATAGCGACAACTATCCCTGTTCAGGGGTTATCGCCGCGTAGTGAAGACATATCCGACCGCGGCGTGCGCGGTTGTGAACGCGACGGGGCGGGGTCGTCCATGTAGCGGACCCGGCCCCGGTCGTCCATGTACTTGACCCGGTTGATGTCACGACCATCGAACGGCACCCGTTCGGCGCCCAGGATGTGGCCACCGGTGGTGCGCTGCACGCGGCGCACGGCATCGGACAGCGAGCGCTCGTCGCCACGGCCACCCCGCTCGCTCCGCTCCATCATCTCCGCCCGGCCGTGTTCCGCACGCGGGGGCTGCTGTGCCATTGCCGACGACAGCGGCGCAGCCGCCAGCACCACGCAGGTGGCCAGGGCAATGCGGCAATGGAGGGGAGCGGAAGACATCGATGCGATCCTAGCCGAGCACGGCGATTCGTTCAAAAGTCGTAAATCCGGGAACCGGGTGCGGGACCCGGTCTTTACAATTCCTTTGCAAATTCTTGGTTTGGGGCAGTGAATCCGATCTGAACTTTTCCGGGCGAACCGCAAGTTTGTTCATCTAAGTGAACATTCGGGACGAATCGGCCGGCATTGTCAAGTCAGGAATGTGACGTACGTCACGCAGCGGCACGGTCAGCGTCGCGCTCGGTGACGGCAAGGGCCTGTTCGACCAATGTCCAGTCGGCGCCTGGACGGTGCGCACCCTCGCTCAATACCTGGCGGAACGCGCGCCCACCGGGCTGCCCATGGAACAGGCCGAGCAGGTGACGGGTGATGTGCTTCAGGGCCATGCCCTCGCCCAGACGGGCCTCGACATACGGGCGCAGCGCGCGCAGCAGGTCCGCGCGCGACCGCAGCGGCGTACCGGTGTGCAGCGCTTCCAGCTGATGCAGCAGATAGGGATCGTGGTACGCGGCCCGGCCCAGCATCACGCCATCGACATGGCCGGCCTGGGCCTGCACGGCTTCCATGCTGGCCAGGCCACCGTTGAGCACCACCGGCAGCGCAGGCCGCTCCTGCTTCAGGCGGTAGGCCCAGTCGTACTTCAGCGGCGGAACCTCACGGTTCTCCTTGGGCGACAGGCCCTTCAGCCAGGCATTGCGCGCGTGCACCACCACCATTGCTGCACCGGCAGCGACCTGGCGATCGACGAAGCTGGCGAACGCCTCGTACTCGTTGTCCTCATCCACGCCCAGACGGCACTTCACGGTCACCGGGATGTCGACCGCATCGACCATCGCGGCCACGCATTCGGCCACCAGCACCGGCTCGCGCATCAGGCAGGCACCGAAGCGGCCGGCCTGCACGCGATCGGACGGGCAGCCGCAGTTGAGGTTGACCTCGTCGTAGCCCCAGTCCGCGGCGATGCGCGCGGCCTGCGCCAGCAGGGCCGGATCGCTGCCACCCAGCTGCAGGGCCAGCGGCTGTTCGCTGCGGTCGAAGCCGAGCAGGCGCTCGCGGTCACCATGGATGACCGCGTTGGCGTGCACCATCTCCGTGTACAGCCGCGCCCCGGGAGCCAGCACGCGGTGGAACACGCGGCAATGGCGGTCCGTCCAGTCCATCATCGGGGCGACGGACAGGCGCAGGGAATCGGCGTAACGGGCGGTGGCGGACGTCATCGGAGCGTTGATCGTGGAGACTGGCATTGCCAGTGAGATCAATAGTTTACACCGGGTGGCTGAATGCGCCCGGTCAGCCGCGCGGCGAGCGCCGGTTGGGCCCGGTTCCGGCTGGCGGCCGGGCATGGCCCGGCGCCACCAGCATGCCCCACGCGATCAGTGCCCGCCGCGTGCGCCACCCACCTGCTCGATCAGCGTCTGGCTGGCCGCATTGAGCCCCACCACGGTTACCTCTGCTCCGTGCGCGGCCAACTTTTCCTGCGCGCGCTCCAGCGCGGCCACGGCGGTCAGATCCCACAGGTGGGCATCGCGCAGATCAATCTGCACCTTCGGCGCCACATGCTGATAGTCGAACGCTGCGCCCAACTGCCCCGCCGAGGCAAAGAACACCTGCCCGCGCACGCGGTAGACCTGCGTCTCATGGGCATCGTCGCGCTGCACCTCCAGCAAGCGGCCTACTTTGCGCGCGAAGAACAACGCCGACAGCAGCACGCCGCTGAGCACGCCCTTGGCCAGGTCGTGGGTGGCCACGGTGACCACCACGGTCAGCAACATCACGGCCGAGGAACTGCGCGGGTGCGTGCGCAGGTCGCGCAGCGAGCGCCAGCTGAAGGTGCCGATGCTGACCATGATCATCACCGCCACCAGGGCGGCCATCGGGATCTGCCGCACCAGGTCGCTGCCGTACACCACCAGTACCAGCAGCAGCACGCCAGCCACCAGGCACGACAGGCGGCCACGGCCACCGGAGGTCACGTTGATGACCGACTGGCCGATCATCGCGCAGCCGGCCATGCCGCCGAGAAAGCCGGTTACCGTATTCGCCACGCCCTGGCCGATGCATTCGCGATTGCGCTCGCTGGGTGTCTCGGTGATGTCCTCGACGATCTGCAGGGTCATCATCGATTCGAGCAGGCCGACCACGGCCAGCGTGGCCGACACCGGCAGCAGGATGCGCAGCGTCTCCCAGCTGAGCGGGACATCGGGCAGCAGGAAATGCGGCAGGCTGTCGGGCAGCTGGCCCATGTCGCCAACACTGCGCACGTCGATACCGAAGCCGATCACCACCGCGGTGAGCATCACGATGGCCACCAGCGGCGAGGGCACGGCGCGGGTGAGGCGCGGCAGCAGATAGATGATGACCAGCGCCGCCGCGCACAGCACGTAGACCGTAGGACCGCGGCCGATCAGTTCCGGCATCTGCGCCAGGAAGATCAGGATCGCCAGCGCATTGACGAAGCCGGTGATGACCGAGCGCGAGACGAAGCGCATCAGCGAGCCCAGTTTGAACACGCCTGCCAGCACCTGCAGCAAGCCGGCCAGGATGCTGGCGGCGAACAGGTACTGCAGGCCGTGATCCTTCACCAGGTCGACCATCACCAGCGCCATCGCGCCAGTGGCAGCAGAGATCATGCCAGGGCGGCCACCCGCGATGGCGGTGATGACGGCGATGGAGAAGGCGGCGTACAGGCCGACCTTGGGGTCGACGCCGGCAATGAGCGAGAACGCGATGGCCTCGGGAATCAGGGCCAGGGCGACGACGATGCCGGACAACAGGTCGCCACGGACGTTGCCGAGCCATTGCTGGCGCAGGGGATAGGACGTTTGCATGGGAAAGCTCCGCGCGCAGGCGGGCGTGGCCGCATGGCGCTGCAGTGGAAAGACACGGGTTCCTGAGCCGGGCGGGCCGGCTGCCGATGTGCGGCAAGGGTCAGGGTGGCGTGATCACTGCAGGCGGGTGTCGGTACGTGGGAGGGGCGCAGTCTACGGGAAGCGGCTGCATGAAGGTAGCGCGGTCGGCCGCCAGACGCAGCGGAGCATGGCTCCGCTCTACAATCGGGTCATGGCTACCGATCGCCCCCACTTCTTCGACCCCACCACCGAACAGGGGGTGCTGCGCCTGTCGATTGCCGGTGCGTTGCTGCTGGCGCTGACTGCGGTGGTGTTCGGCCTGCTGGCCAATTCCTCGCTCATCATCTTCGATGGCATCTACGGGCTGATCGATGTGGTGATGACCTGGCTGTCGCTGCTGGTCGCGCGCCTGATCGCGCTGTCGACCAACACCGATGCGCTGCAGTCGCGCCTCAACCAGCGCTTTACCATGGGCTTCTGGCACCTGGAACCGATCGTGCTGGGCGTGAGCGGCACGCTGATGATCGGTGCGGCGCTGTATGCACTGGTCAATGCCGTGGACGCGCTGATGTCCGGCGGCCGCCACATCGCGCTGGGGCCGGCGATGATCTTCGCCGCGCTGTCCCTGCTGGCCGAGGCAGCGCTGGGCGTGTTCGTGCTGCGCGCCAACCGCCGCATCGGGTCGGAGTTCATCGCGCTGGACGCGAAAAACTGGATGATCGCGGCCAGCATGTCGGCCTGCTATCTGGTCGCCTTCCTGGGCGGCGCGCTGGTGCGTGGCACCGCGTGGGACTGGATCGGGCCGTACATCGACCCGGCCATCCTCGCCTTCGTCTGCGTACTGGTGATGATCGCGCCGCTGGGCACGGTGCGGCGGGCATTGGCCGGCATCCTGCTGGTGACCCCACCGGAGCTGCAGGCCCACGTGGACGCGGTGGCGCGCACGATCGTCGCCAGGCATGGCTTCGTCGAACACCGCAGCTATGTGGCGCAGGTGGGACGTGGCGAGCAGATCGAGCTGTTCTTCGTGGTCCCGGCCGATGATCCGCCGCGGCCCCTGCGGGAGTGGGACCAACTGCGTGACGAGATCGGCGATGCACTGGGCGAAGCCTCGCCGGACCGGTGGCTGACGATCATGTTCACCACCGATCGGGAATGGACGATCTAGACAGGCAGGACGATCGGTCAAATTTCTCAGACGGTCTGTCACCCATCGTCCTTGGAAAGCGGGCAAAGTAGGCTCCAACGCACTACCACCCACTGACCAGGAGCATCCCGATGTCCATCGAAAAGGTTCTGTACACCGCCCAGGCGACCTCCACCGGCGGCCGCGAAGGCCGTTCCGTCTCCTCCGACAACGTGCTCGACATCCAGCTGTCGACCCCGCGCGAGCTGGGCGGCGCGGGCGGCCCGGGCACCAACCCGGAGCAGCTGTTCGCCGCCGGCTACTCGGCCTGCTTCCTGGGCGCGCTGAAGTTCGTGGCCGGCCAGGCCAAGGTCGCGCTGCCGGCTGACACCACCGTGACCGGCAAGGTGGGCATCGGCCAGATCCCGACCGGCTTCGGCATCGAGGCCGAGCTGACCATCAACGTGCCGGGCGTGCCGCGCGAGCAGGTTGAAGCGCTTGTGCAGAAGGCGCACGTCGTGTGCCCGTACTCGAATGCCACCCGCGGCAACATCGACGTGACGCTGATCGTCGCCTGATGGAGGCGGGGTCGGATCCCTTTGCAACGGCAAAGGGCTCTGACCCCAGCGGCTAAATGGGGTCAGATCCCTTTCGCGTTGCGAAAGGGATCCGACCCCGGGGCTCCAAGCGCAAAAAAATGGGCGGATGCCGGTCGAAACCAGGCATCCGCCCATCCCACCCCGGGTGGGCCCCGGCACGCGGCCGGGGACGCATTCGCTTACTTCTCGCTGGTGATGAGCTGTACGACGCTGGAGAAATCCAGCTTGCCGCGCCCGGCCTGATGATTCATCGAATACAGGTTGCGGGCCACTTCACCCAGCGGGATCGAGGCGCCGACACTCATCGCCGCTTCCACTGCCAGGCCCATGTCCTTGAGCATCAGGTCGCTGCCGAAGCCGCCGCTGTAGCCACGCGAGGCCGGCGCATTCTCCAGCACGCCCGGCCACGGATTGCACACTTCGGTGGCCCAGCTGCGGCCGGTGCTCACCGCCATCATCTGCGACAGCACCTTCGGGTCCAGACCGTGCGCCACGCCCAGTGCGATGGCCTCGCCGGTGACGGCCATGATCACGCCCAGCGCCATGTTGTTGCACAGCTTGGCCACCTGGCCGGCACCACTGGCGCCAACGTGGAAGATGTTCCTGCCCATCGCCTGCAGCACCGGGCGCGCACGCTCCAGTGCACCCTCCTCACCACCGACGATGAAGGTGAGGGTGCCGGCCTGGGCACCGGCCGTGCCGCCGGAAACCGGCGCATCGATCATCTGCAGGCCGCGTGCGGCCGCCGCTTCGGACACCTTGCGGGCGCTGGCCGGAGCGATCGTGCTGCAATCGATGACCAGCGCGCCGGCCGGAATCGCGGCGAGAATGCCGTCATCGCCGAGGTACAGGCCTTCGACGTGGCGACTGGCCGGCAGCATCGAGATCACCACCTCGGCGTCGGCCAGGGTGTCACGTGCTGACGACGCGGCACCGGCACCGGCGTCGACGGCGGCCTGCACGGCGGCCGGCACCAGATCGAACACGCGCACGGTGTGGCCGTTCTTGACCAGATTGGCGGCCATCGGGCCACCCATGTTGCCCAACCCAATGAATGCAATGCGGCTCATGCCAGGCTCCTTTCAGCGGCAGGGGTACCCAGGTCGGCCAGCGGATGCGCGGCATCGGCCCAGGGCGAAGCGAAGAACGTATCGGCCCACAGGGCGCTGGCTTCGGCCAGCGTGGCCGGGTTCCACGACGGCGTGCGGTCCTTGTCGATCAGCAGCGCACGGATGCCTTCGGCGAAATCGCCGTGGGCAGCGCAGTGCAGGGCGACGATGTATTCCAGGCGGTAGACCGCAGCCAGATCCTGGCCCGCGCTGCGGCGCTGCAGCTCGAACGCCAGCCGCGCCGAACCGGGCGCGCCGGCCGCGAGGGTCTTCTGGGCGGCCTGCAGCCAGGCATCCTCGGTCTGCAGGTGGGCGATGCCTTCGACGATGGCATCGAGGTCATCGCCGTCGCACAGTGCGTCGACCTTCGCCGCGTTGGCCAGCAGCGGACCGGTCGCGGCATCGCTGGCATACGATTGCAGCAGGTGGCCCAGACGCTCGTGGTTGCTCGCGGCGTCGCGCGACCAGGCCACCTGCAGCAGTGCATCGAACACATCGCTGCGGCGCGCTTCGGCCACGTGCACGTCGGCCAGGCCGGCATAGATCGCATCGCCCGGGTTGAGCAGTGCACCGGTCAAGGCCAGGAACAGGCCACCCTTGCCCGGCACGCGCGGCAGCAGCCAGCTGCCACCCACGTCCGGGAACAGACCGACGGTGATCTCCGGGAACGCGAGCTTGGAGCGCTCGCTGACCACACGGTGGCTGGCACCGGACATCAGGCCGATGCCCCCTCCCATGACGATGCCATGGCCCCAGCACAGGATCGGCTTGGCATAGGTGTGGATGAGGTAATCCACGCGGTACTCGACGTCGAAGAACTCGGCCGCGTAGTCGTTGTCGCGGATATCGCTGCGGCCGGCCTCGCGGAATGCACGCATGCTCTGGTACAGGCTGTGCAGGTCACCGCCGGCGCAGAACGCCTTTTCACCGGCGCCCTGCAGCACCACCATCGCGATGCCGTCGTCGTCGGCCCAGGCATTGAGCTGCTTCAGCAGCAGGTGCGCCATCGGCAGCGAGAAGCCATTGAGCGTGCGCGGCGCGTTCAGCGTGGCGATGCCGATGCGCGCGCCATTGCCGGCCACGCGCTCTTCGAACAGGACCGGCGCTTCGTCGGCGACCGTGGTCATGCGTTCTTCCACTGCGCGGCGCGCTTTTCCAGGAAGGCGTTCACGCCCTCGACCTGGTCGGCGGTATCGAACAGATCGACGAAGGCCTCGCGTTCGGCCACCAGCGCCGAGGCGTGGGTGCCGGTGCGGGTGGACTGCACCAGCGTCTTGCAGGCCGCGATGCTGGTCGGGCTCTGCTTGCCGGCCTTCTTCGCCCATTCCAGCGCCAGCGCCTTGGACTCGCCCTTGCCGACCTTCTCCTCGGCCAGGCCGATGCGCAGCGCGGTCTCGGCATTGATGCGCTCGCCCAGCAGGATCATGCGCTTGGCCCAGCCCTCGCCCACCAGCCGTGGCAGGTTCTGGGTACCACCGGCGCACGGCAGCAGGCCGACGGTGGCCTCCGGCAGCGCGACCTGGGCGTGGTCTTCGATGATGCGCAGGTCGCAGGCCAGCGCGCATTCCAGCCCGCCGCCCATCGCATAGCCGTTGATTGCGGCGATCGACACGCCGCGGAAGCCGGACAGCGCCTCGAAGGCTTCGCCGAAGCGGCGTGCGGCCTCGCGCGCGGCCGCCTTGTCGCCAGAGGCGAACTGGTTCAGATCCGCGCCGGCGGAGAAGAACTTCTCGCCATCACCGGTGATCACCAGCGCGTAGATGTCGCGGTCCGCATTGAGCGCAGCCACCAGGTCGCGCAGCGCGGACAGGCTGTGCACGGTCCAGGTATGCGCCGGCGGGTTGTGCAGGGTGACCACGGCGGTGTGGCCATCGGCCTCGACCTTCAGGCCCACGTGCTCCTGGGTACGCCAATCCTTCATCGCAGTTCCTCTTCGGTGTTGAGCAGGTGACGGGCAACGATCACCCGCATGATCTCGTTGGTGCCTTCCAGGATCTGGTGCACGCGGCAGTCACGCAGCAGGCGTTCGATCGGGTATTCGCGGATGTAGCCGTAGCCGCCGTGGATCTGCAGCGCTTCGTTGCAGACAGTGAAACCGGCATCGGTGGCGAAGCGCTTGGCCATTGCGCACCACACGTTGGCGTCGCTGGCGCCGGCATCGAGCTTGCGCGCGGCGGTATGCACCATCTGCCGGGCGGCCACCAGTTGGGTGACCATGTCGGCCAGCTTGAACTGCAGTGCCTGGAACTCGGCCAGCGCCTTGCCGAACTGGCGACGCTCGCCCATGTAGCGGCGTGCGGCATCCAGCGCGCCCTGCGCGGCACCCAGCGAACAGGCGGCGATGTTGATGCGGCCGCCATCGAGTCCCTTCATCGCCAGCTTGAAGCCACCGCCTTCCTCTCCCAGAAGGTGGCTGACCGGCACGCGGACGTTCTCGAAGGTGATGCCACGGGTGGGCTGGCTGTTCCAGCCCATCTTCTCTTCCTTGCGGCCGAAGCTGATGCCCGGCAGGTCCGACGGCACCGCGATGGCGCTGACGCCGCCGGCACCGGCACCGCCGGTGCGCGCCATCACCACCAGCAGTTCGGTGGCGCCGGCGCCGGAGATGAAGGCCTTGGCGCCGTTCAGCACGAAGTGGTCGCCATCGCGCACGGCGGTGGTTTTCAGCGAGGCGGCATCGGAACCGGCGCCCGGTTCGGTCAGGCAGTACGAGGCCAGCTTGATGCCCGCCGCCAGATCGTTGCCCCACGCGTCGCGCAGTGCCGGCTGACCCCATTTGGACACCATCCACGAGGCCATGTTGTGGATGCTGATGTAGGCCGCCGTCGAGGGGTCGACACTGGCGAGCTCCTCGATGACGACGGCGGCGTCCAGCCGGCTCAGGCCGCTGCCGCCCACTTCCGGGTCCATGTACAGACCGCAGAAGCCCAGTTCACCGGCCTTGGCGATCGCCTCGCGCGGAAAGATGCCCTCCGCATCCCATCGCGCGGCGTGCGGCGCCAGTTCGGCCAGTGCGAAGTCGCGGGCGGCCTCGCGGTAGGCCTGCTGCGCTTCTTCCAGTTCCGTCGTCATCGAGTGGCTCATGGCTGCTCCTGCCGTTACTTCAGGCTGATCGTGGTGTTGACGCCGTGGCTCAGCGTCTCGTCATCGAACCAGCGCGCGGTGACGGTCTTGGTCTGGGTGTAGAACAGCACCACCTGCTTGCCGTACGGGCCCAGGTCACCCAGCTTGGAGGCGCGCGAACCGGTGAAGGAGAACAGCGGCACCGGCACCGGGATCGGCACGTTGATGCCGACCTGGCCGACGTCGATGTCTTCCTGGAACCTGCGCGCGGCGGCGCCGGACTGGGTGAACAGTGCGGTGCCGTTGCCGTTCGGGTTGCTGTTGACCATCGCGATGGCGTCTTCCAGCGTTTCCGCTTCCAGGATCACCAGCACCGGCCCGAAGATTTCTTCCTGGTAGATACGCATGTCGGTGGTGACACCGGCAAAGATGGTCGGGCCGACGAAGTTGCCCTTCTCGAAGCCATCGACCTGCGGATTGCGGCCATCGAGCACCAGCTGCGCGCCCTGCTCCACGCCCGAGGCGATCAGGCCTTCCACGCGCTCGCGCGCGCTGCAGGAAATCACCGGGCCGACATCGGTACCGGACACGGTGCCACCGCTGACCTTCAGGGTCTTGGCCTTGGCCACCAGATCCTGCACCCAGCCGCGCGCTTCACCCACCAGCACCAGCGTAGAGGCCGCCATGCAGCGCTGGCCGGCGGCACCGAAGGCGGCACCGACCATCGCATTGAGGGTCTGCTCCTTGTTGGCATCCGGCAGCACCACGGCGTGGTTCTTGGCGCCCATCATGCACTGCACGCGCTTGCCGGCCAGCGACGCACGGTTGTACACGTGGGTACCCACGCGGGTGGAACCCACGAAGGAGACCGCCTTGATGTCCGGGTGGTCGCAGATCGCGTTGACCACTTCCTCGCCACCGTGGACCACATTCAGCACGCCCTTCGGAATGCCGGCTTCCAGCGCCAGTTCAACCAGGCGCATGGTGACCATCGGGTCCTGCTCGGACGGCTTGAGAATGAAGGTGTTGCCGGTGGCGATGGCCATCGGGAACATCCACAGCGGAATCATCGCCGGGAAGTTGAATGGGGTGATGCCGGCGCACACGCCCAGCGGCTGCATGATCGTGTAGGTATCCACGCCATTGGCCACGTTGTTGGCCAGCTCGCCCAGCTGCAGGTTGCCGATGGCGGCGGCGTGCTCGACCACTTCCAGGCCGCGGAACACATCGCCTTCGGCATCCGGCAGGGTCTTGCCCTGTTCGGCGGTGAGGATGTGCGCCAGCTCGCTCATGTTCTCGCGGATCAGCTGCTGGTACTTCAGGAAGATGCGCGCACGGGTGCCGATCGGGGTCTTGCGCCAGGTCTTGAACGCTTCCTTGGCGGCGGCCACGGCAGCGTCCACTTCAGCGGTGGTGGCGAACGGGACCTGGGCCAGCACGTCCTGGGTGGCCGGGTTGATCACGTCCTGCCAGTGGGAGGTCGCCGATTCGACGAACTGGCCATCGATCAGCATGCGGATACGGGGCGCTGCAACAGTCATGACGACATCCAGGGGTGCGAAAGATGCTTGGCATTATTCACAGCCGCCGCCTCGATTTCCGGCCTGAATCCGCTTAATCTGGCCAACACCCCCCACGATTCCTGTTAATTCTGTGAATCTGCCATCCTCACAGCGCCAGCTGGGCCTGCGCCTGCTGCGCCTGCGCGAGCAGCGCGGCTACAGCCAGATCGACCTGGCCCGCGCCCTGGGCCTTTCTGCCAGCTACCTGAACCAGATCGAGCGCAACAAGCGCCCGTTGACGCCCGCCGTGCAGAAGAAGCTGAGTGAGGTGTTGGGCGACGTTTCCGCCCTGTTCGACGAGGATGAACCCGCGGCATTGCAGGAATCATTGGCCGAAACCCTGCGGGACCTGGGGCTGGCCGACGTCAGTGCCACCGAGCTGCGGGCACTGGCCGGCAACCTGCCGCAGGTGAGCCGGGCGCTGCTGGACCTGCATCGCCGCCACCTGGCGTTGCGGGAACATGCCGCCGCACTGGAGTTTCAGCTGGGCGAACCCGGTGCCGGCAGCACCCTGCCGGCGGGCGACCAGGTGCGCGAGTTCTTCAACCGCATGCACAACCACATCCCGGAGCTGGATGAGCTGGCCGAGCGGTTATTCGCCGAATGGGGACTGTCGCCGGGGCACGTCGCCCCGCGCCTGCGCCAGTTGCTGGCCGATCGCCACGGCGTGCTGGTGGAAGTGACTGCCTTGCAGGCCGGGCGCGAGAAGCGCCACTACGATGCCGGTGCCCGCCGGCTGTGGCTGCCGGACTATTTGGAGCCGGGCCAGCAGGCCTTCCAGATGGCCGCCGAACTTGCACTGCACGGCTACCTGCCGCAGATCGATACGGTGATTGCCCGCGCCGGATTCAGCGACGAGGCGCGCATCGCGCAGGCGCGCATCGGCCTGTCGAACTATTTCGCCGGGGCCCTGGTAATGCCCTACCTGCGCTTCCTGCGTGCGGCCGAAGCCAGCAGCTACGACATCGAGCTGCTGGCGCACCAGTTCGGTGTCGGCTTCGAAGCAGTCTGCCACCGGCTGAGCACGCTGGCCCGCCGCAGCGCGCCCGGCCTGCCGTTCTTCTTCATCCGTGTGGACCGCGCCGGCAACGTCTCCAAGCGTCACTCGGCCACCGACTTCCACTTCTCGCAGGTGGGTGGCTCATGCCCGCTGTGGATCGTCTACGAGGCGTTCAACCAGCCCGGCCGCATCCTGACCCAGACCGCGCGCATGCCCGATGGGCGTCGCCACTTCTGGCTGGCCCGGCAGGTCAGCAGCGGCCCGGTTGGTCACGGCCAACCACGCAAGACCTTCGCAGTAGCGCTGGGCTGCGACCTGCAGCATGCCGAGCGGCTGGTGTATTCGCTGGGGCTGGATGTGCAGAGCCCGGGCAATTCGGTGTCGATCGGCCCGGGTTGCCGGGTGTGCCCGCGCGAGGACTGCATGCAGCGCGCGTTCGCGCAGCTGCCGGGGCGATAGGGTTGGTTCGGCAGGGCTGCGCCCTGCACCTGCACAGGCCGAAGCAACGGCAACGGCAAAAGCTGGCATTCCGTGGGATGGCGGGGCGGGTCCGGTTGCGGGGGACGGCGCAAGTACGTCCATGTAGCCTCGGTCGCGCCATCCATGGCGCTCACGCCCCCGCAACCGGACCCACCCCGCCTTCGACAGATCTCCGCAAGCTGTCAGAACGACGCATTGCCCTGGTGGGTGTCGACCTTGGTCGACACGGTTGAATCCTGGCGATGAGCCACCGCAGGGATCAGATCGTGCCGACCAAGGTCGGCACCCACCAGACAAGGTCGGCACCCGCCGGAACAGTTCAATCGGCTGCGGCAGCGGTCAGTAGATCGGCGTCACCTTCATCTGCGGCAGCGGCCGTGGTGCGCCGTCGGTGAGGTCCGGGCCAAGATCCTCCCAGCTGCGGCCCTGCTCCACCATCAGCCCCCACAACTGCTGTGACGCCAGCCGCTTGTCCTCCGAGCCCAGCTTGTACGACGGTGGCGACGGCACGCCGGCAGCCACCATCGTGTACGCCGCCCGATAGGCCAGCACCTGCTGCGCGGGATCGTCGGTACGCGCCACTTCCAGCGTGTAACGCTGGTAGGCCGAGGCCAGGTTGCGCCAGCGGATCCAGTAGTGATTCTCGAAGGAGAACGCGCAGAAGCGCGCACCGGCCAGGCTGCCCTTGTCGGCGATGCGGGTCAGCACCTCCTGCGGCATGTCCAGGTTCATGCCGCCCTCATCACCCTGCAGCGTCACGTGCACGATGCGGTCGCGATAGCCCGGAGCACGCGCCTGCAGCAGGTCGCGCCAGTTCTGCATGGTTGCCACCACCGCGAACAGGAAACGGCCGAGCTCGCCGGCGGCCACCGGTGCGGCGATGGACTGGTAGGTGCGTTGCCAGCCATGACGGTTTTCGCTGGGCAGGAACACCGATCGCTCCAGCGCCTGCCGTGCATTGCCGCCGGAACCGACCTCCTCCGCATGCTGTGGATAGACCAGGTTGATGGCGAAGGTCGGCCAGCGCGGAAGCGCCGCGTCGAACAGATGGATCGGGAAGTTGCTGCTGATGCCCCCATCGGAGAACCAGCAGATCCGGAAGGCGGTGATCACCGGGCCGCAGGCCTGGCCGGCACTGGTCAGCCCCTCCATGCTGTCGGCCACGTTGTGTTCCGGATCGGAGGCGGTCGCTCCAGGCTCGCAGCGGCGCTCGCGGCGCGAGGGCTCATGCAGCGGCACTGCGCTGATCAGCAACGGGAAACTCAGACTCATCCGCGTTGCCACCAGTACCGGCAGCTGCGGCCCCTGCGGCAGGCGGTAATAGAGTCGTCCATCCACGCCCAGCGGCGGACCCGCATGGTTGACCAGCCACTGCACCACGCTGGCCGGGAACAGCTGGTCGAACTCTTCGCGCAGGAACCAGAACTGCGCGCCGCCCAGCGGCAGCGTGCGGGGTTCGTTGTGCGATACGCAGGTGGTGATCATCTGCAGGGTGATGGCATGCGGGCTGTCCGGCTCGTCGGCATAGCGCGGCGCATCGTGCAGGTCGGCAAAGGTGAGCGGCACATCGGCCGGCTTGCCTGACAGCTGCTGCAGGCAGCCGTGCAGCCATTCCGTCAGCGCCGGCCGGCGCGCGTCGCTGCCGAGGCCGCTGCACAGGCCCAGCAGATTGCGTCGTGCCACCCGCGCGACCCGCAGCGCGGCCCCGGCCACGCCAGCGCCGTAGGCGCACAGCAGGGACGGCAGCAACGTTGCCGCCACTCCACTCCAGCCGCCGCCCCACGCGCCCAGCGCGAGCAGCAATGCCAGCGACACCAGCACTTCCAGCGGCGCGATCTGGAACACGGCGATGGCCAGGCACAGCAGCTTGCGGGGCCAGCCTGCATTGCCGGTCAGCACCACCAGCAGCCGATAGGCTGCACGCGCGCCGCGCGCCGGCTGGAACAGACCGTAGATGAACCCGCGCCGCGACAGCTGCGCCGACACCGCCGACAATCCACCGTACCCGGCATCGCCGGGCAGCGGCTCGCCCGCCTGCTGGCGGCGATCACCATAGGCCGCCGCAGCAGCCACCGCGGCGGCGATGGCGCCTGCCGAGGTGCCACCGATGCTCTTGAAGCGATACTCGCGCGCCAGCGCCAGTACCGCATTGGGGTACACGATGCCGCTGGTGATGCCACCTTTCATGACCAGATCGCAGTACTTCGCCGCCACACGTCACCTCCCGTCCGTCGGTTGCCAGTATCGCAAGCCGGCCTCTCACTGCCTGAGAAAGGCGCCACATCCCGGTGGTGTGATGCCGGGCCTTGACCATTGCTGCCAACCGGCCTACCTTGTGCACGCCGAAGGTATTCATCTCTTCATGCGAATGAAGGGATGAATTTAAACGGGAATCCGGTGAAGGCGCTTCGCGCGCCCATTCCGGAGCTGCCCCGCAGCGGTGAATGGAAACGAATCCTGCCAACAGCACTGGGCTCGCGCCTGGGAAGCGGCAGGTAGTAGGTGGGCTGCGGCCCGCGTCCAACAGCCCGAATACCGGCCCCGGCCGGGGGACACGACCGTCCCCTGACTCGACCTGGAATCTCCGCGGGGAGGTTGCCGGGGCCGTCGTCGTCCTGCGGCTGCAGGGTGCGCGGCCACGTGCGTCCTTCTCACGGCATCCGGTTCGCCCGCGGGGGCGAAGGTCGCTGGCAAGACGCCCGTGGGCCGGCAACGGCACGCGTCGTCCTGCGGTTCCTTCGTTCCTCAATGCCGACATGCAATGAGGACACGCTGCAATGACCACTGTTACCAACCTGGGCTTTCCCCGCATCGGCGCCAAGCGCGAACTGAAGCGGGCGCTCGAACGCCACTGGGCCGGCGAGGACGACGCCGCCACCCTGCAGGCCACCGCCGCGGCGCTGCGTGCCCGGCACTGGCAGCTGCAGATCGAGGCCGGCGTCGATGTACCGCCGAGCAACGACTTCAGCCTGTACGACCAGGTGCTCGACACCGCATGGCTGTTCGATGCCATTCCCGAACGCTACCGCGAACTGGCCGCGCACGATCCACTGGCCGCCTACTTCGCCACGGCCCGTGGCCTGCAGCGCGATGGCATCGACCTGCGCGCGCTGGAGATGACCAAGTGGTTCGACACCAACTATCACTATCTGGTGCCGGAACTGCACGCGGGCCAGGCCTTCGCCCTGCGCGGTGACAAGCCGCTGGCCGAGTTCAACGAGGCCAGGGCGCTGGGCATCCACACCCGTCCGGTGCTGCTGGGACCGGTGAGCTTCCTGCTGCTGTCCAAGACCACCGACGGCAGCGCCGCGCTGGACCTGCTGGATGCCCTGCTGCCGGCCTATGTGCAGCTGCTCGGCCAGCTGGCCGACGCCGGTGCCGACTGGGTGCAGCTGGATGAGCCGCTGCTGGTGCAGGATCTCGACGCCGGTGCGCAGGCAGCCTATGAGCGCGCCTATGCCCGGTTGGCCACGGCACGGCGCCCGAAACTGCTGGTCGCGACCTATTTCGGTGCGCTCGAGGACAACCTGGCGTTGGCCACCGGCCTGCCGGTGGACGGACTACACGTGGACCTGGTGCGCGCGCCGGAGCAGCTGGACGCCGTGCTGAAGGCGCTGCCGGCCGAGCGCGTGCTGTCGGCCGGCCTGGTCAACGGCCGCAACATCTGGCGCACCCATCTGGACAACGCACTGATCCTGGCCCGGTTTGCCCAGGTGGACCGCGGCGCCGACCGGCTCTGGCTGGCACCGTCCTGTTCCCTGCTGCACACGCCCGTGGATCTTGCGCTGGAAAAGAAGCTTGATGACGAACTGAAGGGCTGGCTGGCGTTCTCCCGGCAGAAGCTGCAGGAACTGCGCCTGCTGGCCGACGCGCTCGATGGCAGGGCGGATGCGGAAGCGGGCCTGGCTGCCAATCGCGCTGCGCTGGAGGGGCGTCGTCGCTCGCCACGCGTGCACAACCCGGCCGTGGCCGCACGCCTGGCCGCGCTGACCGTGGCCGATGCGCAGCGGCACACCGCCTACCCACAGCGCCGCATCGCGCAGCATGCGGCGCTGCAGCTGCCGCTGCTGCCCACCACCACGATCGGTTCCTTCCCGCAGACGCTGGAGGTGCGCGAGGCACGCGCCCGGCACAAGTCCGGCAAGCTGGGCCTGGCCGAGTACGAGGCCTTCCTGGAACAGCAGACCGCGCATGCGGTACGCGTGCAGGAAGCGCTGGGCCTGGACGTGCTGGTCCACGGTGAGTTCGAGCGCAACGACATGGTCGAGTACTTCGGCGAGCAGCTGGAAGGCTTCGCATTTACCGGCAACGGCTGGGTGCAGAGCTATGGCTCGCGCTGCGTCAAGCCGCCGGTGATCTTCGGCGACGTCAGCCGCCCGCAGCCGATGACGGTGCGCTGGTCCAGTTACGCGCAATCGCTCACCGACAAGCCGATGAAGGGCATGCTGACCGGTCCGGTGACGGTACTGCAGTGGTCGTTCGTGCGCGACGACCAGGAACGCGATGTGACCTGCCGGCAGATCGCGTTGGCCCTGCGGGACGAAGTGCAGGACCTGGAAGCAGCCGGCATCGGCGTGATCCAGGTGGACGAGCCGGCCATCCGCGAGGGGTTGCCGTTGCGCCGTGCTCACTGGCGCGCCTACCTGGACTGGGCGGTGGAATCGTTCCGCATCAGTACCAGCGGCGTGCGCGATGCCACCCAGATCCACACCCACATGTGCTATTCGGAGTTCAACGACATCATCCACTCGGTGGCGGCAATGGACGCGGACGTGATCTCGATCGAGACCTCGCGCTCGCGCATGGAACTGCTGGATGCCTTCGTGAAGTTCAACTATCCCAACGAGATCGGCCCGGGCGTGTATGACATCCACTCCCCCCGCGTGCCGGACAAGGCGGAGATGGTGGACCTGCTGCGCAAGGCGCTGGCCGTGCTGAAGCCGGAGCAGCTGTGGGTCAACCCGGACTGCGGGCTGAAGACCCGTGGCTGGCCAGAAACCCGCGCTGCACTGCAGGCACTGGTTGCCGCCGCAGTGGAACTGCGTGCCGAGCACACCGACGCCCGCGTCGCCTGACCTGTCTCTCCACCCCGATGCACGGGCCGCCGCCGTTGCCGGCGGTCCGTGCGGTACCTGATGATGACCGAGCTCCAACGCCCCACCCTGTCCCTGCCCGCCGACGGCAAGCGCCTGCTGCTGCATTCGTGCTGTGCGCCCTGCTCCGGCGAAGTGATGGAGGCGATCACCGCCTCCGGGATCGACTACGCGATCTTCTTCTACAACCCCAACATCCATCCGGTGAAGGAATACGAGCTCCGCAAGCAGGAGAACATCCGCTTCGCCGAGCAGCATGGCGTCCCCTTCATCGACTGCGACTACGACACCGACAACTGGTTCAGCCGCGCGCGCGGCATGGAGAACGAACCCGAGCGCGGCATCCGCTGCACGATGTGCTTCGACATGCGCTTCGAGCGCACGGCGCTGTACGCGCATGAGCACGGCTACGACACCATCAGCTCGTCGCTGGGCATCTCGCGCTGGAAGAACATGGCGCAGATCAATGACTGCGGCATCCGCGCCGCGGCGCGCTACGAGGGCCTGCAGTACTGGGATTACAACTGGCGCAAGGGCGGTGGTGCCAGCCGCATGATCGAGATCAGCAAGCGCGAGCGGTTCTACCAGCAGGAGTACTGTGGCTGCGTGTACTCGCTGCGCGATGCCAACCGGCACCGCCGGGAGACCGGCCGCGAGCGGATCCGGATCGGGCTGCTGTATTACGGCCAGGACAACGAAACGCCGCAGGGCGATTGACGTGTGGCGAGGGGGCGGCCACGCTGGTCGCCTCTTCCGCCGCGCTGGAACGTCCATGCCCACCCTGCCCGCCACTGTCGCCCTGCTGGTGATCGATCTGCAGCCGGACTTCATGCCCGGTGGCGCGCTGGCCTGCGACCGTGGCGATGCGCTGGTCGCGCCGATCGCGCAGCTGCTGGCGCAGCGCCGCTACCGCACCGTAGTGGCCACCCAGGACTGGCATCCCGCGGACCATGCTTCGTTCGCCAGCCAGCACCCCGGCCATCGTCCGTTCGAAACGATCCTGCTGCATGCGCAACCGCAGACCCTGTGGCCGGACCACTGCGTGCAGGGCAGCGCCGGTGCCGCCCTGCATCCGCAGGTGGACTGGAACATGGCCGACCTGATCCTGCGCAAGGGCACCCGCCAGCAGGTGGATTCCTACAGCGCCTTCCGCGAGAACCACGGCCCCGATGGCGGGCGCCCCGCCACCGGCCTGGCCGGCTGGCTGCATGAGCGCGGCATCGACGAGGTGCACGTCTGTGGCCTGGCCCGCGACTACTGCGTGCTGTGGAGCGCGCAGGACGCAGCCACGTCCGGCTTCAGGGTGAAATTCCTCTGGGACCTGACCCGGCCGGTGACCGAGGCCAACGACGGGATGGTGCGCGAAGCACTGGGCACTGCGGGGATCGGGATCCTCTGACGCACGTCCGGCCGGGCAGGTATCAGCGGAACACCACCGTGCGGTGCCCGTTGAGCAGGATGCGGTGCTCCACATGGCGGCGCACGGCACGCGCCAGCACCTGCGATTCGGTATCGCTGCCCAGGCGTACCAGGTCGCGCGGCGTCATCGCATGATCGACCCGGGCCACGTCCTGTTCGATGATCGGACCTTCGTCCAGATCCTCGGTGACATAGTGCGCGGTGGCGCCGATGATCTTTACCCCGCGCGCGTGCGCCTGGTGATAGGGCTGCGCGCCCTTGAAGCTGGGCAGGAAGCTGTGATGGATGTTGATCGCCCGGCCGGCCAGCGCGCGGCACAGGGTGGGTGAAAGAATCTGCATGTAGCGCGCCAGCACCACCAGGTCGATACGCTCGTGTTCGACCAGATCGATGATCTGCTGCTCCTGCACCGCACGCGTATCCGCGTTCACCGGCAGATGGTGGAACGGCACGCCGTAGGACGCAGCCAGCGGTGCGAAATCGGCATGGTTGGACACCACTGCCGCGATATCCACTTTCAGCTGCCCGCTGTGCGCGCGGAACAGCAGGTCATTCAGGCAGTGGCCCTGCTTGCTGACCAGCACCAGCAGGCGCGCACGACGCCGACCGTCCTGCAGCTGCCAGTCCATGCCGAACTCGCGGGCCAGTGCCGCCATGGACGCATGTACCGTGTCCAGGGGCAGGCTGGCGCCGCGGTCGAAATGCACGCGCAGGAAGAAGCGGCCGCTTTCCTCGTCGCCGAACTGCTGGGCGTCGAGGATGTTGCAGCCATGATCGAACAACAGGCCCGACACGCGGTAGACGATGCCGGTACGGTCGGGGCAGGACAGGGTGAGGATGGAATCGGGTCGCATCCTGCAAGTGTAGGGCAGCACCCCGCCCGCGTGATCCATTGTCACCGATGCAACGAACCGCTTCGGACAGTTCCAAGTGATCGTGGCCGTCTTTCGTGGCACGCTGGCGGGTCATGAACCTGTTGCAGCTGATCCGCAGCTTCACCCGCACCGCAGACACCGGCAGCATTGCCGCTGCGGCCCGCAGCCTTGGCATCAGCGCCACCGCCGTCGGCCAGAACATCCATCGCCTGGAGGCACACCTGGGCGTGCGCCTGCTGAACCGCAGCACGCGCCAGCTGGCGCTGAGCGAGGCCGGTGCGCTGTACCTGGCGCAGGTGCGCCACATCGAAACCGATCTGGCGCGGGCGCAGGCCCTGGTCACCAGCGGTGACATCGAGCCGGCCGGGCCATTGCGCATCGCCAGCAGCCGCGCGTTCGGCCGCCACGTGCTGGCGCCCCTGCTGCCTTCACTGCAGCAACGCTATCCGCAGCTGCAGCTGGAACTGCGGCTGTCCGACCGGGCCGTGCAGCATGGTCCGGAGGCGGTCGATGCCAGCATCCGCATCGATGCGCAGCTGGAGGACGGCGTCGTGGCGCGGCCGCTGGCACGCATTCCCTTCGTCTTCTGCGCCTCGCCTGCCTACCTGCAGGCGCATGGCTGGCCACAGGAGCCGTCCGATCTGCGCGGCCATCGGGGTGTGCTGCATCGTTTCCCCACCGATGGGCGGCCTCTGCGCTGGGGCCTGCGCAAGGGCGACCAGCGCGCGGATGCGCCGCTGCCGCCCGGCATGGTGTGCGATGACATCGACGCGCTGGCCGAACTGGCCGCGGCCGGTGCCGGCATCACCCGGCTGGCGGCCTTCGTGGCCGATCCCTTTCTGCGCGATGGCCGGTTGCAGGCGGTGTTCGGCGCGGACAGCGCATGGCGCCCGGAACCGATGGAGGTCTATTTCTGCGTCAGCGACCGCCACGACTTCACCGCCAGGATCCGTGCGCTGTTCGATCACCTGCAGGCCGGCCTGCCGCCGGCCTGGCGGGCATGACCTTCAGCGCGGGGTGAACACGCCGCGTGCCTCACGCGGCTCGCAGCGCAGGTACTGCGCGGCCGGCACCACGCTGTCGCCCAGCGCGGCTGCCGCGTGCCAGGGCCAGCGCGGGTCGTAGAGGATGCCGCGGGCCAGGGCGATGGCATCGGCGTGGCGATGACGCAGGATCGATTCGGCCTGCTCCGGTTCGGTGATCATCCCCACCGCGATGACCGGCATGCGCACCTTGGCCTTGATCGCGGCCGCGAACGGCACCTGGTAGCCCGGCCCGACGCTGATCTTCTGGCGCTCATCCAGGCCGCCGCTGGAGACGTGCAGGAAATCGCAGCCACGCGCGTCCAGCACCTGGGACAGCGCTTCGCTCTGCAGCAGATCCCAGCCACCGTCGACCCAGTCGCTGGCGGAGATGCGCACGCCGACGGCCACCTTGTCGGACACTGCCGCGCGCACGGCATCGAATACCTCTACCAGCAGGCGCAGGCGATTGGGCAGCGAACCCCCGTAGCCATCGGTGCGCCGGTTGCTCAGCGGTGACAGGAACTGGTGCAGCAGATATCCGTGCGCGGCATGCACTTCGATCAGTTCGAAGCCCAGGCGTTCGGCGCGCACCGCGCTGGCGGCGAAGGCAGCAACGATTCCCGCGATGCCCGCCTCATCCAGTTCCTGCGGCGCGGGATCGGCAGCATGGAACGGCAGCGCTGACGGCGCCACCGTGGTCCAGCCACGTGCATCATCGGCCGGCAGCTGGCCACCGCCGTCCCAGGGACGCTGTACCGAGGCCTTGCGGCCGGCATGGCCCAGCTGGATGCCCAGCGGCATCGGCGACCAGCGCCGCACGCTGGCCAGCACGTGTGCCAGCGCAGCTTCGGTACCGTCATCCCACAGGCCGAGGTCGGCCCAGCTGATGCGTCCACGCGGCTCAACCGCCGTCGCTTCCAGGATCAGCAGGCCGGCACCGGATTGCGCCAGGTTGCCCAGATGCATGGCATGCCAATCGCTGGCGCGCCCGTCTTCGGCGGAATACTGGCACATCGGCGCGATGACGATGCGGTTGGACAGGGTCAGGCGGCCGAAGGTGATCGGCGAGAACAGCTGGCTCACGAGGGGTGCAGGGACGGGCAGAGGGGGGTGCGTATTGCACCGCTGCAAGGGCGGCGAATCAACCATGTGGATGGATCGCTGTTTCGCGGTGGCGCTGCATGCTCGCCGGGCATGGCCTGGCGCTACCCGATGACGAACCCGGCCAGCGCTTCAGCGCAATCGCGCTCGTCCTTGAACTGCAGCAGGTCGTCGGCACGGGTGCGGCCACGGTTCACGGCAGCCACCGGCAATCCGGCCTTTGCTGCGGCCTGCACGAAACGGAAGCCGGAATAGACCATCAGCGAGGACCCCACCACCAGCACGGCATCGGCCTGCTGCAGGTGCTCATGCACTGCCGCCACGCGTTCACGCGGCACGTTCTCGCCGAAGAACACCACGTCCGGCTTCAGCAGGCCGCCACAGGACGGACAGTCGGGCACCACGAAGGAGGAAAAATCGGTCTCCAGATCAGCGTCGCCGTCGGGGGCGATGCCGGCCTCGAGCGTGTCCCAGCCGGGATTGGCGTCCAGCAGGCGCTGCTGGAACGCCTGGCGACCGCTGCGGCGCTCGCAGCCCATGCAGCGCACCAGGTCCAGCCGCCCATGCAGGTCGATCACGTTCTGGCTGCCGGCGCGCTGGTGCAGGCCATCCACGTTCTGGGTCAGCAGCAACTGCACCTTGCCTTGCTTCTCCAGCGCGGCCAGCGCCTGGTGGGTGCCGTTGGGCTGGGCCAGGCCGAAGCGCGGCCAGCCCAGCAGGCTGCGTGCCCAGTAGCGCTGGCGGGTGGCGGCCTCGCCCATGAATGCCTGGTAGGTGACCGGCGGCGTGCGTTTCCATTGGCCATCGGTATCCCGGTAATCGGGGATTCCCGAGGCCGTGCTGCAGCCAGCGCCGGTCAGCACGAACAGGCGCTGGGCGCGGTCGATGAAGTCGGTCAGCGGCGGGGTCATGCCGACCAGATGGGGGCAGCACGGCGCCCCCACAAGCGCCGGCTCAGGGCGCCGGCAGCGGCGGCACCGCGATCGGCTGGCCCGCCTCGTCCAGCGCGATCATCACGAAGTGGCCGCGGGTGCAGAGCCTGCGCTCGCCGCTGTGCAGGTCTTCGGCAATCAGTTCCACCTCGACCTTCATCGAGCTGCGGCCGACCTCGACGATGCGGCCGATCGTTTCCACCATCTGGCCGATGCGGATCGGCAGCTTGAAGTCGACCTGGTCGCTGCGCGCGGTCACCACGGTGCGGCGCGAGTAGCGGGCGGCGGCGAGGAAGGCGGCCTTGTCCATCCACGCCAGCGCCTGGCCACCAAACAGCGTGCCCATGTGGTTGGTATGGTTGGGAAAGACGATTTCGGCCATGCGCACTTCGATCGGTGGCACGGTTTCAGGGATCGGGGTCATGGGTAGGGCTTCGGTGTGGGGTGCGGCAATGTTAAGCCAGGCCCCGTACAGGCAGCGCTACACTGCGCCACGCCCACTGCCAGGACTGCCCATGCCCGCGACCTCCGATCTGCTGGCGTTCGCCCTCATCTCGCTGGGCATGGTGCTCACGCCCGGGCCGAACATGATCTACCTGGTCTCGCGCTCGATCTGCCAGGGCCGCCGCGCCGGCCTGGTCTCGCTGGGTGGGGTGGTGCTGGGTTTCGTGTTCTACATGCTGTGCGCGGCGCTGGGCATCACCGCCCTGCTGATGACGGTGCCGTTCGCCTACGACGCGCTGCGCATCGGGGGGGCGTTGTACCTGCTGTACCTGGCCTGGCAGGCGCTCAAACCCGGTGGCCGCTCGCCGTTCGCGGTGCGCGACCTGCCGCAGGACACCCCACGCAGATTGTTTGCGATGGGCTTTCTGACCAATCTGCTGAACCCGAAGATCGCGGTGATGTACCTGTCCCTGCTGCCGCAGTTCCTGCATCCGGACGGACACGGCAGCGTGCTGATGCAGTCGCTGGTCCTGGGTGCTACCCAGATCGTGGTGAGCCTGAGCGTGAACGCGGTGATCGTGGTGCTGGCCGGCAGCATCGCTGCATTTCTCGCCGCGCGCCCCACCTGGCAGGCGGCACAGCGCTGGTTGATGGGCACGGTCCTGGCCGGGCTGGCGGTGCGCATGGCGGCGGAAGGGCGGCGGTAGCGCCGGGCCATGCCCGGCGAAGGCGCAGCGCAATCGACGCTGCGCGCAGCCCCGGACGGTACCCGCCGGGCACGGCCCCGCGCTACCCACAAAAAACCCCGGCATCGGCCGGGGTTTTCGCTGCGACAGGCCTGACCGGACGGGTCAGAAGTTCATGTCGAAGGCAACTTCGCCCTGCACGCCGACCTGGTAGGCCGAAACACGGCGTTCGAAGAAGTTGGTCAGCTCCTGCACGTCCTGCAGTTCCATGAACGGCAGCGGGTTGCGCACGTTGTACTTCTTTTCCATGCCCAGCTTGGCGAAGTGCTGGTCGGCGCAGTGCTGCAGGTACTGGCGCATGTCGCGCGTGGAGATGCCCGCCACGCCGCCGGACAGCACGTCCTCGGCGAACTGCACTTCGCACTCGATCGCTTCGGCCAGCATGTCGTACACCTGCTGCTTCATCTCCTCATCGAACAGGTCCGGCTCTTCCTCGCGGACCACGCGCACCGACTCGAACGCGAACTCCATGTGGGCGCTTTCGTCGCGGAACACCCAGTTGGTGCCCGAGGCCAGGCCCGGCAGCAGGCCGCGCGAACGGAAGTAGTACACGTAGGCGAACGCAGCAAAGAAGAACAGGCCTTCGATGCAGGCGGCGAAGCAGATCTGGTTGAGCAGGAACTGGCGGCGCTGTTCGCGGGTCTCGATGCGGGTCAGGTCCTGGATCGAGTCGATCCACTTGAAGCAGAAATCGGCCTTCTTCTTGATCGAGTCGATGTTCTCCACCGCCGAGAACGCCTTGGCGCGCTCTTCCGGGTCCGGCAGGTAGTTGTCGAGCAGGGTCAGGTAGAACTGCACGTGCAGCGCTTCTTCATACAGCTGGCGCGACAGGTACATGCGCGCTTCCGGCGCATTGAGGTGCTGGTACAGGTTCAGCACCAGGTTGTTGGACACGATCGAATCGCCGGTGGCGAAGAACGCGACCAGGCGATGGATCAGGTGGCGCTCACCCGGCGACATCTTGCTGTGCAGGTCGGTGATGTCGATCTGGAAATTGATCTCTTCCACCGTCCAGGTGTTCTTGATCGCATTCCGGTACATGTCATAGAACTGCGGGTAGCGCATCGGGCGCAACGTCAGTTCAAAACCGGGATCGAGCAGCATCTGCTTGGGCTTGTCGGCCATGGGTGTTTCCTTGTCTTCTCGGGTCAAAACGCCGGGCATGGCCCGGCGCTACCTTGTCATTGCGCAGCCGGGCCGAGCCCGGCTCCATCTACGGCACAGCGCGCGATTACTGGCAGGCCTCGCAGGCTTCCGGGTTCTCCAGCGAGCAGGCGATGGCTTCGTCCGGGCTGAACACCTTGGCCGGGGCCGCGTTGCTGACCGTGGTCTTGGCGATCTTGGTGGCCGGACGCGAGCGCAGGTAGTAGGTGGTCTTGATGCCCTGCTTCCACGCGTACATGTACATGGACGACATCGCGCCAATGTTCGGGCTTTCCATGAACAGGTTGAGCGAGGCCGACTGGTCGATGAAGGCGCCACGCTCGGCGGCCATGTCGATCAGCGAACGCATCGGCAGTTCCCACGCAGTGCGGTAGACCTCACGCAGGGTTTCCGGAATCTGCGTCAGGCCGGCGATGGAACCTTCGGCCAGCTTGATGGCATCGCGCATGTCGGCGGTCCACAGGCCCAGCTTCTTCAGCTCGTTCACCAGGTAGCGGTTGACCTGCAGGAAGTCACCGGACAGGGTTTCGCGCTTGAACAGGTTGGACACCTGCGGCTCGACGCACTCGTAGCAGCCGGCGATGGAGGCGATGGTCGCGGTCGGGGCGATCGCGATCATCAGCGAGTTGCGCAGGCCGTGCTCCTTGATGCGGGCACGCAGGGCATCCCAGCGCGCGGTGTCTTCCGGCACCACGTTCCAGGCGTCGAACTGCAGTTCGCCACTGGCGGCACGGGTGTCGTTGAACGACGGGTGCTTGCCGCGTTCCTGGGCCAGCTCGGTCGAGGTTTCCAGCGCGTGGAAGTAGATCGTCTCGGCGATCTTCTTCGACAGGGCACGGGCTTCGGCGCTGTCGAACGGCAGGCGCTTGCGGAAGAACACGTCCTGCAGGCCCATGCAGCCCAGGCCGACCGGGCGCCAGCGCAGGTTGGCGCGGCGGGCGGTTTCGATCGGGTAGAAGTTCAGGTCGATGACACGGTCGAGCTGGCGCACGGCCAGGCGCACGGTCTCGGCCAGCTTCTCGAAGTCGAACTCGTTGTGCTCGTCGAAGTGGTTGCCCAGGTTGATCGAACCCAGGTTGCACACCGCGGTTTCATCGTTGGAGGTGACCTCCAGGATTTCCGTGCACAGGTTGGACAGGTGGATCACGTTGCCCGGACGCAGGGTCTGGTTGCTGGCGCGGTTGCACTTGTCCTTGAAGGTCATCCAGCCGTTGCCGGTCTCGGCCAGCGTACGCATCATGCGGGCGTACAGCTTGCGGGCAGAGATGGTGCGGTTGGCCTTGCCCTGGGCTTCGGCCTGCAGATAGGCCTGCTCGAAGGCTTCGCCGAACAGATCGGTGAACTCCGGCACGACGCGCGGATCGAACAGCGACCATTCCTGGTCGGCCTCGACGCGCTTCATGAACAGGTCCGGCACCCAGTTGGCCAGGTTCAGGTTGTGGGTACGGCGGGCTTCGTCACCGGTGTTGTCACGCAGCTCGAGGAAATCCTCGATGTCGGCGTGCCAGGTTTCCAGATACACGCAGGCCGCGCCCTTGCGCTTGCCACCCTGGTTCACCGCCGCCACGGACGAGTCCATGGTCTTCAGCCACGGCACGATGCCGTTGGAATGGCCGTTGGTGGACTTGATGAGCGAACCACGCGAACGCACGCGGGTGTAGCTGACGCCGATGCCGCCGGAGAACTTCGACAGCTGGGCGATGTCGCCGTACTTGGCGTAGATCGACTCCAGCGAGTCCTGCGGCGAATCGAGCAGGAAGCACGAGGACAGCTGCTCGTGGGTGGTGCCGGAGTTGAACAGGGTCGGGCTGGACGGCAGGTAGTCCAGGTTGCCCATGCGCTTGTACAGCGCCAGGGTCTCGGACACGTCCTCGCTCAGCGCGCTGGCGATGCGCAGGAAGAACTGCTGCGGGGTCTCGATCACCTTGCGGGTGTGCGGATGGCGCAGCAGGTAGCGGTCGTACAGGGTACGCAGGCCGAAGTAATCGAAGTTCAGGTCCAGCGAGATGTCGATCGCATCGTTGAGCTTGCGCGCGTTGGTCTGCACGAAGTTCAGCAGGCGGTCGTTGATCAGGCCGACTTCATGGCCACGGCTGACCGACTGCGAGAAGGCATAGATTTCCTGGCCCGACACTTCCTTGGCGATGTAGTTGGCCAGCAGGCGCGCGGCCAGACGTCCGTACTCGGGTTCTTCACCGATCAGCAGGGCGGCGGTGCGGATGGACAGCTCGTCCAGTTCGCGGGTGGTGGCGCCGTTGTACAGGCCGGAAATGGTGCGGGTGGCCACGCGCATCGGATCGACGGCGTGCAGGCCTTCGGAGGAACGCTGCACCGCACGCACGATCTTGTTCAGGTCCACCAGTTCGGTCGTGCCATTGCGCTTGGTCACACTCATCGCGTTGGCCGTCGGCGGCGACGTCAACAGGAACTCGCTTTCCTTTTCGATGGTGGCGCTGGTTTCGGTGGTCACGGCGTGTGTCCTCTTGGCGTGATGGGGTGGTTGCAGGTGCATCGGTGGCGCGGCCCAGGACATGACGGTCCAGGATGGCAGCTGGGCGTCGCAGGAGGTGAGACCTGCGCCTGCCGCTGCCGTGACGGTCGCCGACGGGTATCGCTGTGGACGGGGGTGCCGCGTGGCTCCCGCCTCTGCGCCTTCCCCGTTGTCCTTGCGACGTGGGGTCGCTGCGACCGATGGCCACAAGATAGTGGGGGTGGTGGGGTCCGTCAACGCCAAATGTAGTGAAATTCGGCAATCCCTTGCGCCGCAAGGATCGTGCCATCGGCGCCCGGATCGGACGCTTTGGACCTGCCGGAACGGGCCGCGCAGTCAAGACCGGAACGCGTCATTCCGGCGGTACAACGGAGTGCGGAAACAGAACAATGACAGCTTCACATGACAGTAACGGAATGACCAAGGGACAACCCTGTGGATAGAAGGTGGGCAGCCGGTGGACGGCGTGACTTTCGGCCGATGACGGACAGGCCGGAGAGGCGGACGCTGGGCTCTGGCGACTGGAAAAGGAATGTCCAATGGACCTGCGACTGCCTGCCCTGGCAGTGCTGTCGGCGCTGTGCATCATGCCGGCGCAGGCGGCCGACGCGCCGAAGCTGCACGCGGACCAGTGTGGCATCCGCACGGACTATGACGTGCTGGTGGACAGCGGCGGCATCTGGCTGCGACACGGCCCACAGGCGCCGCACGAGGTGGTGTTCCACGATGGTGTGCTGAGCCTGGATGACACGATCGTGCCGGTCAGCGACGCCGATGCCGCCCGCCTGCGCCAGCTGGAGGCCGGCGCGCGCCGGTTGATGCCCGCCGCCACGGCATTGGCGCGCGATGTCAGCCAGCTGAGCTTCGACGCGCTCGATGGCGTCTACGAGAGCCTGACCGGCACCGCCAACAGCCGCAAGGTCAGGCGCCTGCGGCGGCAGGCGGATGACTGGATCGAGGGGACGCTCGGAAAGGGCTACTGGGAACAGGCGACCTTCGGTCCCGGATTCGAGGCGAAGGTGCAGGACATGGCCGAGACGCTGTCCGGCTCGATCGCCCGCAGCGTGCTCTGGCAGGTCTTCACCGGCCGCAGCGACGCCATGGAGGAACGTGCCGAGCGCCTGGATGCCGAGCTGGACCGGCGCCTGGAAGCCGGTGCCCAGCGTGTGGAGGCCAGCGCGATGGCGTTGTGCCCGCTGGTGCGTGCGCTGGCCGATACCCACGATGCGCTGGAAGTGCGTTACCGGGGCCAGCCGCTGCGGCTGCTGGAGCGCAGCGACAACGGCCTGCAGGTGTCGACCGGGCCGGAGGAGCGGCCGCAGGGGAACGCACTGGCGCCCAGCCGGTAACGTCGAGCTGCCGCTGCAGCGCCTGCGCGCGGCTGCCCTTCCGGCAGATCGTGCAGCTCCCGGGCCCTCACGCCCGGTGCGGTGTACCCAGGTATTCAGCGCTCTGCATCTCGATCAGGCGCGAGGCGGTGCGCTCGAACGCGCCCTGCAGGCGCTGGCCGGTGTACAGCTCGACCGGCGAGGTGCTGGCGGTGCAGACCAGGTTGACGTGGCGGTCGTACAGTTCGTCGATCAGGTTGACGAAGCGGCGCGCGGCGTCCTCGTTCAGGCGATCGAAGGCGGGAATGCCGCCCAGCAGCACCGTATTGAACTCGTGCGCGATCTCGATGTAGTCCGATGGGCCGCGCGGGCCTTCGCACAGGGCGGCGAAGTCGAACCAGGCGATGCTCTTGCCCCGGCCGCGGACCGGAATCTTGCGGCCTTCGATCTCGATGTTGCCGGCCTTGGCGGGCTGACCACCACTCAGTTCGTTCCAGCGCGTGGCGAGCCAGTCGTCGCTATCGGCGGCCAGCGGCGCGCGGTACACCGGCGAGCGGGTCAGCGCGCGCATCCGGTAATCCTCCGTGCCTTCGGCGTACAGCTCGACGCAGAAGCGCTGCAGCAGGCTGATGGCGGGCAGGAAGCTCTCGCGCTGCAGGCCATTGAGATACAGGTTCTCCACCGCCGTATTGGAGGTGGTGACCAGGGTCACGCCCTCGGCGAACAGGCGTTCGAGCAGGCGCGCCAGCAGCATGGCGTCGCCGATGTCGGTGACGAAGAATTCGTCCAGCACCAGCACGCGCAGGTTGCTGCGCCATTCCTGGGCGATCTTCGCCAACGGGTCGCTCTGGCCCTGGTGCTCGCGCAGGCGCTCGTGGACGCTGCGCATGAAACGATGGAAGTGGGTGCGGTACTTCTGCTTGATTGGCAGCCCGTCGTAGAACAGATCCACCAGGAAGGTCTTGCCGCGGCCGACACCCCCCCAGAAATACAGCCCCTTGACCGGCTCGGGCTTCTTCCAGAACGAGGACAACCGGTCCAGCCAGCCGTCGTCGGCGTTGTCCAGCAGGCCCACGTGGATGCGGTCCAGCTCGGCCAGCGCCGCGTGCTGGGCGGGGTCGTCCTGCCAGTCACCCCGGGCAACCCCGGCCGCATACCGCTGCGACGGGGTCAACTCGACTGCACTCATGCCGCTGCGCCCAGCCAGTGCTTGACGCCGTGGGTCAACGCACCACGCAGGTCGATCAGCTTGCGATGGAAGAAGTGGCTGGTGTCGGGCATCCGCACCAGCTCATGCGGAGCCTGCAGCGCGTCCAGCCACTGATAGACCGCCTGCGGGTCGACGATCTCGTCCTGCTCGCCCTGGATCACCAGCCAGCGGGCCGGTGGCTGCACGCCGTCGAAATCCCAGCGGCCGGCCGGCGGCGCGATCGAGATCAGCGCCTCCGGCTGCAGCGTGGCGGCCGCCTTCAGCGAAACGAACGCACCAAAGCTGAAGCCGGCCAGCCACAGGCGGTCGTCGGGGCGCTGGCTGCGCACCCAGGCGGTCACGGTCTTCAGGTCATCCTGCTCGCCCACGCCGCCATCGAAGGTGCCCGCCGAACCACCGACGCTGCGGAAGTTGAAGCGCACCGTGGCGATGCCCAGCTCGCGCAGGGTGCTGGCGGTCATGGTGACCACCTTGTTGTGCAGGGTGCCGCCCTCGGTGGACAGCGGATGGCAGACGATGGCCACGATCGGCTGCACCGGCACATCGGCCTTGGGCAGGTCGACGACCACTTCCAGCGGGCCGGCCGGGCCGTCCAGTTCGAGGCAGGTGGTTTCGCCAGGGGCGACGGGGAACGAAGGCTTGTGCATGGCACCATGATACCGTCCCCCGCCCCTGCCCTGTGCCCGCCCCATGCTCTACCTGTCTTTGGCCGTGATCTGCAGCGTGCTGGTTTCGGTGTTGTTGAAGGTGGCCGGACGCCGCCAACTGGATGTTGCGCAGATGGTCACCTGGAACTATCTGGTGGCTGCGACCCTGACCGCCGTGGTGCTGCAGCCGTCGCTGGATGCGCTGCGCGCGCCGCATGCCCCGTGGCCGTCGTTGCTGGCGCTGGCGGTGGTGCTGCCCTCGATCTTCCTGGTGCTGGGCCGCGCGGTGGCGGTGGCCGGCATCGTCCGCAGCGACGTGGCGCAGCGGCTGTCGCTGCTGCTGTCACTGGCGGCGGCGTTCCTGTTCTTCGGCCAGACCGCCACGCCGTGGAAGCTGGCCGGGCTCGGCCTGGGCCTGCTGGCGATGGTGGCCATCAGCCTGCGCCCGCGCGGCCCGGCGGTGGCGTCCTCGCCGGGTGGCTGGGGCTGGCTGCTGGGCGTGTGGGGCGGCTTCGCGGTGGTGGACGTGCTGCTCAAGCAGGTGGCGCTGTCCGGCACGCCGTCGATGGCGGCGGTGCTGGCCAGCTTCAGCGTGGCCTTCGTACTGATGCTGGCATTGCAGCTGTGGCGGCACTTCAGCGGTCGCAGCCGGCTGGCCTGGCACAACCTCGGCGCGGGTGCGCTGCTGGGCCTGCTCAACGGCGGCAACATCCTGTTCTATGTGCACGCGCACCAGGCGATGCCGGACAGCCCGGCCACGGTGTTCGCCGGCATGAACATCGGCGTGGTGGTACTGGGCGCGCTGGTGGGCGTGTTTGCCTTTGGCGAACCAACCACGAAGTGGAACCGGGCCGGCCTGGCGCTGGCGGTGCTGGCGATCGGATTGATCGCCTGGGGGTGAGTACGGCCCGGGGGTCGGATCCCATTCCAACGGAATGGGCTCTGACCCCACGTGCGGCCCACGCGTTCATGGCCCGGCGATGCATCGGGGTCAGAGCCCATTCCGTTGGAATGGGATCCGACCCCGGCGTTGGGCATTACTTGTCGAAGCCCAGCAGCAGCGGGTCGTGGTCGGAGCTGCGCCATGGGCCGGGCACATTGCGCCCCTGGTAGCCGCTGGCGTCCTGCTCGTCGGCATTGCTGTGCCATTCGGCGGCGCCCGCCAGGCGGCGGGCCATGGACGGACTCAGCAGGGCGTGGTCGAGGCGGCCGCTGTAGCCGTTGTAGACGTAGCTGTAGGGATGTTCGACCTTGGCCACCTTGAAGGCGTCCTGCCAGCCCAGCGTGTGCAGCGTGCGGATCGGATCCTCCATCGCATAGGCGTTGAAATCGCCCAGCATCACTACATCCTTCACCTTCAGGCGCGCGGCTTCGGCCTGCACCCACTGGTTGAGCTGGCGGGCCGATTCGACGCGCGTCGCATTCCAGCAGCCCTGGCCATCGTTGCGGTCGGCGTCGGCACCGCTGGCGTCGCGGCACCCCTTGGACTTGAAGTGGTTGGCGACCACCATGAACGGTGCGCCCTTGCCCTGGAAAGCCTGCGCCAGCGGTGCGCGGCTGTGCTCGGCAAACGGGCCGTCAAGCTTGGTCAACGGCGGGCCCAATGTCTTGAACGCACCGCGCTTGTAGATGATGCCGACGCGGATGGGATTGGTGCCGGGGCCTTCGCCCGGATCGACCGCCACCCATGCGTCGTCCGGCCCGGAGTGTGGCCGGTCATTGAGCGCGGCCAGCAGCTCGGCAATGGCCGACTGCGGTCCGTAGCCATCGTTCTCCAGCTCCATCAGGGCGGCGATGTGGGTATCGAGCGCATTGATGGTGGCGACCAGCTTGGCCACCTGGGCCTTGTGCTCCTCCAGCGTGCGGGCACCGCGCAACGTCGGGAAGCCACCGCCCTGGCCGTCGCCATTGAAGTAGTTTTCCAGGTTGAACGCCGCGATACGCAGGCTGCCAGGCACGTCCGGCACCGCCGGCCGCTGCAGTGCGGGCAGGCTCAGCGTGCCTTCGACCCGCAGCTGGGGGCGGCCCTGCGCGTCCACGCGG
This sequence comes from Stenotrophomonas sp. 112478_Sma, assembly GCF_056479905.1. Lineage (NCBI taxonomy): Bacteria > Pseudomonadati > Pseudomonadota > Gammaproteobacteria > Lysobacterales > Lysobacteraceae > Stenotrophomonas > Stenotrophomonas sp. 112478_Sma. Next base: position 254,145 of record NZ_CM151072.1, on the reverse strand, counting down.
ACGATGCCTTCCACATTGCGCAGCAGCATGCCGGTGCGCAGCACCGGGTTGCCCGGCAGGTAGGCCACGCTGCCCGGATCACGCACGTCGCTGCCATCGTCCAGGACCAGGCGGCGGCGCAGGTTGTCAGCCATCACCTGTTCGATGCCGGCGGTGCCCGGCGCGGCCACTTCGGTCGGCTGCCACAGGCGACCGCCGAAGGCGACCGTCAGCTGGCCGGAGCGTTCCAGAGCGTCGGTGCCGGCCAGGGTCAGCGGCGCAGCGATGCGCACACGCTGGCCGTCCAGCGCGCGCCAGTCGGCCGGCGCGGTGGCCAGTACAACGGTGGAGTTGCGCGGGGTGGCCGTCGCCGGGGCCGGCATGGCCTGCGGCTGGGCCTGGGCAAAGGCAGGTGCCGGCAGCAGCAGGGACAGGGCGAGAACAAGGAAACGGCGGCGCATCGACGGGCGACTCCACGGAATGGGGGGCACAGACTAACCCCGAAATACGAACGCCCGACTGCAGCCCGGCGATCGGCCCGGGTGGGCAAAGCCCCGGGGCCGTCGATGGCGCGATCGCAGCGCCGGGCCCATGCCCGGCAGCCGCCCACGCAGGTGGAGCAGAGGCTGCCGAGGGCAGGCCCGGCGCTGCGGAAAGGTCCTACTTCAGGTTGCCCAGCATCCAGTCCACGGTGGCGTGGATCTGTTCCTCGGTCAGCGCCGGGTTGCCGCCCTTGGGTGGCATGATGCCGCCGTCCGGGCCGGTGTAGCCCTCGATGGCGTGCTTGTAGAGCGTGTCCTTGCCCTGCGTGATGCGCTGGTCCCAGTGCGCGCGGTCCAGGGTCGGCGCCTGGCCCACGCCGGTGGTATGGCAGGCGGTGCACAGGTTGTCGAAGATGACCTTGCCATCCGTGGTGCCGCCGTACGCCACCTGCGAGGCGGCCTTGGCCAGCGCGGCCGCCTTGGCGGCCGCCTGCGCGGCCGCACCGGTACTGCCGGCGTACACGGCTCCGGTCGGCGCGATGCGCTGTTCGGTGCGTTTGGCCGCAGTGGGCGACACCTCGGGCGGAATCCGGGTGTGCAGGAAGGCGGCAAGGAAGATCAGACCCAGAGTGATGGCCATCAACAGCGCGATCACCATGGAGAAGCGTTTCAGGAACTCCAGATCGTAATTCCGCACTCTTCGTTACCCCTGGCTGGTAGTCGTTGGACCACGGCTGAGCGACTGCGTGATGGGCCGAGTATAGAACGCGCCCTGCGCGCGACAACAGGCGTCAATGCTGGTGCGGCGCAACATGCCGGGGCTGGGGTCAGATCCCTTTTGCGCCGCAAAAGGGATCTGACCCCAGCAACACAAGCCACCGGGCATGGCCCGGCGCTACCGATTTACCGGTGCGCCGATGGCACGCAGGCAGAAGCTGCAGATGGCGTCGACCAGCGCATCCTCGTCGCGATGCGCTTCACGGCTGGGCGCAGTCGGGCCAACCATCGCTTCGGTGAAGGCGCCGACCAGGCACGCGGCCGCCACATGCGCATCCTGCGCAGGCAGTTCGCCGGCGGCCACACCTTCCTCCACCAGGCGCAGGAACACATCGCCGAAGGCACGGCGGCCGCGCATGCGCTCGGCTTCCACGTCCGGATCGACCGGTTCGACGATGAAGGCGTGGGCCAGCCCCGGACCCGCCAGGGCGCGACGCACGAAGGCGGCGATGGCCAGCCGCAGGCGCTCGCTGGCGGCCTCCGGGCCGCTGGCGATGCGTTCCATGATCGCCACTTCATGGGCCACCGCCGCGTTGAGCACCTCCACGAACAGGTCGGCCTTGGAGGGGAAATGACGGTAGATCAGGCCGGTGGAGACCCCCGCCTGGGTTGCCACGGCGGTCACCGGGGCGTTTCGCCAGCCGCCGGTGGCGACCCGTTCACGGGTTGCCAGCAGGATCCGCTCGCGGGCCCCGGCCAGGCGTTCTTCCATCAGTGCAGAGCGTTTGTAGGCCATGTTTTGATTCTGGTTTCAATTTTTGAATTTGTGTTCACTTCTTTCCCGAACCCCGTTACGCTGGGGCCTCGCCCGTGCCGGCGCGGTCCTGGAAACCATCGCCGGCAAGCCCTGGGTGCGTCCATCCCCCACTTTGCCGCCGTGGAGCCGCTGTAATGCACGTGCCATCCCTGAACTTCGATCTCGGTGAAGAGATCGACCTGCTGCGCCAGAGCGTGGCCCATTTTGCCGCCGCCGAGATCGCGCCGCTGGCGGCCGAGGCCGATGCGACCAACCAGTTCCCGCAGGCACTGTGGCCGAAACTGGGCGAACAGGGCCTGCTCGGCCTTACCGTCGAGGAAGAATACGGCGGTACCGGCATGGGCTACCTGGCCCACGTGGTGGCGATGGAAGAGGTCTCGCGCGCCTCCGGCGGCATCGGCCTGTCCTATGGCGCGCACTCCAACCTGTGCGTGAACCAGCTGCGCAAGAACGGCAGCGAGGCGCAGAAGCAGCGCTTCCTGCCCGACCTGTGCAGCGGCGCCAAGGTGGGCGCACTGGCGATGAGCGAACCCGGCGCCGGTTCGGACGTGGTATCGATGAAGCTGCGCGCCGACAAGCGTGGCGATCGCTATGTCCTCAACGGCAACAAGATGTGGATCACCAACGGCCCGGACGCCGATGTGCTGGTGGTCTATGCCAAAACCGACATGGACGCCGGCGCCAGGGGCATCACCGCCTTCCTGGTTGAAAAGGGCATGCCGGGTTTCTCCACCGCGCAGAAGCTCGACAAGCTGGGCATGCGTTCCTCGCCGACCTGCGAGCTGGTGTTCCAGGACTGCGAGATTCCCGAAGAGAACGTGCTCGGCAGCGTCGGCGGTGGCGTGCGCGTGCTGATGTCCGGCCTGGACTACGAGCGCGTGGTGCTGTCCGGCGGCCCGCTGGGGCTGATGGCTGCGGCCATGGACGTGGTGATGCCGTACGTGCACGAACGCCACCAGTTCGGCGAAGCGATCGGCAGCTTCCAGCTGATCCAGGCCAAGATCGCCGACATGTACGTGGGCCTGGGCGCCTGCCGCGCCTACGTGTACGCCGTGGCGCGCGCCTGCGACCAGGGCCGTACCACCCGCCAGGACGCGGCCGGTGCGATCCTGTACGCCGCCGAGAAGGCCACCTGGCTGACCGGGCAGGCGATCCAGATCCTCGGTGGCAACGGCTACATCAACGAGTACCCGACCGGCCGCCTGTGGCGCGACGCCAAGCTGTACGAGATCGGTGCGGGCACGTCGGAGATCCGCCGCATGCTGATCGGCCGTGAATTGTTCCAGCGCACTCTGTAAGGCCACCCCATGACCGTCCTGAACAGCCAGCTGCAACCGGGCAGCGACACGTTTGAAAGCAACCGCGCGGCGATGCAGGCCGTGGTCGACGATCTGCACGCCACCCTCGCCCGCACTGCCCTGGGCGGCAGCGAGGCGGCACGCGCCAGGCACACCGCGCGCGGCAAGCTGCTGGTACGCGACCGCATCGACGCCCTGCTCGATGCCGGCAGTGCCTTCCTGGAAATCGCGCCGCTGGCTGCTCATGGCATGTATGACGATGCCGTGCCGGCAGCCGGCGTGGTCGCCGGTATCGGCCGGGTCAGCGGCGTGGAGTGCGTGATCGTGGCCAACGATGCCACGGTCAAGGGCGGCACCTATTACCCGATGACGGTGAAGAAGCACCTGCGTGCACAGGAGATCGCCGAGCAGAACCACCTGCCGTGCATCTATCTGGTCGACTCCGGTGGCGCCTTCCTGCCGCTGCAGGACGAGGTGTTCCCCGACCGCGACCATTTCGGCCGCATCTTCTACAACCAGGCCAACCTGTCCGCGCAGGGCATCCCGCAGATCGCCTGCGTCATGGGCAGCTGCACCGCCGGTGGCGCCTACGTGCCGGCGATGAGCGATGAAACGGTGATCGTGCGTGAGCAGGGCACCATCTTCCTCGGCGGCCCGCCGCTGGTGAAGGCGGCCACCGGTGAAGTGGTGACGGCCGAGGAACTGGGCGGCGCGGACGTGCACACGCGCATTTCCGGCGTGGCCGACCACATGGCCGACAACGACCTGCAGGCGCTGGCACGGGTCCGCGCGATCATCGCCCAGCTGAACTGGCGCAAGCCGGAACCGGCGATGGCGATGCAGCCGCCGGAGGAACCGTTGCTGCCGGCGCACGAACTGTACGGCGTGATCCCGGCCGATACGCGCAAGCCCTACGACGTGCGCGAGGTGATCGCACGCCTGGTCGATGGCTCGCGCTTCGATGAGTTCAAGCCGCGCTATGGCGCCACCCTGGTCACCGGCTTCGCCCATCTGAACGGCTACCCGATCGGCATCATCGCCAACAACGGCATCCTGTTCTCCGAGTCCGCCCTGAAGGGCGCGCACTTCATCGAGCTGTGCACCCAGCGCGGCATCCCGCTGCTGTTCCTGCAGAACATCACCGGCTTCATGGTCGGGCGCAAGTACGAACAGGGCGGTATCGCCAAGGACGGTGCCAAGCTGGTGATGGCGGTCGCCTGCGCGAAGGTGCCCAAGTTCACCGTGGTGATCGGCGGCTCGTTCGGCGCCGGCAACTACGGCATGTGTGGGCGGGCCTATTCGCCGAATTTCCTGTGGATGTGGCCCAACGCACGCATCGGCGTGATGGGTGGCGAACAGGCCGCCAGCGTGCTGGCCACGGTGCGTCGCGATGGCATCGAAGCCAAGGGGGGGCAATGGCCCGCCGAGGAAGAGGACGCGTTCAAGGCGCCGATCCGCGAGCAGTTCGAGCAGCAGGGCCACCCGTACTACGCCAGCGCGCGCCTGTGGGACGACGGCGTGATCGATCCGGCCGATACCCGCCGGGTATTGGCCCTGGCGCTGTCGGCCAGCCTCAACGCCGCCCCGCAGCAGACGCGCTTCGGCGTGTTCCGCATGTAACCCGCGCCATGACCGAGCCTGTCGCCATGTTCACCAAAGTCCTGATCGCCAACCGTGGCGAAATCGCCTGCCGCGTCGTCGCCACCTGCCGCCGCCTCGGCATCGCCACCGTGGCGGTGTATTCCGATGCGGACCGCAATGCCCGCCACGTGCGCCTGGCCGACGAGGCCATCCACATCGGGCCGGCCGCCGCACGCGAGAGCTATCTGCGCGGCGAGGCCCTGCTCGACGCCGCACGCCGGAGCGGCGCGCAGGCGATCCATCCCGGATACGGCTTCCTGTCCGAGAACGCCGACTTCGCCGATGCCTGTGCCGCCGCCGGCATCACCTTCATCGGGCCGCCGGCCAGCGCGATCCGCGCGATGGGTGACAAGAGCGCGGCCAAGGCCTTGATGGCCAAAGCCGGCGTGCCGCTGACGCCGGGTTATCACGGTGACCAGCAGGCGCCGGACTTCCTGCGCGCGCAGGCCGATACGATCGGCTATCCGGTGCTGATCAAGGCCAGCGCCGGCGGTGGCGGCAAGGGCATGCGCAAGGTCGAACGCAGCGAGGACTTCATCGATGCGCTGGCCAGCTGCCAGCGCGAAGCCGCCTCGGCGTTCGGCAACGGCCACGTGCTGGTCGAGAAGTATGTCGAGCGCCCGCGCCATATCGAGATCCAGGTGTTCGGCGACAGCCACGGTGATGCGGTCTACCTGTTCGAGCGTGACTGCTCGGTGCAACGCCGGCACCAGAAAGTGCTGGAAGAGGCCCCGGCACCGGGCATGAGTGCCGAGCGCCGCGCGGCGATGGGCCAGGCGGCGGTCGACGCTGCACGCGCCGTGGGCTACGTCGGCGCGGGCACGGTGGAGTTCATCGCCGGCCCGGACGGTGATTTCTACTTCATGGAAATGAACACCCGCCTGCAGGTCGAGCATCCGGTCACCGAGTTCATCACCGGTACCGACCTGGTGGAATGGCAGCTGCGCGTGGCCTGTGGCCAGCCACTGCCGCTGCGCCAAGACCAGCTGGCCATCCACGGCCACGCGATCGAAGCACGGCTGTACGCCGAAGATGCCGACCGCAGCTTCCTGCCGTCCACCGGTACCCTGCGCCGCCTGCGCCTGCCGGCGGCCTCGGCCAACGTGCGCGTGGATACCGGCGTGGAGGAAGGCGACGCCATCACGCCGTATTACGACCCGATGATCGCCAAGCTGATCGTCTGGGATGTGGACCGCGACAGCGCATTGCGGCGCATGAGCCAGGCACTGGCTGACTGCCAGGTGGTGGGCGTGACCACCAATGCCGGTTTCCTGCGCCGGCTGGTCCACACCGATTCATTCGCGCACGCCCGGCTGGATACCGCACTGATCGAACGCGAGCAGGCCGCCTTGAGCGCCATCGGTGACAGCGACGATGCCTTCTGGCAGTTGGCCGCGGTCGCCGCGGTTGCCAGCACGGCCGACGCCGGCAGCGACCCGCGCGACCCCCATTCGCCCTGGCGCGCACAGGATGGCTGGCGCCTGGGTGCGCCCGCGCCCCGCGTGCTGCCGCTGCAGCAGGGAGAGCGCCGGCACGTGCTGAAGGTGTGGGCACAGGCCGATGGCTGGCGTGTGCAATGTGATGATGCGGCCCCGCAGTCGGTGCTCGGTCGCCTCGACAGCCAGCACCTGACGGTGCAGCTGGACGGCCGTCGCCGGTCACTGCAGCTGCTGCGCGAGGGTGACCAGCTGTATCTGTTCGGCGCCGATGGCCAGCACCGCTTCACCCTGCACGACCCGGTCGGCGAGTCGGAGCATGCGGTGGCCGATGCAGGCAGCCTGCTGGCGCCGATGCCCGGCAGGATCGTGGCCACGCTGGTCGAGGCCGGTGCCCAGGTCAAGCGTGGCACGCCGCTGGTGGTACTCGAGGCGATGAAGATGGAGCACACCCTGCAGGCACCGGCCGACGGCACAGTGAAGGGTTACCGGGCGAAGGCCGGCGACCAGGTCGGGGACGGCGCGGTCCTGGTCGACTTCGAAGCGACCTGAGCCACGCTACGGCGTGATCCTGGCGGGCCAGACACGGCCCGCCGGGTCCATCTCCGAGGTCTGCATCGTTGCCGCGCGCCAGCCGAAGCCGCATACCGCCAGCGCGCCTTCCGCCATCGGCTGCAGGGCAAGCGCGCGCGCGGCCTCGGCCTCGTTGATGGCCGCCGTGACGAACGCGCCCAGGCCCTGTGCGGTGGCCGCGCTGTAGAACGCCTGCGAGATGTGCCCGGCGTCGAGCATGACCGCACGGTAGGCCTTGGCGTGGTTGCGGTACTTCCAGAAGGTGCGCTCGAAGCGGCACACCAGTACCAGCAGCACGTGGGCATCGGCGAACCAGTGCTGGCCCGCCAGCAGGCGCAGGCGGAACCCTGCGGGATCGTCGGGCTGCACCGGCAGCGGGGCCAGTTCATGCGCGACTGCGTGGTAATGGTAGAGCCCCGGCGCCAGGCCCTGCACGTCGCGCACCATCAGATAGGCTTCCAGCGGATGCAGGCTGCCGGCCGAGGGCACGTTCTTCTTCAGGAACCGCACGTCCGGATCGGTTTCCACCTGTGCCTGCGCCATCAGCACCTGCTGCAGCAGCCGTGCCAGCAACGGCAGCGGCAGCGCGCGGGTTGCATCAAAATTCCGGCAGGTGGCACGCGCCTGCAGCAGTTCCTGCATCGGATCATCATCGCAGCGGGGCAGCGCAAGCGCGCCGGGCTGGCGTGGCGGCGCCTCCGGCGGCGGATTGCCGAAGCTGCGGACCAGGTCGCGCGCGGTCACCAGCTGCTGACGCTGCATGTCCGCGCTGCTGTCCACGCCATCCCAGCAGGATTGCTGGTAGTGCAGCGCCGACAGCGGCCACCAGTGGCTGTCGCGCACGCGCTGCTCGGCCGCACAGGCCTCGGCATGGGCCGGATCGTCGCTCACCAGCAGTCCCTGCTGCAGCAGCGCCAGTACGCGGCGGCGGCAGGCCGCATCCTCCGGCATCGGCTGCCAATGCTCGGCGCTGCAGGCCAACAGCCAGGCGCAGCTGTCGGCATCGATCTCGCATGCCGAAGGCAGGTGGGCGGTACGCACCTGCAGCCGCTGCTCGAAGGTCACCCCGGTGCCGCCGGCCATCAGGTCGGCCAATGCAAAGGCCGGGCGTTCGACCGGCTCGACGAACAGTGTCCGGCAACGGCGGAATCTCATCGGCGTGCAATCGAAAGGCCTGCGGGGGCGCCGATCATAGCGCGATGCACGTGCCTGCCATCAACTTCGCACGATCGCCGCCGATACTTCCATTTTCCCAGCCCGTCGGTTGCACGCCATGTCTTCTTCACCGCTTCCCACCCACGTCGTCCAGCAGCTGCTGGAACGCCTGTCCAGCGACGATGACTTCCGCAAGGCTTTCGCCGCTGATCCGGGCCAGGCACTGCTCGATCTGGGCGCCGATGAAGACTGCGTGCGCGCCTGCCATACGCCGCTGGCCACGCTGGGCAGCAAGGCCGAGTTCGCCAAGGCCGCTCCGCGCCTGCGGGAGCTGCTGGACGCGCGTGCCTCGTTCACCGTGCCGTTCCTGTTCGAGGATGGCCTGCCCGGCCTGGATCGATAGACCGGCCTCAGGGCGCGGCCACCGTGCCCTTGTCAGGCATCACTGCGGCGGCGCGGCCTGCCGCCAGCCGCTGCACGTCCATCGCGTTCAGTGGCAACAGAGCGTAGTCACCGGTGTCTTCAGCAAATGCTAGGCCGGCGTGGCGCTGCAGCCACGCCGCCTGCCGTGCGACCGCGGCCTGGTCGCCGCGCGCGGTCACCAGATCCAGCTGCAGCACCCGCCACTGGAACAGGTTCGCCGACGGCTGCTGCGCCAGCAGGTCCTGCGCCTGGTCCAGGTCACCTTGGTCGAAGGCCATGCGGGCACGCAGCAGGTTCCAGAGCTCGCGCAGACGCGGATCCGCGTCGCGCTCGGGCAGGGCCTGCAGCGGGTCCCTGCGCTGCATCACCACCGAGGCGTGGCCTGCGCGCGCGGCATGATAGGCCGCCGCCAGGGCGATGAATGCATTGCGGCGCGCTGGCGCAGGATGGCGACGGTCGACCGCGGCCAGCGCCCGGTCCAGCACACGCAGGTATTCCTGCGCCGTCACGTGGTCGCCTTCCTGTTCGCGCCAGGCCAGTGCCTGCAGCGCGTAGATGTCGCACAGCCCACCGACCGTCGTGCACTGGGCAGCCACCTGCCGCATGTCGGTGGCTGCCTCGTGCGCGCGCTCCTGCATGGCCAGCACCGCCGCGCGCAGCATGCGCGTCCCCGGCCCCGATACGGGCATCGCCGCAAAACCGGCATTGGCGGCCTCGAAATCACCAGCCAGCGCGGCGATCACCGGCTCCATGCCATCGCCATTCCAGCCCGGATGAAGGCGTGCGCCACGCAGCGCCGCTTCGGCTGCGGCGACTTCGCCACGGGCCAGCTGCACCCGCGCCACGAACACCAGCACCAGTGCACGCCGAGAATGCTGGCGGGCCAGCAGCGGCTGTGTTGCGGCCAGGGCGCCGTCATAGTCGCCCTGGGTGTACAGGATCTTGGCGTAGTTCATCCAACCGGCCGGGTCGTCCGGGTACAGCTCGGTCAGCAGGCGCCACTTGTCGGCGATGCGCATGGGCGGTGCACCTGCGAAATCCGCTGCCCACGCGTCAAGGTACAGCTGGTCGCGTGCGGTCAGGTGGGCACGCTGGCTGACCGCCTTTCGGTACAGCACGGCGGCCTGCTCCAGGTTGCCCTTGGCGTGCTGGATGGTCATCTGCCCCACATAGGCAAAGGCGAATGCGGGATCGAGCCGGGTGGCCTGCTCGTAGAACATCAGTGCGTCGTCGTAGCGGGCGGCCGCCGTGGCATCGACGCCCTTGGCGTAGGCATGCAGGGCATCGAGATTGGCCGTCGCCACGGTGGGCAGTGGTCGCTGATCGCGACCGACATCACGCAACGCTTCGCCCAGGTCGGCGCGCAGCGCTGCCACCACGTGGTCGGTGGAGGTCAGGATCGATTCCAGGCCTCGACCATCGGCGTAGCGCGTATAGACGGTCTGGCCGCTGTGCGGATCGACCACTTCGACACTGACCCGCACCTTGCCGTTGAGCTCGAGCACGCTCGGTACCAGCACCGCGCGTGCGCCGTCGCGCAGGGCCACCTCGATGGCCAGGCCTCGGTCGAGCCGTGCCTGTGGCGAGCGCTGCATCAGCTGCAGGGTGTCGCGCACCTTCAACTCGCTGAGGATGTTGACGAAGCGTGACTGACCCAGGCTGATGTACAGCGCCTGCTCCAGGCTGCTGTCCAGCTGCGGATAGGCGGTGGTGTTCTGCACCGCGGCCAGGATCACCCAGTCCCGTTCGGCGAAGGCGATGGCCGGCGCCGGGCGCAGCAGCATCCACAACAGCACGCCCAGCGTCACCGCCAGCGCGGCCTCGGTGACCACAGCCGCGGGACGCCGCCACAAGGGTAGATCGCGCCATGCCTTCTCGCCCGAGCGCGGTCGACGCAGCGGCGCACTGCCACGCAGGCCGATCTCGAACACATCCTGGCGCTCGGTGATGCCCTTGAAGCGCCAGCGCCCATGGTGCTTCCAGCGCAGCGCCTCGCTGGCCCAGGGCAGCGTGGAGGTAGCGCGCCGTGCCATGTGCTCGGCGGTGGCCGACAGCAACACCTGGCCCGGCCAGGCCAGCTGCATCAGCCGCGCCGCCATCGGCTTGGCCAGGCCCTCCACCTCCACCGGCTTGGCGCCATGGGCCATTGCTTCGGCACTGTTGTTCCACAACAGCACGTCACCGACATGCAGGCCCGCACGCGCGCGCAGCACGATGCCGCGCTCACGCCCCAGCGCCTCCACCGCAGTCTGGTAGGCCAGGGCAAAACCGACGCCATCGATGGTGCGCTCGAACAGTACGAACAGGCCGTCGGAACGGTCGATCAGCTGCCCGTTCCAGCGCTGCTGCAGACCCAGCACCAGACGGTCATGCTGCTGGAACAGCTCGGCCGCCGCCACATCACCGATCCGCTCAACCAGCTGCAGCGAATCGCACAGGTCGGTGAACAGCAGCGCGCGCAGCTGCTGGTTGTGTGGCGCCGACGTTCCTTTGTCGCCCTTCATCACCGGTGTCTCCGCTCTAGTGCCCGTCCGGCGCGTCCACCCAGCGCAGGCAGTTGCCGCCATCGCGCTTGGCCTGGTACAGCGCTCGGTCCGCACGCGCATACCACTCGCTCCAGTCCGCATCCGGCGCCAGCAGGCTGGCGCCGATGCTCACCAGGCTCACATGGGGCGTGCCATGGCTGCGTTCGAGTAGACCATGCACCGCGCTGAGGATGAACTCGGCGGCATGCTGCACGATTTCGTGGGTGCCGCGCCGCAGGATGAGGCAGAACTCATCGCCGCCCAGGCGGCAGGCCAGGTCGTGTTCGCCAGCCATCGAGCGCAGGATGTTGCCCATGCTCTGCAGCACCCGGTCGCCGGCCTGGTGACCGTGCCGGTCGTTGATCTGCTTGAAGCGATCACAATCGATCAGCAGCAGGCCCTGCGGTGCGCCCTGCCCATCGGCCCGGCACTCCTGCAGGTACAGGGTCAGCCCGCGGCGGTTGTGCAGCCCGGTCAGTTCGTCGGTACGCACCAGCTCACGGGTGTGCGTGAGCTGGTGGGTGGTGATGTACAGATTGTCGAGCGCAGTTTCCAGATCGTGGTTGCGGCGCCGCAGCTGGCTGATCAGGGCCTGCTCGTTGGTCAGCACGCGCATGATCGTACGGCGCAGGAAGTAGGCCACCAGCCCTGGATCGGCATCGACCAGACGCTGGAAATCGGCCGGCCCCAGTTCCAGCACCTGGCAATCGACCAGCGCACGTGCACCGGCACTGCGCAGGTGATCGCCGACCAGCAGGCCCAGCTCGCCGAAGAACTCTTGGTGGCCGAGGACCTTGATCACCAGATCCTCGCCGAAATCCAGTTCGATCCGGCCTTCCAGGATCACGTACATGCGCTCGCCACGATGGCCGCGCTGGAACAGCCACTGCCCGGCTTCGAGCCGGCGCGGCCGGCCGAATCTGGCGAACAATGCGACCTCGGCATCGGACAGCAGCGCATGCACGATCTCGGCCATCGCCACATGGGCGATACCGGTCGTTGCATCAGTGTTCTCGGCCGCACCCCTGCCGGTCATTCCCTGCACCCGCCGCCAGCGTCCCCTGGTGAGCCGCGGAGCATAGCACCGCTTTAAAGTGTGCGCCCTATCTCATTTTTACGAATCGACAGCCGGTAGGTGCGTGGAGACCGGGGGCTGCACCTTGGGAGCACGACTGTCCGTAAAAATTCCTGCCGGATCAAGCTGATGCCCGTCTTCACAGGGTTTGGGCCAAGTTGCGTGGCGAGGCGTGCGCCCGATTGACGCGGATGCCATGCGGGACCGGGCCGAGGGGATACAACAACGCCGGCAGGTCCCCCGACCGGCCGGCGTTGTCTGGCCCTTCCCTGGCCACCCTGAGCGGTGTCGGCAGCCGATCGCACGGCCACCGTTGGATCAGGCCGCGCGTTCGCTGTGGAACTGCTCTTCTTCGGTCGAACCGGTCAGCGCGGTGGTGGAGGACTGTCCCTGCTGGATCGCCTGGGTGACCGCGTCGAAGTAACCGGTGCCGACCTCGCGCTGGTGCTTGACCGCGGTGAAGCCGCGTTCGGCCGCTTCGAACTCCGCCTCCTGCAGCTCGACGAAGGCGCTCATCTGCCGGCGCGCGTAACCGTGGGCCAGGTTGAACATGCCGTAGTTCAGCGCGTGGAAACCAGCCAGGGTGATGAACTGGAACTTGTAGCCATAGCTGCCCAGCTCCTTCTGGAACTTGGCGATGGTGGCGTCGTCCAGGTTCTTCTTCCAGTTGAAGCTCGGCGAGCAGTTGTAGGCCAGCAGCTTGCCGGGGAACTTCGCATGGATGGCTTCGGCGAACCTGCGCGCGAACTCCAGGTCCGGCTTGCCGGTCTCGCACCACACCAGATCGGCATACGGTGCATAGGCCAGGCCGCGGCTGATGGCCTGTTCCAGGCCGTTGCGGGTCTTGTAGAAGCCTTCGACGGTGCGCTCGCCGGTGGTGAACGGCTTATCGTTGCCGTCGATGTCACTGGTCAGCAGGTCGGCCGCTTCGGCGTCGGTGCGCGCCACCAGCAGGGTCGGCACACCCAGCACATCGGCCGCCAGCCGCGCCGCGTTGAGCTTCTCGATGGCCTCGCGGGTCGGCACCAGCACCTTGCCGCCCATGTGGCCGCACTTCTTCACCGATGCCAGCTGGTCCTCGAAATGCACGCCCGCGGCGCCGGCTTCGATCATCGCCTTCATCAGTTCGAACGCATTGAGCACGCCACCGAAGCCGGCCTCGGCATCGGCTACGATCGGCTGCAGGAAATCGATGTCGTCCTTGCCTTCAGCGTGATGCAGCTGGTCGGCGCGCAGCAGCGTGTTGTTGATGCGCTTGACCACCGCCGGCACCGAATCGGCCGGATACAGCGACTGGTCCGGATACATCTGCCCGGCCAGGTTGGCATCGGCCGCCACCTGCCAGCCGGACAGGTAGATCGCCTTCAGGCCGGCCTTGACCTGCTGCATGGCCTGGTTGCCGGTCAGTGCGCCCAGCGCGTTGACGAACTCGCGCTCGTGCAGCGATTTCCACAGCTTCTCCGCGCCCAGCCGGGCCAGCGAATGCTCGATATGGACAGTGCCGCGCAGGCGCACCACGTCGGCGGCGCTGTAGTTGCGCTGGATGCCTTCCCAGCGCGGGTTGGTATCCCAGTCGTGCTGGATCTGTTCGGCAGTGGGCAGGGTGCTCATGTCTTTCTCCAGTTCAGTGGTGCGTGCAGCGGGAAGGGAAGCGGCGTGGAAACGGGCGCGGGGATCAGTCGATGCGCGCGTAGGCCGGCAGGGTCAGGAAGTCGGTCAGTTCATCGTTGCGGCTCAGTTCGCCAAGCAGGGCGATGGCTTCGCCGATGCGCGCGCCGCCGGGCAGCGCGGTGGTATCACCCAGGCGTGCGGGCAGCTGCGCCAGGGTGGTGTCGAGCAGTGCCAGGTCGATGGCAGTGCCGTCGTCCAGCTGCTGGCCCGGGGTATGCAACCACTGCCACAACTGGCTGCGGCTGATCTCGGCGGTGGCCGCGTCTTCCATCAGGTGATGGATGGGCACGCAACCGTTGCCGTCCAGCCACGCGGCCAGGTAGCGCACGCAGACTTCGACATTGCCCTCGAAGCCGGCGCGGGTGATGGTGCCCGGCGGACGCGCGATCAGTTCGTCGCGGCCCACGCGCACGTCCTGACGCAGGACGTGGTGCTGGTTGGGCGCAGGCATGTGCTCGTCGAAGATCGCCATCGCCACCGGAATCAGCGCCGGATGCGCGACCCAGGTGCCGTCATGGCCTGCACTCACCTCGCGCAGCTTGTCGGCACGCACACGCGCCATCGCCTGCTCGTTGGCAGCGGCGTCGTTGTTGATCGGAATCTGCGCCGCCATGCCGCCCATCGCATGTGCCCCCCGGCGGTGGCACGTCTGGATCAGCAGTTCCGAATACGCCTTCAGGAACGGCTGGGTCATGGTCACCTGGCCGCGCTCGGGCAGCACGCGGTCGGCGTGGCGGCGGAAGGTCTTCAGGTAAGAGAAGATGTAGTCCCAGCGCCCGCAGTTCAGGCCGACGATGCGGTCGCGCAGCGCGTGCAGGATCTCGTCCATCTCGAACACCGCCGGCAGCGTTTCGATCAGCACGGTCACCTTGATCTGCCCGTGCGGCAGGCCCAGCATGCCTTCGATGTGCGACAGCGCGGTCTCCCACAGGGCCGCCTCTTCCATGCTCTGCAGCTTGGGCAGGTAGAAGTACGGGCCACGATCCTTGCGCTGCAGCGTGCGGGCGTTGTGGAAGGCGAACACCGCCGCGTCGAACAGGCCACCGGCCAGGAACTGGCCATCGATGCGGACGTGCTTCTCGTCCAGATGCCAGCCACGCGGGCGCACGATCAGCACGGCCTGCTCGTCGTACGGGCGCAGGGTGTAGTGCTTGCCATTGGCCGCGGTGTACTCCAGGTCACCACGCACCGCAGCGGCCAGCGACTGCTGCCCGGCCAGCAGGTTGCGCCAGGTCGGCGAGGTCGAATCCTCGAAGTCGGCCATGAACACCTTGGCGCCGGAGTTCAGCGCGTTGATGACCATCTTCGGATCGGTCGGGCCGGTGATCTCGACGCGGCGGTCCTGCAGCGCGGCCGGCAGCGGCGCGACGGTCCAGTCGCCGCTGCGGATCGCGGCAGTGTCCTCACGGAAGTCCGGCAGGCCGCCGCGGTCGAAGAACGCCTGGCGCTCACGGCGGGCCTGCAGCCGCGCCTGCCGACCCGGCTCCACCGCCCGGTGCAGCGACACCAGCAGGGCCAGCAACGGCGCCGGCAGCAGGGTGTCCTGGCCGGCCACCCGGGTCGCCAGGGCGATGCCGGGCGTGGCCTTGGCGGCGGGGGAGGGAACAGCGGAAGCGACGGCGGACATGGGACGACTCCAGCAGTGGGGAACGTCTCCACCGTGCCGCTGGCGCTCAGTATTTGGCAAAACAGTTTTTGCAATGCTTTACATAAATTGTGCTAATACTCGTTACGCCATGACCACGCGCAGCTCGCCAAGTCCTCGTTTTTCCTACAAATCCGACCGCCTGAAGCCCTTGCGTGCGTTCTGCCAGACCGTGCGTCTGGGTTCAGTCTCACGGGCGGCTGAGGCGCTTTTCGTCAGCCAGCCGGCCATCAGCCTGCAATTGCAGGCGCTGGAGCGGGAGCTGGGCGTACCGCTGTTCGAGCGCAGCGGCCGCCGCCTGGTGCCCAGCCGCGAGGGCCAGCTGCTGTATGAAATGGCGCAACCGCTGGTGGAGAGCCTGGACGGGCTGGAGGCACGCTTCCGCGACAAGGTGCGCGGGCTGGATGCAGGCGAACTGAACATCGCGGCCAACAGTTCGACCATCCTGTACCTGCTGCCGAAGATCGTCGAGCGCTTCCGCATGCATCACCCGGACGTGCGCCTGACCCTGCACAACGCGATCAGCGCGGACGGCACCGACCTGCTGCGCGAGGACGCCGCTGACCTTGCTATCGGCTCGATGACCGACGTGCCCGCCGATCTCAGCTACGCCCCGGCCTATCGTTTCGAGCAGGTGCTGATCGCGCCGCACGACCATCCGCTGGCCCGGGGCGCGGAGCTGGAGCTGGCCGACATCGCCCGCTATCCGCTGGTGCTGCCGCCGAAGCGGCAGATCACCTACCGTCTGGTCGACCAGGTGTTCCAGCGCCATCGCATCGCGTACACCGTCGCCCTCGAGGTGGGCGGCTGGGAAGTAATCAAGCAGTACGTGGCGATGGGCATGGGTATTTCCATCGTGCCGGCGCTGTGCCTGAACGAGACCGACCACGAGCGGCTGGCGGCGCGGTCGATGAAGCGCTGGTTCCCGGAGCGCAGTTATGGCGTGATCGTGCGGCGTGGCAAGGCGCTGTCGGCGCAGGCGCGGGCGTTCATCGAGCTGATCCAGCCGGAACTGTTCAGTCCGCGCGATTACGACCAGAGCGGGCATTCCGAGCGGTGAGGGGGTTCTGGTTTGCAGGGCTGCCGCCCTGCACCTGGATGACAGCTACCTCGGGGGTCAGATCCGTTTTCCTGCGGACAACGGATCTGACCCCATTCACGGCTGGCGATGAATAGACTGGGCGCATGTCCATCGAACTGCGCCACCTGCGCTATTTCCTTGCCGTTGCCGAGACCCTGCACTTCGGCCAGGCGGCCGAGCGGCTGGGCATGTCGCAGCCGCCGCTCAGCCAGCAGATCCGCCAGCTGGAGGACCTGATCGGGGCGCGCCTGTTCGTGCGCAGCCATCGCCGCGTGCAGCTGACGCCTGCCGGTGAACTGCTGCAGGAGCGCGCGCGGGCCATCGTGCAGCAGGTGGAGACGGCTGTGGACGAGGTGCAGCGCGCACAGCGCGGCGAACAGGGTGAGCTGCATATCGGGCTGACCCGGGCCACACCGCTGTCGCCGCAGATTCCGCGCTCGATCCTGCGCTACCGCCAGCAGTATCCGCAGGTGCGGCTGCAGCTGAGCGAGATGAACACGCTGCAGCAGATCGACGCCCTGCTCGACGGTTCACTGGACGTGGGCATCATCCGCAAGCGCGCGCTGCCGCCGGAACTGGTTGCGCACAGCCTGTTCGTCGATCCGCTGGCGTTGATCGTGCATGCCGACCACCCTGCCCTGCGCCGGCTTCCGGAACAGGGAACGCTGTCGCTGCGTGCGTTCGCGCAGGAACCGTTCGTGGCCTTTCGACGCAGTGCCGGCGCCGGCATCCATGACCACATGATCGCGCTGTGCGCGGCTGCCGGATTCACTCCACGCATCGTGCAGGAAGCCGGTGAGGCGTCCACGCTGATCAGCCTGGCGGCGGCTGGCCTGGGTGCGGCGATCCTGCCGTCCTCGTGCGACCACATCCGGGTGGAAGGCGCGCGCTTTGTCGCGCTGGCCGATGCCGGCGCGCACTCGGAGGTGCAGCTGGCATGGCGCCGTGAGGGAGTGACGCCGCTGATCCGCAACTTCGCCGGCCTGCTGCGCGGCGCATTCGCCGAAGAGTGAAGCGCCGCGCTGCGCGCTCGCCGGGCATGGCCCGGCGCTACCCGGTCAGGGTGGAAACGGTAGCGCCGGGCCATGCCCGGCGAGCATCAGGCCGTCACCGGCTGCGGGGCGCGCTGCTGCAACGCCCAGACGATGCCACCGCCAAGCAGGGTCAGCACTGCCGCGAACGCGCACACCCCCAGCCAGTCCCACGCGGCGTAGGCAAGCCCGCCCACACCGCCCAGCACGCTCGACCCCAGGTAGTAGGCGAACAGATACAGTGCCGAGGCTTCCGCGCGCATCATGCCCGCCCGGCTGCCGACCCAGCTGCTGGCGACCGAATGACCGCCGAAGAAGCCGAAGGTCACCAGCGCGATGCCCAGCGCCATCGTGGTCAGCCACGGCATCGCCAGCAGCGCGATGCCGGCACCGATAAGCACGAAGGAGATCGACAGGACGCGCCCACGGCCGTACCGCGTGGCCTGTTGGCCCATCCATGCCGAGCTGAACGTACCGACCAGGTAGACGCTGAAGATCAGCCCGACCACGGTCTGGCTGAGGTGGTACGGCGGCGCCAGCAGGTGATAGCCGAGGTAGTTGTAGAGGGTGACGAATACGCCCATCAACACGAAGGAGGTGGCGAACAGCCACGGCAGGCCGGGATCGGCGAACAACGTGCGCCAGCGCGACGGCAGCTGGCGCAGGCCGCCGCGACGGGCCTGGAAATGCCGCGATGGCGGCAGCTGCAGCCACAGCAACACGGTGCTGGCCACGGCGATGATCGAGACCACGCCGATGCCCCAGCGCCACCCCCAATGGTCGGCGATGATGCCGGCGAGCAGGCGCCCGCTCATGCCACCGATCGCGTTGCCGCCGATGTACAGGCCCATCGCCAGGCCCAGTGCGCGGCTGTCCATTTCTTCGACCAGATAGGTCATCGCCACCGCCGGCACGCCACTCAGGGCCAGGCCCAGCAGGGTGCGCAGCACCAGCAGCGTGGTCCAGTCATCGACCAGGGCGGTACTCAGCGAGAGGATGGCCGAGGCCAGCAGGGCGACGATCATCAACGGCCTGCGGCCCACGGCGTCGGACAGCAGCCCGGCCAGCAGCATCGCCACGGCCAGCGTGCCGGTGGTCAGTGACAGCGACATCGCGCTGCCGGCGGCGGAGACGCCGAAGTGGCGGCTGAACTCGGGCAGCAACGGCTGCACCGTGTACAGCAGGCCAAAGGTGGAGAAGCCGGCCAGGAACAGCGCGACCGCCGTGCGGCGGAACGCTGGCGTGCCCTGCTGGATGCGCGTCTCGGGGCTGGAATCGGCAGGAGGGAAGCGACGTTCGGGGGCCGCGGCGGTTTCGCCAGTCATGGGATCGATGGGCCGTAGGGGCGGCCGGGGTGGAGGGAACGGGCCCCAGAGTAGGCCCGTCCATCCAGTCGATCCATAACCTGAAAAGTCAGGATTGATATCCCTGACGTATCGATTCAACTCACAGGTGCTGCCACTGGAAGCCATCGCCGCGGCGGTAGTAGACGGCCACCGCGCGCCCGTAGACCTTGTCGGCGTCGACAAAGCCGAAGAAGCGGCCATCGAAACTGTTGCCGCGATGATCCCCCAGTACCAGCAGCTTGCCGGCCGGTACCACCAGGTCCGCAATGTCGGGACCACCGCCCATGTCCAGGTCCAGACGGGCACGGCGGCTGCCGAAGGCCTCCACGTCCTGCAGGTCGGCCATCTGCAGCGGGTGGCCGTTGATGCTCAGGTGGCCCTCGTGAAGTTGCACGTGGTCGCCGGCCACGGCGGCGACCCGCTTGATCAGGCGGGTGCCGTCGGCAGGCGAATCGAATACCGCCACCTCGCCGCGCTGCGGCTGGCCGGTGGACAGCAGGGACGTGTTGGTGAACGGCAGGCGCAGGCCATAGGCACGCATGTCCACCACCACCCGGTCACCGGGCTGCAGGGTCGGCTGCATCGAGCCACTGGGCACCACGTAATGATTGGCGAGGGTGTCGCGGGCGGCGGCGAGCAGGCCCAGCATGAGCAGCAGCGGCAGCGCCTCCTTCTTCAGCCAGGCGAGAGCGCGTTGCGGGAACGGCGGTCGGGCAACAGCATCCATGTCAGGTTCCGATGGGGTGGCAGGGTCTTCAGACCCCATCCGGGTGCAAGAGGTTCCCGGTCGCGCCGGGCCATGCCCGGCGGAGTGTTGGGACGGCCGCGCCATGTGCTCGCCGGGCATGGCCCGGCGCTGCCGATGCAGGGTTACACAGGTTTTACGCCCGGGCCCGGCGCCCGGCATCGCACCTTTACGGGCACTGCGCGCATCGTCTGCCCACCGCGCCGAACGGCGCTTTCCGCAAGGTGTTGTATGACCCTCCTGGTGATCCGCCACGCCTCTTCATCGGCACCGCGTCCGCAGCTGCCGGCGCAGTTGTCCGGCCACCGCGTGCTGTGCAGCGACTGCGCCAGCCTGTCCGAAGTGCGCCAGTGCCTGTGCCAGCCGCAGGCGCGCTCGGCCGACTGGGTACTGCTGGACGTGGGCGTGGCCGACGAGGCGCAATGGCAGGCCGAGGGCAGCGCGCTGCAGGCCGCTCTGGAGCGGCTGCCGGCGCATTACATCGAACTGCAGAGCGCCCGCGAACCCGGCCTGGACGCGCGCCTGCGCCTGCAGCATGGGCCGGCCGCGGTGGTGGTCGACCAGCGCAGCCAGCAGGCCGGTTATCCGCTGTCGCTGGCCATCGTCGGCCGCCGCCTGGCGCAGGAGGGCTGAGCCATGTCGATCTTCATCATCCGCGGCCCGGAAGCGGCCGGCACATTGATCCGTACCGCACTGCCGCTGCCGGCACCGGTACTGAAGTCGCTGGTACACCGTGCGATCGATGCCGGCACCAGCGTGGCCATCCGTGCCTGCGGTTCGGAACAGGAACTGCTGGATGCCCTGCGCGTGGCCGATCACAGCCGCGGCGAAGTGACATTGCTCGATCCCGGCGCGTGTGCCGGCAGCCTGCGTCTGCAGCGCCTGCTGCCCTATCTGCACAACGCCTACGTGGAGGTGCATGACGACGGCGCGGTGGCTGAGCCCTGTCTGCCGGCCGGCATCGGCCAGCGCCTGGGCATCGCCGCCGGCTATGGCGCGCAGAGCTACGTGCTGGCGCTGGATATCGCGCTGGATCACCTGGGCCTTGCCGAACAGGCGAACCGGGTGCACGTGGGGACGTAACGCTGTTTGTAGAGCCGAGCCCATGCTCGGCTGCCTTTCCAGGAAACATCAGCCGAGCATGGGCTCGGCTCTACAGAAGAACGTCGAGCATGGCTCGACGCTACAGAAAAAAACGGCGGGGTCGCCCCCGCCGTTTTCGCTTTCTTACTTCAGCCCGCGGAACTTCAGCAGCGGTTCCACCGACGGGTCCTTGCCGCGGAAATCGCGGTACAGGGTCGACAGCTCCACGCTGTTGCCGCGCGAGAGGATCTTGTCGCGGAATTGCTGGCCATTGGCCGCGGTCAGGCCGCCGTTCTCGGTGAACCACTGGAAGGCGTCATGGTCGAGCACCTCCGCCCAGAAGTAGGCGTAGTAGCCGGCCGAGTAGCCACCGCCCCAGATGTGGTCGAAGTAGGTGGTGCGGTAGCGCGGCGGAACCTGCGGCAGATCGACCTTGAACTTCTTCAGCGCGCTGGCTTCGAAGGCTCCGACATCCTGCAGCGGCGCGTCGGCCTTCTGCGTGTGCCAGGCCAGGTCCAGCAGCGCAGCCGACAGGTACTCGGTGGTGGCGTAGCCCTGGTTGAAGCTGCGCGCCTTGAGGATCTTGTCGACCAGTTCCTGCGGCATCGGCTCGCCGGTCTTGTAGTTCTTGGCGTAGTTGGCGAAGACCTTCGGATCCAGCGCCCAGTGCTCGTTGAACTGCGACGGGAACTCGACGAAATCGCGCGAGGTGGCCGTGCCGGCGATCGAGGGGTACTTCACGTTCGAGAACATGCCGTGCAGGGCGTGGCCGAACTCGTGGAACAGGGTGGTGACGTCGTCGAAGCTCAACAGCGCCGGCTGGCCTTCGGCCGGCTTGGTGAAGTTGCAGACGTTGTAGACCACCGGCTTGGCGCCGGTCAGGCCATCCTGCTCGACGAACACGTCCATCCACGCGCCACCGGACTTGCTGTCACGCTTGAAGTAGTCGGTGTAGAACAGGGCCAGCGAGGTGCCGTCCTTGTCGAACACTTCATACACCTTCATGTCCGGGTGGTAGGTCGGGATGTCGGTACGTGGCTTGAAGGTGATGCCGTACAGCTGGGTGGCGGCGTAGAAGACGCCGTTCTGCAGCACGTTGTCCAGCTCGAAATAGGGCTTGATCTGCGACTCATCCAGATCGTACTTGGCCTTGCGCACCTGCTCGGCGTAGAAGTCCCAGTCCGAGGCCGCAACCTGGAAACCGCCCTTCTGCGCGTCGATCACCTTCTGGATCTCGCCGGCTTCGGCACGTGCCTTGGCGGTGGCAGCCGGCACGGTGTCGGTCAGCAGCTTCAGCGCGGCGGCCGGGGTCTTGGCCATCTGGTCGCCCAGCTGGTAGTCGGCGAAGGTGTCGAAACCCAGCAGCTTGGCCTTCTGCGCACGCAGCTGGGCCAGGCGCTGCACGGTCTGGCGGGTGTCGTTAGCATCACCGCGCTCGGCGCGGGTTTCCGAGGCCTTGAGCACGGCGGCGCGCTGGTCGCGGTCGCTCAGCGAACCAAGCACCGGCTGCTGGGTGGTGTTCTGCAGCGGCAGCAGGAACTTGCCGTCAAGCTTGCGCGCCTTCGCATCGGCAGCTGCGGTGTTGATCGCGTTCTCATCCAGGCCGGCCAGCTTGGCCTTGTCGTCCACGATGACGGCAGCGGCAGCGGTGGCGGCGACCAGGCGGGTATGGAACTGGGTGGAAAGCGTGGTCTCTTCCACGTTGAGCTTGCGCAGGCTGGCCTTGTCGGCGTCGGACAGCTGCGCACCGGCACGCACCAGGCCGTCGTAGTAATGCTCGACCAGGCGCTTCTGCACCGGGTCCAGGCCCAGCGTGTCACGCTGGTCGTACAGCGACTTCACGCGTGCGAACAGCTTCGGGTCGAGGCTGATCTCGTCCTGGTGCGCGGCCAGTTTCGGCGCGACTTCTTCCTGGATCTTCTGGCGCGCATCGTTGGTATCGGCCTGCACCAGGCCGAAGAAGATGCGCGACACGCGGGTCAGGGTCTCGCCGCTGCGCTCCATCGCCACGATGGTGTTGTCGAAGGTGGCCGGCTCGCTGTTGTCGGCGATCTTGCGCACGTCGGCCAGGTGCTGGCGCATGCCTTCCTCGAACGCCGGCAGGTAGTCGCTGTCCTTGATCTTGTCGAACGGCGGCGCCTGGAACGGCAGCGTGCTGGCGCTCAGCAGCGGGTTGGTGGAGGCATCGGCCGGCTGCTGGGCCGGGGTATTCTGGGCTGCGGACACGGGGGTGGACTCCTTGCCGGAACAGGCCGCCAGCGCCAGGCTGATGGCGGCGGCCAGGACTACGGTACGCGACATGTAAAACGCTCCTTGGGCAGACGGGACGGGATGCCGACCGTCCACCCTACTCCTGTCGCGCTCGCCCGGCATGTGCCGGACGTGGCGTCTGGACCTTCACTGGCGGCCGGCTCAGACCGTACCGCGGGTCTTGCCGATCCAGGGCCGGTAGAACTCGCGGATGGCGGCCATGTCGGCCACGTCATCGCCGGTGGGATGGAACAGCGGACCGACGCCGATGACCTTCTCCGGATAATGGAAATAGGCGGTCAGGATCGGCACGTCGGCCATCCGCGCGATCTTCAGGAATCCGGCCTTCCATTCCTTGACCGCCTTGCGGGTGCCTTCCGGGGTGATCGCGAACCACATCCTGTCGTTGTTGCGGATCAGGTCCACGGCCTGGCCGACGGTTCCCTGCGGCGAGCTGCGGTCCAGCGGGATCACGCCCAGCCGGTGCAGCAGCGGGCCCAGCGGCCACCAGAACAGCGACGCCTTGCCCAGCACCTTGACCTTCATGCCCAGTGCGATCTTGGCCGCCATGCCCCAGAACCCGTCCCAGTTGGACGAATGCGGGGCGATGATGAAGACCAGCTTCGGGATGTCCGGCAGGGTGCCGACCACCTTCCAGCCGCCCATGCGCAGGGTGCAGCGCGCCAGCCAGCGCAGGAACGGGTTGGATCTGACCTGCGGCATGTTCGGCGGGATGGCCGGCAGCAACGGAGTCGGGTTGTTCAAGCAATCACTCCCAGTCACGTGAGGAGCGCCCGCGCTTGATCTGCGCGCGCCCGCGTTTGGCGTCCAGACGACGCAGTTTCGACCCGAGGGTCGGCTTGGTGGCCTTGCGCGGTTTGGGCACGCTCAACCCGGCCTGGATGAAGGCCGCCAGCCGCTCGCGCGCATCCTCGCGATTGCGATCCTGGGTCCGGAAGCGTTGCGCGTCGATGACCAGCACGCCTTCGCCGGTCATCCGCCGGTCACGCCGCGCCAGCAGGCGCGCGCGCAACGGTTCGGGCAACGAGGGCGAGTTGGCCACGTCGAAACGCAGTTCCACCGCGGTGGACACCTTGTTGACGTTCTGGCCACCGGCACCACTGGCACGCACGAAACGCTCGACGATCTCGCCGTCGGGGATCTCAAGCTGCGCGCTGATGGTGACCGGTCCACTGCCCATCCGCGCATTGTAACGGCAGCCACGTGGTGGAGTGCGGCATCGCGCGCCGTATGCCGCCGATCAGGCACCGAACACGCCGCCTTCGCCTTGCCGGCGGGTATGCTGGCCGTCCCATGTACCGCAGGAAGCTTCGCATGATCCGCTCCGCATCCACCCTGCCCGCCCTGCTGCGCCGTGCTGCCCTTCTGCTGGCGCTTGCCGTGGCCAGCGCCCCGGTCCTGGCCGCCGCGCCGACCGACGGCGACATCAACCGCCTGCTGTCGGCCTCCCGCGCGCAGAGCATGATCGACACCATGCTGCCGCAGATCGAGGCGATGCAGCAGCAGCAGTTCCAGCAGGTCGCGTCGCAGCGCCAGCTCAATGCCCAGCAGCAGGAGCAGCTCAAGCGCATCCAGGCACGGACCAGCCAGACCCTGCGCCAGGCCCTGTCATGGCAGCAGCTGCGGCCGATGTACGTGGATCTCTACAAGAAGACCTTCAGCAAGGAAGACGTGCTGGCGATGGCCGAGTTCTACGAGAGCCCGGCGGGCCAGAGTCTGCTCGACAAGACCCCGGCGCTGATGCAGAACGTGATGGTGGCCATCCAGTCGCGCATGCAGCCGCTGTTCGCCGACCTGCAGAAGGATCTGGAAGCGATCGTCAACGAGCCGGAAAAGAAGTGAGGCGGTAGCGCCGGGCCATGCCCGGCGCTGCCTTCACTCCACCCGCCAGCCGAACAGGTCCAGTGCCTTCTGGAATTCCCGGTCCAGCGGCGCCCGCACATCCACCGTGCCGCCCTCGGGATGCGGAAAACGCAGGCGCTCGGCGTGCAGCAGCATGCGGTGCACCCCCTGCATGCGGAAGATGCGGTTGTGGCGGCCGTCGCCGTGGCTGGTGTCGCCGATCATGTGGTGCGAAAGATGCTTGAGATGCCGGCGGATCTGCCGGAACCGTCCGGTCTGCGGCTGGCAGCGCAGCAGCGCATAGCGCGAACGGGCGAACTCGCCGACCGGCACCGGCAGCTCGCCGGTAGCCAGGCACTGGAAGTCGGTGATGGCAGGCTTCTTGACCGGTTTTCCGGGGCCGCCGTCGAGGTCGTGGTCGACCCGCCAAGACGCCTCGGCCGGCCAGCCGCGGCAGATGGTCAGGTAGTCCTTGGCCACCTCGCCGCCCATCAGGGCCTTGCCCAGCGCACTGGCGGTGTCACGGTCGAAGGCCAGCAGCAGGCAGCCACTGGTGGCACGATCCAGCCGATGCACCAGAAAGATCGGGCGCCCGAGCTGCTCACGCAGGCGATCGGCCAGGAAATCATCTTCGCCACGGGCCAGCTTGCTGTCATGGACCATCAGCCCGGCCGGCTTGTCGACCACCGCCAGGCGTTCATCCAGGTGCAGGAGCCGAAGGGGGGCGGTGTCGGTCTCGACCGCGGCGAGGGTATCGGGTTCGGTGCTCACCGCGCGATTATACGGGCGGCCTGTATGGGGTCAGATCCCTTTTCCTGCGGAAAAGGGATCTGACCCCGGGTTTGTGCCGCGAGGCAGTCAAACGTTGCGCAGTGCCAGCAGTTCACCGTTGCCCACCGGCACCAGGCTGACGCTGACATCAGGATCGGCCACCAGTGCCGCACGCAGCGGCTCCATCTGTTCGGCGTGGGAGATCGCGTTGTCCACCACCAGCAGGCCACCGGGCCGCAGCACGCGGCGCAGGTGCGGCCACCAGCCAGCGTACTGCTCGCGATCCGAATCGAGGAACAGCAGGTCGATGCTGGCATCGGCCGCCTGCGCCAGCCACGCCCCGGCGTCAGCGTGCATCAGGGTGATATGCGCCTGCAGGCCGCTGCGGGCGAAGGTCGCGCCGGCCAGGGCCACCTTGTCGGCAGCGTACTCCAGCGTGGTCACATGGCCGTCGATGGCAGCGGCAGCCTCGGCCAGCCACAGGGTGGAATAGCCGTTGGAGGTGCCGATCTCCAGCACGCGCCGCGCCTGTCCGAAACGTACCAGCAGCGACAGCAGCGCACCGGTATCCGGCGTGATGTTGAGCATGCGCCGGGCCCGCTCGCTTTCGCGCGCATCGTTGTCGGCGCCAAAGCGCACCAGTTCGTCCTTGAGCGCCTGCAGCACGCCGGCTACTTCCACCACGCCCGGGCCAATGCGGCCACACCCACCGCGCCCGACAGCCAGCTCCACATCGGCAGGTCGCCCCAGTACCAGCCGGGCGGCTGCAACACGTACATCAAGGCGGCAATGGCAAGCAGGCCGACGCCGGTGATGGCACCGACCGCATGCTTCTGCAGGCGCTGCACGCTGGCATCGAGCGATACCAGATCGCGCGAGCGCATCGCCAGCTCGTGACGTCCCTCCACCTGCTGGGTCAGCCAGGCATGCACCAGGCGGGGCATGTCCGGTGCGTGGGTCATGATTTCCGGCAGGCGCTTGCCGAGCTCGCGCATCACCCTGCGCGGGCTGTAGCGCTCGCGCAGGATCTTCGCCAGTACCGGCTTGGCCACCGCCCAGATATCGATCTGCGGGTCGAGCTGGCGACCGACGCCTTCGATGTTCAACAGGGTCTTCTGCAGCAGGATCAGCTGCGGCTGCAGCGTCAGCTGGTAGCGCTGCGCCACGCGGAACAGCTTCATCAGCACTTCCGCCAGCGAGATCTGCGACAGCGGGCGGGTGAAGTACGGCTCGCACACCGACCGCACCGCCGCTTCCAGGTCGTCGATGCGCACGTGGTCCGGCATCCAGCGCGCCTGCACGTGCAGCTCGGCGATGCGGCGGTAGTCGCGGTTGAAGATGGCCATGAAGTTCTCGGCCAGGTAGTACTGATCTTCCTGCGACAGCTGGCCCATGATGCCGAAGTCCAGCGCGATGAAGCGCGGATCGCTGCGGCGTGCCGGATCGGGGTCGACCCAGATGTTGCCGGCATGCGCATCGGCGTGGAAGAAGTTGTCGCGGAACACCTGGGTGTAGAACACCCGCACGCCCTTGGCGGCCAGCGCCTTGCGATCGATCCCGGCGGCGTCCAGTGCCACGATGTCATCGGAGGGAATGCCCCACACGCGCTCCAGGGTCAGCGCGCGCTCGGCCGTGTGGCTCCAGATCACTTCCGGCACGTACAGGTCGTCGGAGTTCTCCCAGAAGCGGCGCAGGACGCTGGCGTTGGCGCCTTCGCGCTGCAGGTCCAGCTCGGCGGCCAGGGTGTTCTCCACTTCCGCCACGACTTCGCGCGGGCGGATCTTGTCGGCACGCGGGTGGGTGCGCTCGACCAGCGTGGCCAGTGAATTGAGCAGGGCGATATCGGCGTCGATCTGCTTCTCGATGCCCGGGCGCAGCACCTTGACCACCACCTGGCGGCCATCGGCCAGCGTGGCTGCATGGACCTGCGCGATCGAGGCCGACGCCAGCGGTTCGGTATCGAAGCTGGCAAAGGCTTCGCTGACCGGCAGGCCCAGCGCGTCCTCGACGATGCGGCGCGCGGTGTCGCCGTCGAACGGCTTGACCCGGTCCTGCAGCAGGGTCAGTTCGTTGGCCACGTCCGGCGGCACCAGGTCGCGACGGGTCGACAGGATCTGCCCGAACTTGACGAAGATCGGACCCAGGTCCTGCAGCGCCAGGCGCAGGCGTGCGCCACGCGATTGCGCGGCGATGTCGGCCGAGGCCCGCGGAACGAAGGGTTTGGCCAGGCGCAGCCAGCGTTCGGCCGGCGTGTCCTGCAGCAGGTCATCCAGGCGGTAGCGCAGGATCACCCGGCCGATGCGGCTGGCCCGCAGCACCGCCTTCATGCCGCACCCCGCAGGCGCTGCACGCGTGCACCCAGGCGCTCGACATCATCGCGCAGCACATCCACATCGTCGTGGAACGCGTCCAGCTCGGCGCGCGGCACCACGTCGCGCGATTCCTCGGTAATGAATTCGGCTGCACTGTGCGCCAGATCGATCACGCCCTGGCGGGCGTGCTGCAGCGCGCCGCGCAGTGTGTTGGCCACCTGTACGCCCAGCACCTCGCCGAACACGCTGACGAACGGCTGCTGCCAGTCCGGGTCGAAGCCCTTGGCCAGCTGCTGCAGGCGGCGCGCCAACTCGGCATCGCCGGCCACGCGCACGCGTCCCTTGCCGGTGGTGTCGGCGCGCCGGGCATTGGCCAGCAGCGGCAGCTGGGCCAGCACCCCCGACAGGCTGCTGCGTACGGCCAGATCGGCTTCCTGCGCATCCACCGGCCCCACCCGCAGCTGGTCACCGTCAACGCTGATGCGCATGGCCAGCGCAGGAGCCTCCAGGGTCAGATCGATATGGCGGCCATCCAGACCGGCCAACGCGTGGCGGGTATCCGGATCCAGCGCCAGGGCGCGGTTCAGGGCGATCTGCAGGGCACGGCCGGCGACCGGCTTGAGGGACTTGAGCAGGGAAAGAGCCATGGCCCCATTCTACCTTCGTGGGTGCCGGGCTTGGGCCGGGCAGCGCGGATGGGTGCAGGTTCATCTCCGCCTCACCTGCCGGGCGAAGGAAGGTCCATGCTGTGGGGCCACACAA
Source organism: Stenotrophomonas sp. 112478_Sma (assembly GCF_056479905.1). NCBI lineage: Bacteria > Pseudomonadati > Pseudomonadota > Gammaproteobacteria > Lysobacterales > Lysobacteraceae > Stenotrophomonas > Stenotrophomonas sp. 112478_Sma. The sequence continues at coordinate 225,464 of NZ_CM151072.1, read as the reverse complement.
CGTCCAGGACATCGCATTGCCCATGAGCAGGACCCGGGTCGGCATCATTTTCGGTGGTACGTCCTCCGAGCACGAAGTCTCGCTGCAGTCGGCGAAGAACATCCTCGACGCACTCGACCACGAGCGCTTCGAGCCGGTGCTGATCGGCATCGACAAGCAGGGCCGATGGCATCTGAGCCAGGCCGGGAGCTTCCTGCTCAACGCCGATGATCCGGCGCGCATCGCGCTGCACCGGTCCGGCGTCGCGCTGGCGGTGCACCCGGGCACCGGACAGGCGCAGCTGCAGCCCGCCGATCCGGCTGCCGTGCTCGGCCAGATCGACGTTGTCCTGCCGATCGTGCATGGTCCGCTGGGTGAGGATGGCGCGCTGCAGGGCCTGCTGCGCATGGCCAACCTGCCCTTCGTCGGTTCACCGGTGCTGGGCTCGGCCGTGGCCATGGACAAGGACGTGACCAAGCGCCTGCTGCGCGATGCCGGCCTGCAGGTGGCGCCCTGGCAGTGCATCCGTCGCCACCAGGCTGCGAACATCGATGTCGACGGCGTCATCGCCCAGCTCGGTCTGCCGCTGTTCGTGAAGCCGGCCAACCAGGGTTCGTCGGTGGGGGTGAGCAAGGTCAAGGACGCTGCCGGCTTCGCGGCCGCGCTGGAACGGGCGCTGCGCTACGACCACAAGGTTCTGGTGGAAGCGGCCGTGGCCGGCCGCGAGATCGAATGTGCGGTGCTCGGCAACGAGCAGCCGCAGGCCAGCGTGTGTGGCGAAGTGGTGGTGCACGACGAGTTCTATGCCTACGACACCAAGTACCTCAACGAGAACGGCGCCGACGTCGTGGTCCCGGCCGACATCGATGATGCCACCCAGCAGCGGATCAGGCAGATCGCCCTGCAGGCGTATCAGGCGCTGGAGTGCGCCGGCATGGCCAGAGTGGATGTGTTCCTGACCGGCGATGGCCGCGTCGTCATCAACGAGGTCAACACGCTGCCGGGCTTCACCCGCATCAGCATGTACCCGAAGCTGTGGGGCGCCAGTGGCGTGGATTACACCACGCTGATCACGCGCCTGATCGAACTGGCGCTGGAACGGCACGAAGCCGATCAGAGGCTGCTGTAGGCCAGGCAGTACCCGGTACTACAGGAAACAACCGCTTCCGCCGGAGCAGTACCGGCCATCGACCGGCACTGCTCCGGGGATCACTAGCCGCGCTTGCGGAACATCGAGATCACCGCCAGGACCAGGAACACCACGAACAGGATCCAGGCAATGTTGCTGGCCGCGCCGGCGATGCCGGAGAAACCGAGCACGGCGGCGATGATGGCGATGACGAAGAAAATGACGGCGTAATGCAGCATGGCGCTCCTCGCAGATATTCGGCCGTGGGTGGCGTGGGGTCCATCCTCCCGGTCCGGCGGTGTGCAACCGGTGATGGCCGGTTCTGCGCGCGATGAAGTCTTCAGCGCCGTGAGGCTGCCGTCATGACGACGCGGCCTTCAGCCGACGCAGCCCTTCCTCGATGCTGACCTGCGGCACATAGCCGAAATCACGGCGCGCCGGCTCCATGCTGTACCAGTGCGGCGTGCACAGCTGCTCGGCGAGGAAACGCGTCAACGGCGGCTCGCCGCGCAACCGCAGCAGCGGCCACAGGCGCTCGCAGATCGCACCGATCCGGTAGGCGGTCCTGAAGCTGATTGCCTTCTCCACAGGCGGTGCGCCCACGGCCTGCAGCAACTTGTTGACCAGCTCGCGCATCGGCAGTGGCTCGCCATTGGAGATGAAGTAGGCCTTGCCGGCGCAGGCCGCCGCCGGGCCCAGCGCCTCGAATGCCAGGAAGTGCGCCAGCGCGGCGTTGTCGATGTAGGTGGTGTCGACCTTGTTGCTGCCATCACCGACCAGGCGCAGCCGGCCCTGCCGTGCGCGCTCGGCCAGACGCGGCACCAGCTGCTGGTCGCCCGGCCCCCAGATCAGGCGCGGACGCAGCGCCACCGTGGCCAACGTCGCGTCGTTGGCGGCCAGCACCCGTTGTTCGGCGATCGCCTTGGTCGCCGCGTACGGCGCCTGGAAATCCTCGCCGTAGGGCACCTCGTCCGCGCCCAGTCCTTCCACCGGGTGGGTGGCACGATGGGTCACGCTCGGTGTGGAGGTATAGACCAGCCTGCCGATGCCATGCGCACGGCAGGCAGCGATGACATTGTCGGTGCCGACCACATTGGCCTGGTGGTAGCTGTCGTAACTTCCCCAGGCACCGGCCTTGGCACCGTTGTGGAATACCGCATCGACACCGGCCACCGCATGCAGCACGGCCTGCGGGTCCGCCAGGTCGCCACGGATCTGGCCCACTCCCAGCGCCTGCAGCGCCGGGTAGTGGCTGCGGTTGAATGCCAGCACCTGGTGGCCGCGTTCGACCAGCCCGCGGCACAGCGCCTGGCCAAGGAAACCACCACCACCGGTGACCAGGATCTTCATGCGCGCTTCTCCAGTTCGGCGCTGGCCCAGACGGCGAGCTTCTCGCGGCCGATCTTGGCGTTGTGACGGATATCCACGGGAAACGCCGGATGCACCAGGAAGTGCTGCAGCCCGGCCTCGGGCAGGCGTGCGCCGGCAAGGGCGCGCAGCACTTCATGCAGCGCCGGGCTGTCGGACTGTCCACGCTGCAGCTCCACGCACAGGACCGGCACCTGCGCGCCCGCGGGACCCACGCCGACCAGCGCGGTGCGTGCCACGCCCTGCACCGTGTTGAACACCGGCTCGACCTGTTCGGTGTAGAGCGGGCCGTGCGGGGTTTCCACGCGCTGGGTCTTGCGTCCGCAGAACCACAGACGGCCCTGCGCGTCGAAATAGCCGACATCGCCCATGCGATGCACGATGCGGGTACTGCCATCGGCCAGCGTTTCGGCAATCTTCGCCGCAGCGGTGGCCTGCGGACGATTGAAATAGCTGTCGGTGGCGGTGGGGCCGGCCACGGTGATCTCGCCCACCTCGCCGGTGGCCAGCACGCGTACCTGCGACCAGTCGGCCAGCGGTGCATCGTCGATGGCGATGATGCGCACTTCGTTCGGGGCCACCACGTTGCCCACGCAGGTACCCGCACCGCCCTCGGTGGCCGCACGGGTGCGCTCCAGTTCATGGCCTTCCACCACCGCCACCGGCAGGCATTCGGTGGCACCGTACGGCGTCCAGAACTGCGCGCCGGCCGGCAGCAGGCCACGGATGGTGGCGACCACATCCGGCGGAACCGGGGCACCGGCCGAGGTCACCCGGGTCACCGACGGCAGCGGCCGGCCATGGCGGGCCAGGACCCGCATCAGCGCAGGCGAGCCGAACAGCTGGGTCACGCCGAAGCGTTGGATCGCATCATGCAGGCGTGCCGGATCGGCCTGCGCGGGCCGCGTGGGGTCCATGTCCGGGATCACCGAGGTCAACCCCAATGCGGGATCGAACAGGGCGAAGGGCGGGAAGGTCGGCAGGTCCACCCCGCCGGCCTCCATGCCGAAGGCGCTGCCCAGCAGCTCGATCTGGCCCAGGAAATGGCGATGGCGGTAGACCACGCCCTTGGGCACGCCCGTAGAGCCGCTGGTGAACAGGATCGCGGCCATGTCCTCGCCGTCGGTGGCCGCCAGCATCGGCCCGGCCTGCGCGCCCGCGCGCTCCAGCGCGGCCAGGGTGGTCCCGCCCCAGGCCAGCCGCCGTCCCACCGTGACCAGGCGGGTCGCCGACGGCGCCCAGCGCAGCGCCAGCCGTGCCACGTGGGCCAGCGGGATGCCGATGAAGGCCTCCGGCTGGGCTTCGTCCAGGCACTGCTTCAGCGCGCGCCGGTCGATGCCGGGATCGACCAGCACCGGCACCGCACCCAGCTTGAACAGGGCGAACATCAGCAGGAAGAACTCCGGCGAGGGCCGCACCATCACCACCGTGCGCACGCCGCGCCCGATCCCGTAGCCGGCCAGGCCGGCGGCCATGGCGTCGCTGCGGGCATCCAGCTGCCGATAGTCCAGGGTCACATCGTAGGCCGCCATGCCGTTGCCGGCGCCGCGGCGGCCGGGGCAGCGGATGGCGATCTGGTCGGGGCGTTCACGGGCCAGTTCAGGCAACCGCGCAGCAATGTTGCAGGGTCGGTTCATCCGTTCATTGTCGCCGCTTACGGAATTTCTTGCGCGGCGGCTCACTTCGTGGAAAATCCGCAGCCTCGTTCCCGATTCCGACTGCCGCCCGAGGCGGCTTGCCCATGCAACACCCCTGCATGACCTGCGGCGCCTGCTGCACCCAGTACCGCGTGGCCTTCCACTGGATGGAATCGGACGAGGTCACCCCGGGCGGCGTGCCCCACCAGCTGACCGAAGTGCTCGACCCGCATCGCCTGTGCATGCGCGGCACCCACTCCAAACCGGTGCGCTGCGTGGCACTGGATGCGCAGATCGGCGTGTATTCGCGCTGCACGATCCACCCCAACCGGCCCAGCGTGTGCCGCGAAGTGGATGCCTCATGGGAGTACGGCAAGGCCAGCCCGCAGTGCGACAAGGCCCGCATCGCCTACGGCCTGGACCCGCTGACGCTGGCCGACTGGCGCTGGCGCGACGAGGCGGACAACGACGACGATCATCCGGACGACAACGGCAGCAGCCCGTCGTCTCCGCCGCAGGCGCCGATCGCGGCGTGACGGTCGGGGTCGGTCCCGTTTCCGGCACGGAAGGGCTCTGACTCCCTGTACGACAACGCCGGGCATGGCCCGGCGCTACCGAGGGGATCCGATCAGATCGGGTTCGCGTCCAGGAAGGCGCGGATCTCCGGCACCAGCACCTCGTGCTTGTCTTCCAGCACGTAGTGGCCCGCGTCCTTGAAGGCATGCACCTGGGCCTGCGGCAGCGCCGCCTGGAAGCCCTGCAGGAAATGGTGGTCGAACACGAAGTCGCGCAGGCCCCAGCCTATGAAGGCCGGGCGATCGGCAAACGACGGCAGCGCCTTGCCTGCACGCTCCAGCAGCGACCACGCCTTGTCGGCCGGGCCCAGCGGAATGTCCTGCATGAAGCGGATGGTGCTGATGCGGTTGGCATAGCTGTTGTACGGCGATACATACGCGCGGCGCACGTCGGCGGGCATCTTCCGCTCAACGCCCAGCCACGATGCGCCGGCGGAGAAGGCATTGAAGGTGCGGATGATCCACTCGCCGATCTTCCAGTGCCGTCCGAGCGCGATCTGCCACGGCATCTTCTTCGCTGCCGGCATCGGGAACGCGGCGGTGTTGAGCACCACCAGCCGCTTGACCTGCGCGTGGTGCGACAGCGCCCAGCCAAAGCCGATCATGCCGCCCCAGTCGTGCACGGCCAGGGTCACCGGGCCGGTGATGCCCAGGTGCCTGAGCAGCGCATCCAGGTCATCCACGCGCGATTGCAGCGTGTACGCATAGCCACGGTCATCGGGCTTGTCCGACAGGCCCATGCCGATGTGGTCGGGCACGATGCAACGGTACTTGTCCGACAGGCCGGCCACCAGCGTGCGCCAGTAATAGCTCCACGACGGATTGCCGTGCACCATCACCACCACCTCACCGTCGCGCGGGCCCTCGTCGAGATAGTTCATCGACAGGCCAGGGCGGACCTCGAAGCGTTGGGGATGGGCGGGGTAACCGGGAAGCTTGGACATCGGGTCGCACCTGTAAAAAGGGCCGGTAGTACCGGCCCCAGGATTCAACGCAGGGGTCTGTTTACCAGACCACTTCGGCCATCGAGCAGTTCAGGCCCGAGCCGATGCCCAGAAGCGCGATGCGATCACCCTTCTTCAGCTTGCCCAGCTGCTTGAGCTTGCTCAGCACGATCGGTACCGACGCCGGGCCGATGTTGCCGTGCTCGCCGAAGATGGTCATGACCTTCTTCGGGTCGATGCCGAAGTTCTTGATGAACGCTGCGGTGTGCGGCTGGCTGACCTGGTGGATGACGAACTGGTCCAGTTCTTCCACCGCCCAGCCCAGCGCGATCTTGGCCGCAGTGAAGGTCTTCTGCGCCAGCTTGATGCCTTCGATCAGCAGCAGGCGGGTGTCGGTCACCATGCGGTCCAGGTTGCCCAGGCACAGCTGGTTCCATTCGGTCGCCGAACGGGTGACGCCGCCCTTGTAGCGCGGGGCATCCGGCACCAGTTCCGAGCGCGCCATCACCATGGCGGCAGCGCCCGAACCGGTGGTCAGCGCCGCCAGTTCGTTGCGGAAATCGTCGGCGGTGACGTCCGGCGCGGTCATGCGCTCCAGCGTCTTCTCGTACACCAGGTTGGCGGTTTCGCCATCCACCACCAGCGCATAGTCGATGTCACCGCGCTCGATCATGCGCGCTGCGATGTCCATGCCGTTGATGAAGGCCAGGCAGGCATTTGCGACATCGAACGTCATGCATTCGTCGCTGACACCCAGATTGCCCGAGACGATGGAGGCCGTGGACGGCTCCAGGTAGTCGCGGCTGACCGAGGTATTGACCAGCAGGCCGACCTGGGTGGCTTCGATGCCGGCATCTTCCAGTGCCTTGCGACCGGCCATGGTGGCCGCGTCCGAGGCCAGCACGCCGTTGTCCCACAGGCGGCGGGCGTGGATGCCGGCGATATCGCCGAGCACGTCGGTGCGGATGCCCAGCCGGTCCAGCGTCGGCTGCAGGCGTTCGTTGATTTCCTTCGTCGTCAGCGTATGAGGCGCATCGACGTGTGCCAGGCCGGCGATCGAGACATTCTTGAAGAGCATCGAGGTTAGCGCCAAGGCTCAGGCAAAAGGGGGCGCTATTCTATAACCCCCCGGGCCTTCACCGCATCTTTACGAATTCAGGCTTGCCCGTATGGTGAAGGATTCAGCGCGGCGGGCACTGGAAGGCGGCAAAGCGCTGGCTGCCATCGGCCGGCGGTGCGGCGGCCTGTACGGCATTGGCGCCGGCGCTGGGGGCCTCGTTGCGGGCCAGCGTTTCCAGTTCTTCCTGCACGCGCAGCGGGTTGCGGTTGTAGAAGCCGACCTTGCTCTTCACGGTGACCACCACCTCGCCCTTGGTGATGCAGCCGGTGGGCGCCGGCCCGGCCGGCAGCACGCGGACGGTCTTCCCGGCCGGTTCGATCGGCACCCAGGTACAGGCGGTGACGGTGAGCAGCAGGGAGGAAAGCAGCAGAACGCGCATGGGCAGATCCTGGAAGGGTATGAGGGGGATTCTGCCTGAACCGCCTGAATCGAGGGTAGCCGGGAGGCCCGGCGCTACCCGGGAGGCCTGCCCGCTTTGGCGGGCAGGCCTGTCCCTTACTTCTTGACCGGCTTGCCTTCGGCATCCAGCACGGTCACCTCGCCCAGGTTCAGCGCGCGCACGGCCGGCTCGGTCTGCTTGAGGTCGCCCACCACTACCCAGGTCAGCGCCTGCGGCTTGATCTCGGCCGCAGCCTGCTGCACCTGGGCCGGCGTCATCGCCTCGATCTCGGCCTTGCGACGCAGCACATAGTCATCCGGCCGCTTGAACTGCACGATGCTGCTGATGGTCGCGGCCACCGCACTGGCGGTCTCATAGGCGCCCGGCAGGCTCAGCGTCTGGATGTTGCGGATGCGGTTGACCTCGGCAGCGGTGGCCGGCTTGCTGCCCGTGCTGAACTCGACGATTTCCTTCTGCATCTCGGCCAGCGCCGGGCCGGTCTTGTCGATCTGCACGGGGGCACTGGCCGCCCACGGCCGCTGTCCGACCGAGTTCGGCGCACTGCTGCGCGCGCCATAGGACCAGTGCTTGTCCTCGCGCAGGTTCATGTTCAGGCGCGAGGTGAAGTCACCGCCGATCACACCGTTGGCGATATCGAAGCGGGTCGAGCTGGCGTCACTGGACGGCGGCACCACCTGGCCGGCGAACAGGTTTGCCTGCACCGCACCCGGCTGATCGATCAGGAACACGCGCGGGCCCTTCGGCAGCGCCACATCGGTGGCCGCCTTCACCTGCGGCGCATCGCCCGTGGCCTTCCAGTCGCCCAGCTGCTTGTCCAGCAGGGGCACGATCTCGGCCAGCGTGGTATCGCCAACCACGATCAGGGTGCCATCCTGCGGGCGCAGCCAGTCGCGGTGGAAGTCGACCAGATCCTCGCGGGTGAGGCTGCTGATGGCCGCTTCATCGCCGCTGCCAGTGAACGGAATGGCGTACGGATGGCCTTTGCCGTACAGCAGCGGCGGCAGCACGCGCATGGCCACCGCGTTCGGGTTGACCTTCTCCTGCTGGATGCCGGCGATCCAGGTGGCCTTGACCCGGTCGATCTCGGCCTGTTCGAAGCGCGGCTCGCGCAGCAGATCGCGGTACAGGGCCAGCGATGGCACCAGGTTCTCCTTCAGTGCCGACAGGTCCACGGTCACCGAATCCAGGCCGGCACCGGCGTCCAGGCTGGCACCCAGCGCATCGGCGGCATCGGCGAAGGCCAGCGAGCCGAGCTTGCCGGCGCCTTCGGTCATCAGGTTCATGGTGAAGTTGGCGGTGCCCGGCTTGCGGCCCTGGTCGGCGGTGAAGCCACCCGGGAACTGGTAGCTGAACTGCACCACCGGAATCTCGTGGCGCTCGGCCAGCACCACCTGGGTGCCGTTCTTCAGCGTGGCGCGCTGCAGGGCGGGGAACTTCAGCTGCGGGAATTCACGGGTCTGCGGCACGCCGGCCTTGCGGTCCACCTGCTCCGGCAGAGTGCTGTACTTCGGGTCCACCGCCGGCACGTTGAACGGCTTCGGCGCCTGTGAGGGATCTTCCTTCAGCGCCACGCGCTCGCCCGGTTCGACCACCAGCGTGTGGCTGCCGACGTCCAGCCACTGTGCGCCCAGGCGCTTCAGGTCGGCCGCGGTCGCCTTGTCGATGTTGGCCAGCGACGTGCGGAAGCAGCCCGGGTCGCCGGTGTAGACCGCGCATTCGGCCAGTGCGTCGGCCTTGCCACCGAAACCACCGATGCGCTCGATGCCGCGGATGAACGCTGCGCGCGAGCCGGTCTTGGCACGCGCCAGCTCGTCGGCCGTGGGGCCCTCCTTGATCAACCGGTCCAGTTCTTCGTCGATGATCTTCTCGACCTTGGCCGGATCCTGGCCCTGCTTCACCGTGGCCATGACGATGAAGTTGGAACCCAGCTGCGAGGCGTAGGCGCCGGCGCTGATGTTGTCCACCAGCTTGTCCTGGTGCTGCAGTCGCTGGCTCAGGCGCGAGGACTTGGCGCCGCCGAGCACATAGGCCAGCAGCTGCAGCTGGTCGACGTCGGTGGTGCCGACCTGCGGCACGTTCCAGGCGCGGTAGATGCGCGACTGCGGCACCTTGTCGGTCATCGTCTCGCGGGTGTCGGCCGGGCGCTTGGCCACGTCGACCTTCGGCTGCGCCATGCTCGGACCGGCCGGGATGCTGCCGAAGTAACGGGCCACCTTCTCCTTGGCGGTGGCCACGTCGATATCGCCCGCCAGCACCAGCACCGCGTTGTTCGGGCCATACCAGGTGCGGAACCAGGTCTTGACGTCATCCAGCGAGGCCGCGTTGAGGTCGTTCATCGAGCCGATCACGCTGTGGTGATACGGGTGGCCGGCCGGGTACATCGCACGGTTGAGCTTCTCCCAGGCCTGGCCGTAGGGCTGGTTCTCGCCCTGGCGCTTCTCGTTCTGCACCACGCCACGCTGCTCGTCCAGCGCCGCCTGGTCGATCGCACCGAGCAGATGGCCCATGCGGTCCGACTCCATCCACAACGCCATGTCCAGCGCGGTGGTCGGCACGTTCTCGAAGTAATTGGTGCGATCGGTATTGGTGGTGCCGTTCTGGCCGGTGGCACCCACCTGCTTGAACGGTTCGAAATACTCGCCGTCGTGGTTTTCGCTGCTCTGGAACATCAGGTGTTCGAACAGGTGGGCGAAACCGGTGCGGCCCGCAGGCTCGTCCTTGCTGCCGACGTGATACCAGACGTTGACCGCCACGATCGGCGCCTTGCGATCGGTATGCACGATCACGCGCAGCCCGTTGGGCAGGGTGAACTGCTCGAACGGAATATCGACCTTGGCCGGCGTGACCGTCTTGGCCGCCAGTGCAGGAGTGGGCGCGAGCGTGCCCAGGGCAGTGCTGAGGGCAACAGCGAGCAGTGCAGCACGCGGGCGCAGGGCGAGAGACATTTCCGGATCCTTGGTCACGTTGGTGAAGCCCGATCCTAGCGCGCCCATCCGGGGCCCGGAATCCGCCAGCAGTCACTGGGGGTGTTTGCCCCCGTAGCCGTTCAGGGCCTTGTCGGCGGCCCCCGACAGCAGTCACGTCTCCCCCGCCCCTGCGTCCGGACAGTGTCCGCGCCCCCTCGGATGGACAGGTGTCCGCCCCGCGGACACTTTCCGACGGGAGAAAAACCCTTTCAAATCAATGATTAAAAGTTGGCACGGGGTTTGCTTGGTACTTCCTGCGCCAAGAAGGGCTTCAGACAAAAGCTGACTGAAGACTGAACAAATGCAAGAAATCGAAAATTTCCCTTGCATCCCCCGAATTGGTGTTCTACCTTACTACCACACCACCGCTCAACAACACTAAACAGGCCCCGTCATGAACGCCAAGACCATTGCCATCGCCATCGCCCTGATCGCCGGCACCGCGGTTGTTTCGTCGGTGCAGGCCTCCGAATCCATCAAGACCCTGGCCACCGTGCAGGTTCGCCCGGCCGCCGACCAGCTGGCCCAGCAGGCCTGGGAACAGGCCAGCGGCATTCCGACCCTGGCCACCGTGGAAGTGCGCCCCAGCGCCGACCAGCTGGCCGAACGCGACGGCTTCACCGCCGCCCCCGTCGCCGCCGCCCTGCCGATCACCACCCTGGCCGCGGTGGAAGTGCGCCCGAGCCTGGAACAGCGCGTCGCCCTGGCCGCCGAACTGGAAGCACAGCGCTACGCCGCCACCCTGGCCGCCGCCGCCACCAGCGTCGCCAACCAGGTGATCGTCAACCTGCCGACCCTGCAGGTGCGTCCGAGCGCGGCCGACCTGCAGGCCCTGGCCACCGAAACCGCCCAGGTCCTGCTGCGCCCGTAAGCGGTGCCGCCCTGCCCCGCGCAGGGCGCGCGCCGTAAAGCAGGCCGCCGTCGCAGGTACACTGCGCCGATGAATGCCGCACCCCCGTTCCACGTGATCCTGTTCCAACCGGAAATCCCGCCCAACACGGGCAATGTGATCCGGCTCTGCGCCAACACCGGCGCGCAGCTGCACCTGGTCGAGCCACTCGGCTTCGCACTGGAAGACAAGCAGCTCAAGCGCGCCGGCCTGGACTACCACGAGTACTCGCGCCTGCAGGTGCATCCGGATCTGGACACCGCGCTGGCGCGGATCGCACCGAATCGGTTGTTCGCACTCAGTACCCGCGCCAGCGTGCGCTACGACAGCGTGGCCTTTGAAGAGGGCGACGCCTTCCTGTTCGGCCCGGAAAGCCGCGGCCTGCCGCAGGACGTGCTCGATGCACTGCCGGATGGCCGCCGCCTGCGCCTGCCGATGCGGCCGGACAACCGCAGCCTCAATCTTTCCAACACCGTTGCCGTGGTGATGTATGAAGCCTGGCGGCAGCACGGGTTTGCCGGCGGCGCGTGAGAGGAAGCAGCCGAGCATGGGCTCGGCTCCACACGTACGTGTGACCTGCTTCTGGTGGGTGCGGACCTTGGTCCGCACCGATGCCCGGATGCGCGCCGAAGAAATGTGCCGACCAAGGTTGGCACCCACCGGAACCCGCTGTCAGAACGCGTTGATGCCGGTCAGTTCGCGGCCGATCACCAGCTGGTGCACGGTCTCGGTGCCTTCATAGGTGATCACCGATTCCAGGTTCAGCGCGTGCCGGATCGCCACGTGTTCGGTGGTGATGCCGGCGCCACCGAGCAGGTCGCGGCATTCGCGGGCGATGTCGATGGCCATGCGGCAGTTGTTCCACTTGGCCAGGCTGACCTGCTGCGGCTGCAGCTTTCCGGCCTCCTTCAGACGGCCCAGCTGCAGCACCAGCAACTGCGCGGTGGTGATGCGTCGCGCCATCTCGGCCAGCTTGATCTGCGCGCTCTGGGTGGCGGCCAGCGGGCGGCCGAACAGCACGCGCTCCTTGGCGTAGCCCAGCGCTTCATCCAGGCAGGCGATGGCCGCGCCGATCGGGCCCCAGCTGATCCCGTAACGCGCCTGGGTCAGGCACCCGAGCGGCCCCTTCAGGCCCTTCACGTTCGGCAGGCGGTGGCTGTCGGGCACGCGCACATCGTCGAAGAACAGCGCGCCGGTCAACGAGGCACGCAGGCTCATCTTGTGCTTGATCTCCTGCGTGGTGAAGCCGGCCATGCCCTTCTCCAGCACGAAGCCCTGGATGCCGTCCTCGGTCTGTGCCCAGACGATGGCCAGATCGGCCACCGGGCCGCTGGTGATCCACATCTTGCTGCCGCTGATGCGCCAGTCACTGCCGTCGCGCACGGCGCGGGTCTTCATGCTGGCCGGGTCGGAACCCCCATGCGCCTCGGTCAGGCCGAAGCAGCCGATCAGCTCGCCGCGCGCCATCGCCGGCAGCCACTGCTGGCGCTGTTCCTCGCTGCCATAGGCGTAGATCGGGTACATGCACAGCGAGCTTTGCACCGAGACGAAGCTGCGCAGGCCCGAATCGCCGCGCTCCAGCTCCTGGCAGATCAAGCCATAGCTGACCGCGCCGAGGCCACCGCCGCCGTACTCGGTCGGCAGCGTTGCACCCAGCAGGCCCAGTGACGCGATCTCCGGCACCAGTTCAGACGGAAAACGGGCCTGGTCGAAGGCATCGCCGATGATCGGCAGCACGCGCTCGTTGGTGAAGCGGGCGACACTCTCCTGTACTGCGCGCTCTTCCTCGCTGAGCAGGGAACGGACATCGAACAGGTCGTACGGATCCAGGGCCATGGCACTCACACGCAGTCGGGACCGGGCCATTGTCGGTCATCCGGGAAGCGCGTGCCGACCAAGGTCGGCTCCCATCCGGCTGCAGGCGTACGCTGCACTGCAGCAATCACGACGTGAACATCGGCGATCTAGCTCGATCACGCCCGTCCCGGTACCCTGACACATTCAAACAACCGTTTCGCCGTGGCTGCACGCGCGATTTCCAGGCAACCGCCGGTGGCACTGCTACCGGCACTACCCACGAGTCATGCAATCGATGAGCGCTGAAGCCAACGCCCTGCCCCCGCGTGAAGTAATGGAGTTCGACGTGGTGATCGTCGGTGCCGGCCCGGCCGGCCTGGCCACCGCGATCCGCCTGCGCCAGCGTGCGATCGAAGCCGGCCGCGAACTGTCGGTGTGCGTGCTGGAGAAGGGCTCCGAGCCCGGTGCACATGTTCTGTCCGGCGCGGTGATGGACCCGCGCGCCCTGACCGAACTGTTCCCGGACTGGGCCGAGCGCGGCGCACCCCTGAAGCAGAAGGTCACCCGCGACGAATTCCTGTTCCTCAGTGAAACCGGGTCGCGCAGCACGCCCAATGCGCTGCTGCCGGAGTGCTTCCACAACGAAGGCAACTACATCATCAGCCTGGGCGAAGTGACCCGCTGGCTGGCGCAGCAGGCAGAGGCGCTGGAAGTGGCGATCTTCCCCGGCTTCGCCGCCGCCGAAGTGCTGTACGGCGACAACGGCGAAGTGATCGGCGTGGCCACCGGCGACATGGGCATCGAGAAGGACGGCAGCATCGGCCCGGCCTTCGAGCGCGGCATGGCGCTGCATGCGAAGTACACGGTCTTCGCCGAAGGCGCGCGCGGCCACCTCGGCCGCCAGCTGATCGCCCGCTACAAGCTGGACGAAGGCAAGGACCCGCAGGCCTACGGCATCGGCATCAAGGAACTGTGGCAGATCGACCCGGCCAGGCATGAGCCGGGCCTGGTGGTGCACGCCGCCGGCTGGCCGCTGGACAGCGACACCTACGGCGGCGCGTTCCTCTACCACGCCGACGGCGGCAAGGTCGCCATCGGCTACGTGGTCGGCCTGGACTACAAGAACCCCTGGCTGAGCCCGTTCGAGGAATTCCAGCGATTCAAGATCCATCCGCAGATCCGCAAGCACCTGGAAGGCGGTACCCGCATCGGCTACGGCGCGCGTGCGATCACCGCCGGCGGCCTGCTGTCGCTGCCGAAGACGGTGTTCCCCGGTGGCGCGCTGGTCGGTTGCGAGGCCGGTTATCTCAACGCCAGCCGCATCAAGGGCAGCCATGCCGCGATCAAGACCGGCATGCTGTGCGCCGACGCCGCGTTCGACGCGCTGGCCGCCGATCGCCAGCACGATGAACTGAGCGCCTATCCGCAGGCCTTCGAAGCCAGCTGGCTGTTCACCGAACTGCAGCAGGCAAAGAACTTCAAGCAGTGGTTCAAGAAGGGCCAGACCGTGGCCACGCTGATGACCGGTGTGGAGCAGTGGCTGCTGCCCAAGCTGGGCGTGCGCAACCCGCCGTGGACGCTGCACCGTACGCAGCCGGACCACGCCTGCCTGGAGCCGGCGGCCCAGCACACCCGCATCAGCTACCCGAAGCCGGACGGGGTGCTGACCTTCGACCGTCTCAGTTCGGTGTTCCTGAGCAGCACCAACCACGACGAGAACCAGCCCAGCCACCTGACCCTGAAGGACCCGAGCATTCCGGTGAAGGTGAACCTGGCCGAGTACGCCGGCCCGGAAGCGCGCTACTGCCCGGCCGGCGTGTACGAGTTCGTTGGCGAAGCCGACAACGCACGCCTGCAGATCAACGCGCAGAACTGCGTGCACTGCAAGACCTGCGACATCAAGGATCCCACCCAGAACATCGTCTGGGTGACCCCCCAGGGCGGCGGCGGCCCGAACTACTCGGGCATGTGACCGCAGCGGGCTGCGACCGCGTGTCGCAGCCCGGCCCGCGGCGGCCACGGCTATCCTCTCCGCCCATGCGTGCCTTCCGTCTGCTCCCTGCCCTCGTCCTGCTGCTGGCGTGCAGCGGCTGCCAGCGCACGGCCACGCCACCGGCCACACCTGAGCAGGCGCGACAACAGGCGATGCAGCGCGCGTTCGAACTGTGTGCGGGCTGCCACACGGTGCAGGCCGGTGGCATCCACCGGTTCGGCCCCAACCTGCACGGTGTGATCGGACGCCGCGCTGGCAGCCTGCCCGACTATGGCTATTCGCAGGGCATGCGCCGGGCCGATATCGTCTGGACCGCGCAGACCCTGGATGCCTTCCTGCAGTCACCAACGCAGCAGGTGCCCGGCACGCGCATGTACAACGCGTTTCCCAGCGCCGAACGACGTGCGCTGGTGATCGCTTACCTGCAGCAGCAGTCCGCTCAGTGAGACAGCCCCTGCAGCTGCTGCTGCAGGCGTGACAGGAACGCCTGGACTTCGGCGAACAACGGCGCGCTGTCCACTTCTCCGGCGTCTTCCAGGCGTTCGACCAGGGCATTGGCCTGCGTTGCCAGCGCATGCGCACCCACCGCCCCGAGCCCCCCGGCCTGGCGATGCAGGTGCAGGGCGGCGGCCTCGCGGTCGCCGGCCTGCACCGCACGCTGCACGGCCGCGATATCCACCTCGCTGGCCTGCAGCAGGGTGGCGGCCAGCTGCACGGCGACCGCATGCGAACCGAAGCGCCGCTGCAGGCCCGCCAGGTCCAGCGATGCGTCGCCCTCCACCGCTGCGGGCGACTCGGCGGTCGCCTCCGGTGCCACGGACGCCTGCGGCAGCCATCGCATCAACGCCGCGCGCAGCGTAGCCAGCGACAAAGGCTTGGCCAGCACCTCATCCATGCCGGCCTCGCGGCAACGTCGCGCGTCGTCGTCCAGCACGCTGGCCGTCAATGCCAGTACCGGCATGCGCGCCTGGCCCTGGCGGCCTTCGCGCTCGCGCAGCAGGCGGGTGAACGCAAAGCCATCGAGAACCGGCATGCGGCAATCGGTGATCACCAGGTCGAAGCGTTCCGACGCCAACCGGTCCAGCGCCTGCTGGCCATCACTCACCAGCACGTGCGGAAGGCCCAGCTGCTGCAGCCGCCAGGCCATCATCGCCTGGTTGGTCGGATGATCCTCGATCACCAGCACGCGGCTCTGGCGCAGCGCGGTCGGCAGCAGCGCCGCCTGCTCGTGCTCGCTCGCCAGCACGGCGACGTCCTCGATGCCGGCTTCCACCAGCGACAGACGGACCTCCGCGCGGGTGCCCTCGCCGAGCGTGCTCTGCAGCGTCAACGTGCCGTCCATCATCTGCACCAGCCGCTGGCAGATGCTCAGGCCCAGGCCGGTTCCGCCGTGGTCGCGCTGGATGTATGCACCGGCCTGGGTGAACGGCGCGAAGAGGTGCTGCAGCTGTTCCGGCGCGATGCCCATGCCGGTATCGATGACGCTCAGGCACAACGGCTGACTGCCATCGGCGGTGGTCGGCCCGAGCACCTCCAGCCGCAGCCACACATCGCCCTGCGCGGTGAACTTGATGGCATTGCTGAGCAGGTTGAAGACGATCTGCCGCAGGCGCACGCCATCCACTTCATGCGCCGGAGCAAGCTGCGGATCGATCTGCACGTGCAGGGCCAGGCCACGCGCGCTGGCCTGCGCCGACATCAGCCGGCACACGCCTTCCAGCAGGGTCCGCAGTGACAATGGCACCGGTTCCAGGCGCAGCGCGCCGGCTTCGATGCGCGAGTAGTCGAGGATGTCATCGAGGATCTGCCGCAGCATCTGCGCAGAATCCTCGATCACGGCAAGGATGCGCTGCTGTTCTGCATCCAGCGGCGAGTGCGCCAGCACTTCCAGCATGCCCAGTACACCGCTCATCGGCGTGCGGATCTCATGACTCATCGTGGCCAGGAAGCGTGATTTGGCCTCGGCCGCCTGTTCCGCCTCGATCTTGGCCGCCGCCAGCGCATCGGCCTGTACGCGTGCCTGGGTCACGTCCACCCAGTAGCCGCTCCAGGTGACGGCGCCGGCCTCGGTGGCGTAAGGGTGAGCCTGGCTGCGTACCCAGCGCGCGGGCGTGCCGTCATCACCCGGCAGCAGGCGGAACTCGAAGGCCAGCGGCGCGAACTGGCGGGCCGCCTGGTCGATGGCCTGCAGCACGGCCTGGCGGTCGGTGTCCTCGATCCGCGCCAGCAGCGCCTGCGCATCCTGCTCGGCACGCTGCCGCGGAATGCCGAACAGTGCCTGCAGGTCGCCGGCGATGAAGGGGAAGGCCAGGCTGCCGTCCGCGTCTCGACGTGCCTGGTAGACCACCGCAGGCAGATTGTCGGTGACCTCGGCCAGGCGCTGCTCCAGATGGCGGCGACCGGCCACCTCCCGGCGCAGCCGCCAGTGACCGACGCCATGCACCACCGCCCCGGTCAGCAGCACCAGCAGCAGCGGAAGCCCCCAATGCAGCACGGCGTCCCAGTCCACGCCACTGCGATATTCCACGGCCAGCCAGTCGCCCCGCAGCGCCTCATGCTCCCGCGGTGACATCTGCAGCAGCAGGCGGTCGAAGGTGGTCGCCAGGGCGGCATGGCGACGGTCGACAGCCAGCGCCAGCTGGTCGCCGAATCCGGCCGGCGCAAGGATCTGCAGACGGCCCGGGAAGCGGTTGCGCAACAGGTGATCGACCAGGACCAGGTTGCCCACGTAGGCATCGGCCTCGCCATTGGCCAATCGCTGCAACGCCTGCTCGCCACTGCGCGCGGGAATGATCTTTGCCCGTGGTGCCTGCTGCAGCACGTAGCCGCGCAGGCGTTCCGGGTCGGACAGCAGCACGCGCTTGCCCTGCAGATCGGCCAGCCCCAGGATCGCCGGGCTGTCGCGCGTGCCGACGATCACACTCGGCACGCTGATGAAGGGCTGGCTGAACACCCAGTCCGGCCCCAGGTAGCGCGAATCGGTGGGAATGCCCATCACCGCCTGCACCTCACCCTGCAGCGCCTTCTCGCGCACCTCGAACCAGTCGTGGCTGGTTTCCACCTTCAGGTTGGCGCCGACCTGGATCAGCCGCCGCAGGTACTCGCTGGTCAGGCCGCTGGGCTGGCCGTCGTCGTCGGTGAACGAAAGCGGCGCGGCATTGGGCGCGAAGGTGATCTTCAACGGCTGCTGCAGCACGCGCTTTTCGGCCTGGCTCAGGGCCAGCTGCGCCGACGCGGACCATTCCGGAGGCCGCAGCCAGCGCTGGGCCAGCGCGTCCCGCTGCGCCTGGCTGGTGGCAGCCAGCGCAAGATCCAGTGCCTCGGCCAGCGGTTGCTTGCTGTTGGGGACGCCGAAGTGCGCCCGCTCCGGCGGCAGATCGCTGGGCCGCAGCAGCACCACTCCCTTCAGCTGATGGGCCGCGATCAGCTCGGTGGCGACATAGGCATTACCGATATAGACGTCGGCCTTGTCGTCTCTGACCATCTGCAACGCCGCCAAAGTGCCATTTGCGACAAGTTGTCGAGCGCGTGGAAATCGTGCACGCACCTGCGGTGCGGTCAGGAAATCCTGCTCGATCACGACGCGCAGTCCGTCAAGATCCGGCATCTCCGAAGCACGCAGGTCTCCAGGTCGTCCGACCACCGCCAGCGGCGCTTCGACATAGGCCGAGGTGTAGACCATGCAACGGGTTCGGTCGGCACTCAGGCCGATGTTCATGACCACATCGATCTCGCCCCGGCATGCCGCGTCCAGCACGGATGTCCAGTCCGGATAGCGGCGTGCCTCGACTTTCACGCCCAAACGACGAGCCAAAAGCGACAAGTAGTCCGGTCCCAGGCCGACCTGCTGGCCTTCGTGGATCGACTCGAAAGGGGGCCAACCGCTGTCATACTGCCCGACGACGATGCGAGGGTGCGCGGTCAGGTATTCGCGTTGCAGGGGACTTAACGGCAATGGGCCGGGCGCGAGTTGCGCCCAAGCGACGGCAGGACCCAACATGGCCAGCAGCAGGACCCGCCCGCGAACAGCCCAGCTACGCATCGGCGTTGATCTCCTAGAATCCTGCCAGGAGCCGCGATGGTCGCGGTCCGGCGTGCCCGGTGGTCATACTAGAGCATGAGCTTGCGCATCATCATCGCAGACGACCACCCCGTGGTCCGTATCGGAACCCGCGCCGTCATCGAGTCCAGCGGCGTTGGCCAGGTCGTCGGTGAAGCCGACAGCGCCCAGGCGCTGATGGCGCTGCTGACCAGCCAGCCATGCGACCTGCTGGTCACCGACTATTCGATGCCCGGCAGTCCCCAGGCCGATGGCTTCGCCATGATCGGCATGATCCGGCGCCGCCATCCCGACCTCAAGGTGCTGATGCTCAGCGTTTCCAGCAACCTGGCGATCCTGCGCATGGTGCTCGACAGCGGCGTGCTCGGCCTGGTCGACAAGAGTTCGTCGATGGACGAGCTGCCGCAGGCGATCCAGGCGGTGAACCGCGGCCAGCTGTATATCAGCCGCAGCCTGCGCGAGCGGGTCGAGGCCGCCGGCAGCTGGCGCATGCGCGAAGGCGACGGCAAACCGCTGTCGCCGCGCGAACTGGAGGTGCTGAGGTTGCTCGGCACCGGCATGACGGTGAAGGAGATCTCGGTGCAGCTGCACAAGAGCGTCAGCACCATCAGCCGGCAGAAGGGCGATGCGATGCTGAAGCTGGGCCTGAAAGGCGATGCGGAGCTGTTCGACTATCTGCGTGACGGCAAAATCTGAATCCTGTCCATCCGGCCATTGAACTTTCAGGCAGGCTTCATGCCGCCTGACGCTAGATGAATACGCACGCCGCCCAGTGGCCCACGCAATGTTCCGGCAATCTCCGGGCGCCAGCGTGGTCACTACGGCAGCCAGGGCGCCCGCGCCCTCCCTGCCCACCGTGGCATGCCCCTACAGGAGAACCGAACATGCTCAGTACTTCCGCTCTCAGCTTCCGTGGCGTGGCGATGGCCCTGGCCCTGCTGGCCGGTGTCGCCGTGGTCAGCGACGCCAGCGCCATGTCGAGGAAGGACAAGCGCACCGTCGTCGGTGCGGTGGTGGGCGGCGTCGCCGGCCACCTGATCTCCAACGGCGATCCGGCCGCCACCGTCGGCGGTGCCGTGGCCGGCGGCGCGATCGGCAACCTGACCACCCCGGACCGCCACGACCGTCGTTATGACCGCCGCTACGACCGCGGCTACGACCGGGGCTATGGCTATCGGGACCGCGGTCATGACCGCCGCTGGCGCGACAGCGACCGCCGCTACTACCACGACCGCGGTCGCCACCGCGGCTGGTAACCCTCGCCGGCACTGCCCGGCATCACCGGCAACGGGCGGGTCGATGACCCGCCCGTTTGCGTCCGGACCGTCCATGGCGTTGAATGCGCAGCCCTGGATGACTCCTTTGCCCCCGGCCCCCGCATGACCTCCACCGCCCACCGCGTGCAGGGCCTCAACAACGATGAGGTCGCTGCCGACTGGCCCGCGATCGATGCAGCCGAGGTTGCCTGGCTGGCCCGCCGTTATCCGGTGCTGGACGCGGACAGCGCCCTGCGTTGGCACAGCCCCCGGCCGTTGTCGGCCGCCGCGCTGGTCGAGGGTACCCGCGGCCGGGTGTTCATCAAGCGCCACCACCGCAGCGTGCGCAGTGCCGCCTGCCTGCAGGAGGAACACCGCTTCATCGCCCATCTGGACGCTGCCGGCGTGCCGGTGGTGAAGGTTCTGCCCACCGCCGGAGGCGACAGCGCCATCGAGCATGGGCCTTGGACCTATGAACTGCATTCACCGGGGGTGGGTGACGATCTGTACCGCGACGCCGCCTCCTGGACGCTGCTGACGGACATCGCACGGGCGCATTCTGCCGGACGCATGCTGGCCCGGCTGCATCAGGCCGCCGCCAGCTACCAGGCCCCACAGCGCAGCACGCATGTCCTAGTGGCACGCGACGAGCTGATCCGCGCCGCCGACCCCATCAGCGCGCTGGAAGCGGGTCTTCCCGACCGCCCGGGACTGGCGCGCTACCTGGCGCGGATTCCGTGGCAGGCGCAGCTGCGCCGCGACGTCCTGCCCTGGCATGCCGGCCTGGCCGAGCGCCTGTCCGCCGAGCCGCCGCTGTGGGCGCACAACGACTGGCATGTGTCCAACCTGCTGTGGCGCGGCGACGACGTCAGCACCGTGCTGGATTTCGGCCTCGCCTCACCCACCAGCGCGCTGTTCGACCTGGCCACCGCGATCGAGCGCAATGCCGTGGCCTGGCTGGAGCTGGAGCGGGGCCATGAGGCGGTGCGCATCGACATCGCGCTGGCGCTGCTCGACGGCTACCGCGAAGTGCTGCCGTTGTCGGCCACCCGCCTGCACCTGCTGGCGGACCTGCTGCCGATGGTCCACTTCGACTTCGCACTGTCCGAAGTGGAGTACTTCGAAGGCATCACCGGCTCGACGGCGAACGCCGATGTCGCCTGGTATCCCTTCATGCTGGGCCATGCCGCGTGGTTCGCCAGCGCACCCGGCCAGGCCCTGCTGCAGGCGCTGCATGCCGCCGCCTGAAGGGCATCGGCTCGCAAATCCCTGCCATCTGTAGTGAAATAGCGGCCTGAAGCGGGGGTGCCTGGATCTGCAGGCTGAGAGAGTCCCTTGGAACCTGATCCGGTTTGCACCGGCGTAGGGAGCTTTGAGCCGCAGCCACACCCCCGTTCCGGGCCGGTGCACCTGCGCGCCGTCGCTTCGTCTCCCCTGTTGTCCGAAGACGAATCGAATGAACCGCTGCCTGCGTCCCACCCTGCTCGCTCTCGCCCTCTGTGCCGCGCTGCCGCTGCATGCCAGCGAGGCTGGAGCCTCCCCCGACGTGGCAGCCGACAGCGGCGAACGTTCGCCCACCGAGCTGGCAGCGGTCCGCGTGCAGGCCGGCAGGCCGGCGGCCGACAGCGCGCGGGTCAGTGCATTCGGCGCCGGCTCCTGGAAGGACACCCCGGCCTCGGTGAACGTGCTCGAACGCGACTACCTCGACCGTCGACAGGTGCGCTCGTTGTCCGAACTGGCAAGCAATGACGCCTCGCTCGGTGATGCCTACGCGCCGGTGGGCTACTACCAGAACGTCGCCATCCGCGGCTTCGCGCTCGATGCCGCCACCGGCTACCGCTTCAACGGCCTGGCCATCGCCGGCGAACAGCGGCTGGCGCTGGAGAACGTGCAGGCGGTGGAGATCCTGAAGGGTGAAGCCGGCCTCGCCGCGGGGGTGATGGCACCCGGCGGCATCATCAACTACATCGGCAAGCGCCCGGCCGAAGTGCGCACGGCTACCCTCGGCACCGATTCGGAAGGCTCGCGCTATGCCGCCGTCGATGTCGGCCACTGGATCACGCCGCGTTTCGGCATCCGCCTCAATGCCGCCTGGGAGGGCAGCGAGTCCTACGTCGAGCACGCCGACGGCCGCCGCAACTTCTATTCGCTTGCAGCGGACTGGCTGATCGGCGAGCGCGGCAAGCTGGAAGTGGACGCCAACTACCAGACCAGTTCGCAGCGCTCGGTGTCCGGTTACCAGCTGCTGGGCGCACGTGAGCTGCCTCGTGGCGTCGACCGCGAGCACCTGCTGGGCTATCAGCCGTGGCAGCGCCCGGTGGAGATCGCCAGCACCAACATCACCGCCGTACACACCTACGACTTCAACGAGCGCTGGCAGTCGCGGCTGTCGGTGGGCCACAGCCGCTCGGTGATCGACGACAACGTCGCCTTCGCCTATGGCTGCTACTACGCCGACGCATGCGCTGATGGCAGCGTGCCCGGCAACTACTTCGCCCCCAACGGCGACTACGACATCTACGACTACCGCAGTCCGGACGATACGCGCCGCAACCAGCAGGCGCGCGCCGAGCTGCGTGGCCGCTTCGACACCGGCAGCGTCGGCCACCAGCTGACGGTCGGCGCCGACACGTTCCGCCGCACGGTGGACCGGCGACCGAGCGTCAACGAGTACGTAGGCAGCAGCAACATCCACGACACGCAGGTGCCGGTGTACGAGCCCTCGCCGCTGATGCCCGGCCCGTCCGCGCGGCGCCTGGACAGCCGCCAGACCGCCGTGTTCGCGCTGGACCGCATGCAGTTCGGCGATGACTGGCAGTGGCTGGCCGGTGGCCGCTTCGTCCGCCTGGACGAGCGCGCCTACGACAAGCGCGGCACGCCGCAGCGGCACAGCCGGCTGTCGCGCTTCCTGCCGCAGACCGCGCTGGTATGGAAGGCCACCGACCAGCTCAATGCGTACGCCAGCTATGTGCGCGGCATTGCGCTGGGCCAGGAGGCACCGTTCTGGACCTCCAACGCCGATGCCTTCCTGCCGGCGGTGCAGTCACGGCAGCTGGAAGCCGGCGTCAAGTACGTGCCGGCTGCGTCGCTCACCCTGGGCGCCGCGCTGTTCCGCATCTCGCAGCCCTACCAGTACGCCATGCCGGATGACAGCGATGCCGGTTACACCTTCGTCGAGCGCGGCACGCAGACCCATACCGGCCTGGAGCTGACCGCCAACGGCCAGCTGACCGATGCGCTGCAGATCGTCGCCAGCGCCAGCGTGCTGCAGGCGCGGGCACGCGATACCGGCACGCCGGGCCAGGAAGGCCATCAGCTGGTGAACGTGCCGAAGGTGCGTGCCAGTGTGCATCTGGCCTACGCACTGCCGTTCGTGCAGGGCCTGGATGTCACCGGTGGCTGGCGCTATGCCGCCGCCAATGTGGCCCGTGCCGACGGCGGCGTACGCGCGCCGGACTATTCGGTGTTCGATGCCGGCCTGCGCTTCCGCCACCGCGTGCATGAGCGCGCCGTGACCTGGAACCTGTCGGTGGACAACGTGTTCAACCGCTTCTACTGGCGCGACACCGGCAGCAGCGGCGGTGACTACTACCTGTTCCCCGGCGCACCGCGACAGGCACGCCTGTCGGTGACGTTCGCGCTGTGAGCGGCGCCGTGCTCGAGTGGACCGCCGCGCTGTGCAGCGTGCTGGGCGTATGGCTGATGGCGCGCCGGCGGCTGGCAGCGTGGCCGGTTGGCCTGCTGTCGGTGGCGCTGTACGGCCTGGTGTTCGCCGAGGCCAGGCTGTACTCCGACACGCTGCTGCAGGTCGCCTTCGCCGGCTTCCTGGTCTATGGCTGGATCAACTGGCGCCAGCACGCCGCCGATGAGGGCAGCATCCGCATCGTGCCCCTGGCACGCGGAAAACTGCTGCGTGACCTGATCATCGGCCTGTGCGGCGGCGTGGCGCTGGGCACGGTCATGCACACCTTCACCGATGCCGCGCTGCCATGGCTGGACGCGATGCTGACCGCCCTGAGCCTGGTCGGCCAGTGGTGGCAGGCGCGCCGCCATGTGGCGTGCTGGTGGGTGTGGATCGGGGTGGACGTGGTCTACGTGGGCGCGTACCTGTTCAAGTCGCTGCACGTCACGGCCGCACTGTATGTGTTCTTCCTGGGGCTGGCGGTATTCGGCCTGCGCGCCTGGAGTGCGGCGGCGCGGGAGCGCGAGCTGCTGCCGGCGCGGTAGTGCCGCGTAGTGCACTTCACTTCGGCTGCAGCACCAGCCCCAACCGCAACGGCTGGCGCATGTCGGCCGGTGGCGCCGACGACAGCGGCGCCGACTGCAGCGTCGCGCGCAGATCCGCGTCCGCCTGTGCATCGCCGAGGCTGTCGAATTCCAGTTTCGCGATGCGGCCATCGGCTGCGATCCAGAGGCTGACCGGCAGCGGCGTGGGCACCTGTGGGTGCGCCTGCAGCCAGGCCAGCACGCGCTGCACCTTCGGGTCCTGCTCCTGCTGCAGGCGCTGCTGCAGCTCACTGCCTGCCGTGGCGGCGTAGGCCATCCAGTGCGGTGGAGCCTCCTCGGCCGAGACGGCCCTGGCGCCGCCCAGCGCCAGAAGGCCGATCAGCGATGCCAGCGGTCGCCACCAGCGGCGGCGGTCGGCGCGAAGTACGGATTCCATGGCAGCACCCTCATGCAGTCGTCCAGCGCTCCATCGTCGGCGGCGCGGATGACAGGCAGATGGCGGGCAGGCATCACCCGCCCAGGTCGGCCAGCACCTTGCGCGAAGGCGCGAAGAAGGTCACGCCGGTCATTGCGGTGGAGAAGTCCAGGATGCGGTCATGCAGCGGCGCAGGGTTGCCGATGAACATGCGCTCGAGCATCTTCTCGATCACCCACAGGCGGCGCGTGTAGCCGATGAAGTACGTACCGTACTCACCGCGCCCCGGATTGGCGAAGGGCATGTTGTCGCGCAGGATGTCGTGCTCGCCGTCGGCGTCCTCGATGGTGCACAGCGTCTTGTGCGACTTCTGCGCGTCGGCCGGCGCATCGTCCAGTTCGGTGTTGTCGTGCTTGGTGCGGCCGATGATCGCCTCCTGCACCTCGGTCTTCTGCGCGCGCCATGCGTCCAGGTTGTGCAGGTACTTCTGCACCACCACGTAGCTGCCGCCGGCATGCGCGGGATCCTCGTCGCCGACGATCGTGGCGTCCGGCAGCGACAACCCTTCCGGATTGGCGGTGCCGTCAACGAAATCGAGCAGGTCGCGGCCGTCGAAATAGCGGAAGCCGGCCACCTCATCGACCGTCTCCACCGAATCGCCGAACGCCATCAGCAGGTTGCGCTCGAACGCCACGATCAGGTCCATCGTGCGTGCCCGGATGTGGTACAGCAGATCGCCCGGGGTCGACACCGCGGTGTGGGTGGCGCCCTTGATCTCGCGGAACGGATGCAGCTCGCGCGGCGGCGTGCTGCCAACCAGCGGCTGCCACACACGGTGGCCGATCGCCACATTGCAGGTGAAGGTCCGTTCGATCTCCCGGATGGCCGTGTTCTTGATCAGGTCATCGGTGCTGACCAGCACGTCGCGCACCTTCGCGATCGAGTCCGCATCATCCTTCACCTTCAGCACCAGGAAGGCGGCCGAGTGGGTCAACGGCGCAGTGATCTGCTGCGGCTCGTTGTCGAGCGTGTGATTGAGGGCGGTGATCGGTGCGGGCTGGGAATTCACGGCAGTTCCTGCGGGCTTGAGGCGGGCGCATCGCGCATGGCGCAGCGATGTGCGGGCGATCATAGCGGAACGGCTTCCGCTGCGACGGAGCGGTTCTCAGTCGCGCGCCTGCCACTTGGGGCGCAGAAAAGTGAAGCCCGGCGCTAGGCCGGGCTTCGATGGCGTGCGGGAGAGAGAGAGAGTCACACGCCAGTTACACGCACTAACGACAGAGCGTTTCTTACCAGGTGAAGCGCGGGCCGACGAACCACTCGCGGTCGCCCGCCTTGGCCAGCTTCACTTCGCCACTCAGGCCCCAGTTCTGGTTGAACTTGGCGGTGGCACCGACGCGGCCGTAGAACTCGCCGTCCGGGTTGTAGCCGTGCTTCTTGCTGAAATCTTCGTAGCCGGCCAGCGCGTAGCCTTCCAGGTACGGGTTGAACGCGGTGCGCACGCCCACTTCAGTGGAGTAGCCATTGAAGTCCAGGCCGCGCTTCTCGTCGTACTTCTGATAGGCCACGCGGGCCACCAGGTCGGTGTTCGGTGCGATGCCGTAGTTGTAGCCGACACCCAGGCGCCACTGGTCGACGTCATTCTTGAAGCGGTCGGTTTCCTGCGCGCTGTAGTCGCCGAAGATGTGGAAGTTCGGGTGGACGGCCACCGAGCCCTTCACGCCCCAGCCATCGGCGTCGCCGCCCTTGGCATCGGTGTTCACGTAGCCGCCTTCAACGTAGTTGTACGACAGGCCATCGGCAGCCGATGCAGCGAACGGCAGGGCAGCCAGCAGACCCAGGGCAAGCAGCGAATTCTTGTTCATCGGGACACACCTTTAATTATTTTGGTTTCGTCGTCCGCCTCCCGGGAGGGGGAGAGAGGAGAGGCGGTCGACAGGTGTGAATTATCCGTTTGTTGGCGAAATCAGCCCTGAATATTGAACTGACCGGTACATGAATGAAGTTGCTGTTCAGGGAACTCCGGGGCTGGTCGACAGCAGCATGCTGCTGCATGCCAGCGCCACCTACCCGTCATGTCCCTTCAGGCGGCTGACACCTGTCACTGGTTCGGGAAGGCTCCGGCGCGAATAGTAGGCGTCACAGCCCGGCACCACTGCGCCGGCACTCACCAAGGGGACCTGTCATGAGCCTGTTCCAGCAACTCCTTTCGCATACTCCGATCTGGGTCTGGGTGCTGATGGTGTTTCTCATCACCCGGGGCATCGCGGCCATGAAGCCCGGCGAAACCTCGTTGCCTACGCTGGCGATCGTGCCGGCGGTGTTCACGGCATGGGGGGTGTGGTCCATCAGCCACCGCTACGGCGCATCGTGGTCGGCCTGGGGCGAGTGGCTGGTCGGCATCGGCGCAGGAACGGGCCTGGGTTGGCTGTTGCTGCGCCGGGCGCGTGTAGCCATGAACAGTGCGACGGGACGGCTGTGGCGCAGCGCGGATTACAGCCTGCTGCCGCTGCTGCTCATCACGTTCCTGGTGAAGTATGGCTTCGAAACGGCGCTCGCAGTGTCGCCCGCGCTGAGCGCCAACGCAGGTTTCAGCGCTGCCTACCTGCTGCTGTCCGGTGGATTCACCGGCATCTTCATCGGCCGCTACTGCCGGTATCTGTCGGCGGCTCGCCTTGAGGGGCACAGCCGGATGGGGGCTGCCAGCTGAGGCGGGTGCACCCGGGAGGCGTCGCGCAGTGCCGTCACCCGGTGCCGGCTGCGGTCGTCGCCCCTGCGGCCTGCGCCAGCACTGCCGCTGCAGCGTCGCCCTTGCGCTCGCTGTAGCGATCCACCAGGTAGTCCGCCCGGCCCCGCGTCAACAGGGTGAACTTCACCAGTTCCTCCATGACATCCACCACCCGGTCGTAGTATGGCGAGGGCTTCATTCGTCCGTCCTCATCGAACTCCTGCCAGGCCTTGGCCACCGAAGACTGGTTGGGGATGGTCAGCATGCGCATCCAGCGCCCCAACACCCTCAGGGTGTTGACGGTGTTGAACGATTGGGAGCCGCCACTCACCTGCATCACGGCCAACGTTCTGCCCTGCGTGGGCCGCACGCTGCCGTCCTCCAGCGGCAGCCAGTCGATCTGGTTCTTGAACACGCCGGTGACGGTACCGTGCCGTTCCGGGCTGACCCACACCTGCCCCTCAGACCACTGCGACCACGCGCGCAGCCGCTGCACTTCGGGATGGCTCCTGTCCACGCTGTCCACCATCGGAAGCGCATGCGGATCGAACACCCGGGTTTCGCAACCCAGATGCTGCAGGAGCCGCTCGGCTTCCAGGGCCAGCTTGCGGCTGAACGACTGCGGCCTCAGCGAACCGTAGAGCAGCAGGATGCGGGGCGGTCCCAGATTCCCCGCGGCGAGCAGGCTGGGGTCGGGCTGGGGCAGCGAGGCTTCCCTCAGATTCGGCAGCTGGGTACTTGCGATCGTCTTATTCATTCGACTATTCTAGAAATATGGAAACGTCAAATGCAATCGTCGCGCTCACCGCGTTGGGCCACGCGACCCGCTTGGCGGCCTTCCGCCTGCTGGTGGAAGCCGGTCCAGCGGGGCGCGTGGCCGGTGACATCGCAGCGGCCCTGCAGGTGCCACCGGCCACGCTCAGCTTCCACCTGAAGGAGCTGGTACAGGCCGGCCTGGTGGAGAACGAGAGCCAGGGCCGCAATGTCTGTTACCGCGCCAACTTCGCCGCCATGACCGGCTTGATCGAGTACCTCACGCACAACTGCTGTGCGGGTTCGCCGAGCGAGGAGTGCGGGCCCACTGCGCCCGCATGCAAGTGCTGAAGCCCGATCCAACCTCCTGCCATCACAACGACTGCACCATGACACGCAACGTCCTGTTCCTCTGTACCGGCAACAGCGCCCGCAGCGTCCTTGCCGAGGCCACGCTGCGAGCCTGGGGCGCTGAACGTTTCAATGCATTCAGTGCAGGCAGCCACCCCACCGGCCAGGTCAACCCATTCGCACTCGCACAGCTGCAGGCCGAAGGAATCACCATCGATGGGCTGCGCAGCAAATCGTGGGATGAGTTCGTGGATGCTGCGCCCATGGACCTGGTGATCACCGTGTGCGATTCGGCCGCGGCAGACGCCTGCCCGGTGGTGTTTGGCGACTTCATTCGCAGCCACTGGGGCCAGCCGGATCCTGCCGCAGTTGCAGGCAGCGATGCCGAGAAAGCAGCCGCGTTTGCACGCGCGCATGCCATCGTGAAATCGCGGCTGCGTGCGTTGATCGATCTGCCCGGATCGTTGTGGTCCGACCGCGAGGCAATGCAGAACGCTCTGGATCAGATCGGCCGGTTGCAGCCGACCGACAGCACACCGTGACGGCGCCCGCGCGCATGCGCCTGTTCGAGCGCTACCTCACCCTGTGGGTCGCGCTGTGCATCGCGGCCGGTACCCTGCTGGGACACCTCCTGCCCGGCGCCTTTGCGGCACTGGCGTCCGCCGAAGTGGCCAAGGTCAACCTGCCGGTCGCGGCACTGATCTGGCTGATGATCATCCCGATGCTGCTGAAGGTCGACTACGGCGCAATGCGCCAGTTGCAGCAGCACTGGAAAGGCATCGGCGTAACGTTGTTCATCAACTGGGCGGTCAAGCCCTTTTCGATGGCACTGCTGGGCTGGGTATTCCTGCGTCACCTCTTCGCGGAATGGCTGCCAGCCGGCCAGATCGACAGCTATATCGCCGGCCTGATCCTGCTGGCAGCCGCGCCCTGCACCGCGATGGTGTTCGTGTGGAGCAACCTGTGCCGCGGCGATGCGAACTTCACGTTGAGCCAGGTCGCGCTGAACGACGCGATCATGGTGGTGGCCTATGCGCCGGTGGTCGCGTTGCTGCTCGGCATGTCCGCGATCACTGTTCCGTGGGACACCCTGCTGCTGTCAGTGGGTTTGTACATCGTTGCACCTGTCGGTGTTGCCACCC
Organism: Stenotrophomonas sp. 112478_Sma; assembly: GCF_056479905.1. Taxonomy (NCBI): domain Bacteria; kingdom Pseudomonadati; phylum Pseudomonadota; class Gammaproteobacteria; order Lysobacterales; family Lysobacteraceae; genus Stenotrophomonas; species Stenotrophomonas sp. 112478_Sma. The sequence continues at coordinate 195,735 of NZ_CM151072.1, read as the reverse complement.
TGCTGCGGCGCTGGATGCTTTCGCGCAGTGGCGAGGCCGGTCTGCAGCTGGCGCTGACCCGACTCGGCCCAGTTTCGCTGTCGGCCCTTCTACTGACACTGGTGCTGCTGTTCGGCTTTCAAGGTCAGCAGATCGTCGAGCAGCCGCTGGTCATCGCGCTGATCGCTGTGCCCATCCTGATCCAGGTCTATTTCACTTCGGGCCTGGCCTATCTGCTCAACCGTCGTCTGGGCGTCGCCCATTGCGTGGCCGGCCCATCGGCGCTGATCGGCGCGAGCAACTTCTTCGAGCTGGCGGTCGCAACCGCCGTCGGGCTCTTCGGGGTGCATTCGGGCGCCGCACTGGCCACCGTTGTCGGTGTGCTGATCGAGGTGCCGGTGATGTTGTCGGTCGTTCGTATCGTGAACCGTACTGAAGGCTGGTACGAGAGGCGCGGTGCGGGTGACCGCGGGCAGTCGTAGAGGGCCGATGCCTGCTTCTGGCGCGCGCTGTCGCAATCGTCCAAGTTTCGCGGCGCCCCGAAGCACTCAACCACGACTCTTGTCGCAAATTCCCCGAATGCGTAAGGCCCTTGCGCCATCAACGTCTGCGACTACTTAACCGTGTGCGAGGATGCTGAAAGCGTCGAGCATCGTGGGTTGAATACAACTCGGCTCATTGGCGTTGCGCAGTGACACAGGTACAGATGCGGTGCCACCCCAAAAGGTGGCCGGGCATCGAAAACCCGTGGAGTTGCTTGATTACGGTTGCCAGCCGGTGTCACCTCGTGTGGTGCCGGCTGGCAACGCGTCCGCCGGCCATGGCGGGCGGAGCGTGGAGGCCTTGTGCCTGCCGGCCTAGCAACCTCCCGGTTTTCGAGCCACGTCTCCGCCCGCCACCTTTATCCGTGGCGGCTACCGTCTGTCCTGCACGGAGCCTCATCAATGACCACACCCGAGTTTCCCCCTCCGCATTCCGACAGCGCGCCGGCCAACGATGCCGATGCGACCCCCCAACAGTCCCCGTCCGACCCCAACACCTTCATCGCCACGCTGAAACGGATCGGCAGCGGCGCAGCCGCCGATGGCCTGCCCTGGCCGGAACGCCATCCGCTGCCTGGCCGTCAGCTGGCGCTGGCCGATGCCGACTGCGCGCACGCCGGCCTGCGGGTGGCGCTGGAGATGCTGCTGGCCGCCGAGCGTGTCCGGCAGAACGGGCCGGAGGAGCAGTACGTGGGCGATCGCGTGATGGAAGGACTGGTGATGGCCTGCCTGTCACTGTCAGTGCAGGCCGGCACCTTGCTGCGTCCGGGCTGACAGGGAGGTTTCGCGCACCCTCGGCCGCGTGATCCGGGGCCGGCCCGTGTGGTTATTCTTGCGGCCAGGCTTCTGCCACCGCCCGGGACTCTTCGCATGCGCCACCCCTTCCATGCCGCGATCCTTCTTGCCACCGTGCTGCTGGCCGGTCCTGCCCTCGCGCAGCACGCCAGCAGCGCACCGCCGCCCGCTGAACGCCTGCCCGACGTGGCACTGCCTGCGGCACTGGATCGGGTGCTGCGCGACTACGAGCGGGCGTGGAGCGCCGGCGATGGCAAGGCACTGGCGGCGCTGTTCGCCGAAGACGGATTCATCCTGCAAAGCCACCAGCCGCCGGTGCGCGGGCGCGACGCAATCGCGGCCGCCTACGCCGGACAGGGCGGAAGCCCGCTGCGCCTGCGCGCGCTGGCGTACGCGGTGGACAGGAGCACGGCCTACATCATTGGTGCCTACACGTTTGGCGGCAACGTCGGCGATACCGGAAAGTTCACGCTGACGCTGACGCTGACGCGCGCGGGCGATGGACCCTGGCTGATCTTCTCGGACATGGACAACGGCAACGCGCCGCCACGGGCGCGGTGATCGGGCGTTGCAATGGATCCACGCCATGCGTGGATATGCTGCGCGCGTGATGCCAAGCAAGCTTGGCACCGACCAGAGCCTGTGTCCGGTCCGGCACCCGCATGGGGTACTCCCTGATGACAAAACCCCGGCGCATGGCCGGGGTTTTCGGTTACTTGAACAGCGTGTCCGGATACTCCGGCTTCTGTTCGCGCGCCAGCAATGCGCGCAGGCCTTCTGCCGGGGTCTGCTCGCCGTGCAGTACGGCGCGTACGCCATCGGAGATCGGCAGGTCGATGCCGTGTCGGCGTGCCTGACGCATCACCTCATCGGCCGTCTGCACCGATTCAACCACCTGCCCGATCTCGCGCACGGCATCCTGCAGCGTCTGCCCGCGGCCCAGGGCCAGGCCCAGGCGGCGGTTGCGCGACAGGTCGCCGGTGCAGGTCAGCACCAGATCGCCCAGGCCCGCCAGACCCATCAGGGTTTCCGGCTTGGCACCGATTGCCGCGGCCAGCCGCAGCATCTCGTTGAGGCCGCGGGTGATCAGGCCGGCACGGGCGTTGAGGCCCAGCTGCATGCCATCGGCAACGCCGGTGGCCACGGCCAGAACGTTCTTCATCGCGCCCCCCAGCTCGGCACCGACCATGTCGTCGCCGGTGTAGGCACGGAACGCCGGGCCATGCATCGCTTCGGCCACGGTCTGCGCGAACGCCGGCACGTCGCCGTGCACGGTGATCGCGGTGGGCAGGCCCTGGGTGACTTCCTTGGCGAACGACGGCCCGGTGACGACGGCCAGCGGCACGTCCTCGCCGAGGATCTCGCGCGCGACTTCATGCAGGAAACGGCCGGAGCCGGGCTCGAAACCCTTGGTCGCCCAGGCCACGCCGGCACCGGCCGGACGCAGCGGCGCCAGCGCGCGCACGGTCTCGTTGAACGCGTGCGACGGGGTCACCACCAGGATCCAGGCGGCACCGTGCACCGCCGACGCCAGGTCGGTGGTGGCATGCAGGCTGTCCGGCAGCGGGATGCGCGGCAGGTAGCGCGGATTCTCGTGGCGCTGGTCGATGGCCTCGACCACGGCGGCATCACGCCCCCACAGCACGGTCGGATGACCGTGCCGGGCGAGCAGGCTGGCCAGCGCGGTTCCCCAGGAACCGGCGCCCAGCACGGCGATCTTGTCAGCGGTAGTGCTCATCCGTGACGTCGCGGCGGATTCAGGCGTTGCCGGCCGGCTCGGAGTCAGCCAGCGACGGTGCGTCGCCCTGCTCCTGGCGCTGGCGCAGGGTTTCTGCGTACAGGCCTTCGAAGTTGATCGGCTGCAGGAAGAACGGCGGGAAGCCGCCGGCCTGGATCAGATCGCTGACCAGCTGGCGCACGTACGGGAACAGGATGTTCGGGCACTGGGTGCCGAGCAGCACGTCGATCGACTGCGGGTCCAGGCCGACCAGGCCGAACACGCCGGCCTGCTTCACTTCGGCCACGTAGGCGGTGCGCTCACCGGCCTGGCAGGTCAGGGTGACGGCCAGCACGACTTCGAACGCGTTCTCACCCAGGCGCTGCACCTGCTGGTTCAGATTCAGCTGCAGCTCCGGCTGCACCTGGTCATTGAAGATGGTCGGTGCGTTCGGCGACTCGAAGGAGACGTCCTTGACGTAGATCTTCTCGACGGTGAAAGCGGGGCCGGTAGCGGCATCGACCGGCGCAGCGGCGCCGTTGGTGATCTCTTCGGACATTTCCAGTAACTCCAGGTGAATGCAATGAAAACTAGGGTCGAATTACTGCGATGGGGGCGGCATCAGGCCCATACAAGGCCGGATCCGCCACCTGCGGCAATCAGTTGCGGCCCTTGACCAGCGGCAGTTCGGCCTGCTGCCAGGCGGGAATGCCGCCCTCGAGCACGAAGACCTTTTCGAAACCGGCCTTCTTCAGCGCCTTGGCGGCGGTTTCCGATGCGTTGCCGTTTCGGCACACCAGAACCACCGGCGCCTGCTTGGCGCTGGCCACGAGCTTGTGCTCCGGGCCGAACGCGCTGGCCTGCGCATTGCGGCTGCCGGCGATGTGGCCCTTTTCGAAGTCACCGCTGGCGGACAGGTCCACCACCACCGTGCCGCCCGCATTCATCAGCTGGGTCAGTTCGGCGGGCTTGATGCCCTTGAAGCCCCGGAACAGGCGGCGGATTTCGGTGACGATGAGGGCCACGGTCAGGCCGACCAGGGCCGCGGACAGCATCGGGTTTCGGCCTGCAAAGGCCAGCAACTCTTCGTAATTCACTCAGGTCACGGGTCGATAAGCGGGCGCCGATTGTCGCACAAGCCGGACGCGGCCCGTCACTGCCCCTGCCACAGATCCGGCAGGCCACCGGCCTGCCACCAGCGCTTGGCCTCGGCATCCCAGCGCCACCGCTCGGTCACCACCACGGTGCGCTCGGCCTGGGTGTTCTGGTTGATGACGCCGATTTCCACCCGGCGCTCGACCTGGCCATCGGGCAGCGAGGCGCTGCTGCGCTCGCGGTAGGAGGACACCCGCAGCTGTGCATAACGGTTGAGCTCGAACTCGGTGGGCGGCTTTTCCTTGCGCAGCACCGGATCCAGGTAGCCGATGGCGTCGTCCATGCTGCCCCAGCGGATCGTCGCCCCGTAGGCGATCTGGGTCTCTTCCAGCATCTTGCGCTGCTTGCGGCTCAGCTCGTCGGCACCGGCCATGGCGCTGACCAGCAGCAGGGAACTCAACAGGATCTGGATGAGGCGGCGCATCAGGGGTTTCCGCAGGGCGTCAGCCTGCCATCCTACCCTTTGGCGAAGGCAACGAAGCGACCGCTGAACTCGGCAGCGGCCCGGCCGTCGGCGGCCGGCTGGGTAGCGATGATGCTGATGCGGGCCTTGCGACGCTGGCGGAAGGTGGCCAGGAAGGTGTCCCAGGCACCGCTTTCGGCCGCCTCGGCCTGCGCGTGCAGGTCTTCGTAGACCGGTGCCAGGTAGCGCAGGTTGCTGTCGGCTACGTAGACCTCGGCGTCGTGGCCGGCCAGGCGCAGGCGCAGGCTGACCAGCGCCCAGCCGGACAGGGTCAGCACCGAGGCCAGACTGCCGCCGAAGGCGTTGCCCTTGTCGTTGACGTTCGCCGTCAGCGGCGCGGTGATGCGCAGCACGCCATCGGCATAGCCGTCCAGGCGGATCTGCATGGCACGGACCGCAGGCATGCAGTCCAGCACCTCCTGCAGGGAGGCCAACGAGGAGCTCAGGGCATCAACGGACATCGGAGCAGCAACCACGACAACGGCGGGCCCGCATAATGCAGGCAATGGATGACCATACGATACCCACTGGCAGCGCGTGCCGCGGCGCGGGCTGGACGCTGATCTCGCTGCGTCCGCAGGGCCAGCATGCGGCGCTGCGCCGCGCCGTTGCTGGGCTCGGCGGGCAGCTGGTGGCGCTGTCGCCGTGGCGGCTGCAACGCTTGCAGGGCCCTGCCGTGGTGCGCCAGCTGCAACGCGCGCTGAACTGCGATCGGGTGGTGTTCACCAGCCCCGCAGCCGTCACGGCGGCTGCCGCGCTGCTGCCGCTGCGCCCGGCGCAGCACAGCCCGTGGCTGACGGTCGGCGAGGGCACCGCGCGCGCGTTGCAGGCGCACGGCATCAGCGAGGTCCACGCGCCGCAGCGGATGGACAGCGAAGGGTTGCTGGCCCTGCCTGTACTGGCGGCGGTACAGGGCCTGCGGATCGGGCTGGTCACCGCGCCCGGTGGCCGGGGCCTGATTGCCGCCCGGCTGCAGGCGGCGGGTGCCAGCATCGAACGTGCCGATGTCTATCGGCGCCAACCACTGCGCCTGTCGCCTCGCGCCCTGTCACGGCTGGGAGAGTGTTCTGCGCCCTGGCTGATGGCGGTCAGCAGCGGTGAAGCCCTGCAACGTGTGTGGGAGCAGCTGTCGCCGCAGTGGCAGCAGCGGCTGCAGGCCCATGCCACCGCGCTGGTCGCCAGCGAACGGCTGGGCGTGCAGGCGCAGGCGCTGGGCCTGCGGGTGGTACGCAGCGCGGGGCCGACCACCCCGCAGTTGATCGCCGCTGCACACACCACGCTCACCGGGCCGGCAGCGACCTGAACAGGGACGTGGGTCACGCTTGCCGCTGTCGTCGGCAACAGGGATGCTGTGCTTGACGCTGCCTGCCGGAACCCTTCCGGCGACGCCGCCGACAAGGAAGCCTGATGAACGACACCGCCCCCGTTTCCCCACCCCGCCGCTCCCTGCGCTGGCTGCTGCCGCTGGCGGTGGTGGCCGTGCTCGGTGCAGGGGGCTATGCCGGTTGGCGTTTCTGGCAGCAGCAACAGCATGAGCAGGAAGCACAGTCGCGGACGATGGCGGTGCAGTTGCAGGGCCTGGAGGCCACGCTGGATGCGCTGCGTCGCGACCAGCGCGCAACCAGCCAACGCCTGCAGGACGCGGCCGCAACCAACCGCGTGCTGCGCGACGAGATGCTGGGCCTGTCGCAGCGCAGCGCGCTGCTGGAGGAAAACCTCGCCAAGCTCGCCGACAGCGCCAACCAGGGCCGGCAGGCCGTGCAGCGCGACGAGGCCGAACTGCTGCTGACCCAGGCCGCACAGCGCTTGAACTACGCCGACGATGTCGAAGGTGCCCGCCGTCTTTATGCACAGGCCGCGACCGCGCTGGCCGCGCTGCCCGACAGCGAGGGCCTGAACCTGCGCCAGGCGCTGGTACAGGAGCGCGATGCCCTCGATGCGTTGGGTGCCGGACCCCGCGTTCAGGCGCTGCAGCGACTGGATGCGTTGGCCGGCGCCCTGCAGGGGCTGCCGACCCAAGTGGCCAGTACGCCGGCCGGCGACCAGACGCGAGCGTGGTGGCAGGCCGCTCTGGCGCCCTTCGTCGATATCAGCCCGAGCCGCCAGAACGGTCCGCTGACCGCCGCCGAACGGCGCAACGCCGACGATGCGCTGCAACTGGAACTGACCCTGGCCCGGGCGGCGATCGAGCGCGGCGACCGTGCCGGCCGTGACGCCGCGCTGTCGCGCGTGGAGCAGTGGGCACAGCGGCGCTGGCCGGATTCACCGGCCCTGCGCGCGCAGCGTGCTGAACTGCAGGCCTTGCGCGAGCTTCCCTTGCAGACCAGCAACACCGTCCTAGGCAGCACCCTGCAACAGCTGCGCACCCAGACCGACCGGAGGCTACCCGAATGAAACCCCTGCAATCCCTGGTCGTGCTGTTGCTGGCCGTGGCCATTGGTGTGGTCGCCGCGCAATGGCTCGGCACCGACGATCTCAACCGCTACGGCGAAGTGATTCTGCGCTATGGCGGCTACGACTATCACAGCAACCTGCCGAAGGTGGCGCTGCTGACGGTGATTGCAGTGCTGGTGCTGTGGCTGCTGTGGAGCCTGATCGCCGCACCGTTCCGTGCGTGGGGCCGCTACCGCCGCAAGCAGGGCCGGGTGCGCCTGATCGATGGCCTGCAGGCTTACGAGCACGGCCAGTGGCAGCGCGCGGAAAAGCTGCTCGACGGCGCCGCCAAGGATCCGGAAGTGAGCGCGGTGGCGCTGGCCAATGCCGTGCGCAGTGCACAGGCACGTGCTGACGCCAGCGCAGGTGAGGCGCTGCTGCAGCGGCTGGGTGAATCCGATGCCACCCTGCAGGCGCTGCTGCGCGCCGAGCAGCTGCTGGCGCGCGACCTGCCGGTGGACGCGATCAACGTGCTGGATGTGGCCGCGATCCAGCCGCTTCCGCCGCGTGGCCTGTGGCTGCGCACCGAGGCACTGGCCCGCGCCGGTCGTGCGCACGAAGCGTATGGACAGCTGGGCGCCCTGCGTCAGAGCAAGGTGCTGCCGGCCGAATCCAACAGCGAACTGGAAGCGCGCCTGGCCGCGCAGGCGCTGCTGGAAGCGGCCGACGTCAATGCGTTGGCCGCGCAGTGGGAAGCCACGCCGAAAGCGCTGCGGCCGACCCCCGACGTGGTGGGCGCCTATGCCAGCCGCGCGGTGGCGCTGAACTGGGACGAGCCGGCGCTGCTGGCGCTGGAGCACGCCCTGGACCAGCGTTGGGACGACGAACTGGTGGCCCTGTATGGCCGCCTGCCGGCCGAACGCCTCGCCACCCGCCAGGCCAACCTGCAGCGCTGGCGCAACGTGCATGACGATTCGGCGGCGCTGCGCCTGGCACAGGGCCGCGTCGCCCTGGCCCAGCAGCAATGGGACGCTGCCGATACGTTCCTGCACGAAGCGATCGCCAGCGGCGCCGGTGCCCCGGCCTGGGAAGCGCTGGGTGAGCTGTTCGCCCAGCGGGGTGAACATGCCCTGGCCGCGCAGTGCCTGGCCAACGCGCTGCGCCTGCAGCGCGGCGAGGACAGTGTGGCGCTGGTGCGCACGGCAGGGGCCGGTGCCGATGAAGTGCCGCCACGCGCCACCGTGGAAGATCTGCCGACGGTGCCGCAACCGCCGGTGTACAACGCCAACGAAGAGCGCGACGAGTTCGGCAACCCCCGTCTTCCCTGACCGGTGCAGTGCCGGCGAAGGGTCGGCACCCCACCGGGTCCGCAACGAAAAAGCCGCCCATCCGGGCGGCTTTTCCATGTACAGCCTTCTGCAGCGATCAGCGCTCGACGATCGCCACCACGCCCATGCCGCCTGCCGTGCAGATCGACACCAGCGCGCGGCCGCCGCCGCGTTCGGCCAGCTGCTTTGCGGCCGTGGCGATCACACGCGCACCGGTAGCGGCAAACGGGTGACCGGTAGCCAGCGACGAGCCCAGCAGATTGATCTTGTCCGGATCGATGCGGCCCAGCGGTGCCTCCAGGCCCAGCCGGTTGCGGCAGTAATCCTCGCTCTCCCACGCGCGCAGGGTGCACAGCACCTGTGCGGCAAACGCTTCGTGGATTTCGTAGATGTCGAAGTCCTGCAGGGTCAGGCCATTGCGCTTGAGCATCTCAGGCACGGCCACGGTCGGTGCCATCAGCAGGCCTTCGCCGTGCACGAAATCGACCGCCGAGACATGCGCATCGCGCAGGTAGGCCTGCGGCTCGTGCCCGTGGGCGCGGGCCCATTCCTCGCTGGCCAGCAGCACCGCCGCGGCACCATCGGTGAGCGGCGTGGAGTTGGCGGCGGTCAGGGTGCCGCGGCCGGACACCTTGTCGAACGCCGGCTTCAGCGTGGCCAGCTTTTCCAGCGAGGTATCCGGGCGCAGGATGTTGTCGCGCTCCACGCCGCGGAACGGCGCGATCAGGTCGTTGAAGAAGCCACGCTCATAGGCGGCGGCCAGCTTCTTGTGCGAGGACACCGCCCACTCGTCCTGCGAGTCACGCGAGATGTTCCATTCCTTGGCCATGTCCTCGCAATGATCGCCCATGCTCTTGCCGGTGCGCGGTTCGGCCACGCCCGGAAACTCGGGCTTGAGCTCGGAGAACTTGAAGCCGGAGGTCAGCGCGCGGATCTTGTCGCCGGTGCTCTTGGCGCGGTTGGCGGCCAGCAGGCGTGCACGCAGCTTCTTGCCGTACACGATCGGCACGTCGGAAGTGGTGTCCGACCCGCCGCCGATGCCCGATTCGATCTGGCCCAGGGCAATCTTGTTGGCGACGGTGATGATGCTGTCCAGCGACGTGCCGCAGGCACGCTGCAGGGTGATGCCCGGGGTGAGCGGCGACAGTCCGGAGGACAGCGTGGCTTCGCGGCCCAGGTTCCAGTCGCTGGAGTGCTTGATCACCGCACCCATCGCCACTTCACCCAGCTGCTGGCCGTGCAGGCCGAAGCGTTCGACCAGCGCACCCAGTGTGCGTACCGACATGCCGAGGTTGCCGACATCCGAATACGCGGTGTTCTGGCGGCAGAACGGAATGCGGACGCCACCGAGAATGGCGACGGGACGAGCGTTGGGCATGGAGATACCTGGCATGGATGAGGGTGTCTGCAACATGGCCTGCACGACAGAGCAGGCATAATGGGGCCAAGTGTAGCTGCCGCCCTGTGATGGGCCAACCGTGGAACCATGAGCAAACCCGACCCCGCGATGAATGCCCTTGGCGTGCTGGCCCTGGAGCTGGCCGGCGGCGAGATCCCCCGCCAGGCGGTACTCAGCGCAGACCAGGCCGGTGAACTGGCCGAGCGCGTCGGCCGAGACCTGTCCAAGCTGGTACCGGCCGTGGCCGAGCTGGACCTGGTCCTGGCCGCCGCCCATTTCGACCCGGCCGAAGTGCTGCGCCCGGGCTGGCCGATCCATCGCCGTCTGGAAGAACTGCAGATGCGCGCGCCGGGCCGCAACCAGGGCCCGCGGCTGCTGGCCTTCGGTACCGATGCCAATGGCGATGTGCCGCTGCCGTTCCAGGCCGATTCGACGCTGGTGGGTGGCGGCCTGCGTGTGCTGCCGTTCCTGCTGACCGGCAGTGATGTGGCGACCACCCGTGCGGTGGCCGATGCGTTGGAAGAGGTGCTGCTGGCCAATGGCATGGCCCATGCCGATACCGCGCTGATGGCGCAGAACAGTTTCGGTGCCCGCATCGAGCATGCGCGCTATTTCACCGTGAACGACCTGGCCGCGATGATGTCGATGCAGTACGACAACCAGGGCCTGGCCGCGCTGTGGCCGTTGATCGAGACAGCGATCATGGCGCCGGGCGAGGATGAATGGCTCGAGGCCGCACCGGAGCCGTTGCTGCGCTACAGCCATGGCGAGGCGCGCATGGCGTTGTTCGATCCGGCCGGCTGGTGCGCCCACTACAATCATGACAGTGGCGACTGCGATCGCCTGCAGGGCATCTATGAGCAGTTCCTGATGCGCCAGCGGCAGATGGCGGCAGTGCTGGAAGCACACGGTGTGCCGGTGCTGTTCGTGCATTGCGAGGCGGGACAGGACGCGCGCGAGTTGCTGGCGCGCTGACAAGGAAACGGCGGCCGCGTGTTGTAGAGCCGAGCCCATGCTCGGCTCAGGCCGCCGGAAGAGCAGCCGAGCGTGGGCTCGGCTCTACAGAAAGCGATGCAAAGAAAAACGCCGGCCTGCGCCGGCGTTTTCCAATCCAGCGGGGCTGGCCTTACGGGGCCTTCTGGATCACTGCGCAGGCCAGGCGCGCACCGGCGTTGCCGGTCGGCTGGCTGGTGTAGTCATCCGGATCGGCGTGGACGATCAGGCCACGGCCGATGATGTCGAAATCATCGCCCTTGCCGATGTTCACGTTGCTCGACACCGGGCCATCGATGGTGGCCACGCCCTTGTCGTCGGCCTTGATGTTGGGCATGTCGCCACCGTGGTGCGGATCACTGGCCACGCTGCCATGGTCCTGCTTGCCCGGGTTGAAATGACCGCCGGCGCTGGTGCCGTCCGGCGCACTGCAGTCGCCCTTCTCGTGGATGTGGAAACCGTGTTCGCTGCCGGGCTTCAGGCCACTGATCTGGCCCGTGACGTGCACTTTGCCGTCAACCCGCTTGAAGGTGACGCTGCCCTTGGTCTCGTTGCCCTGGGTGGGTGCCAGCTCGGCCGTGGCCGAGGCATCGGCGGTGGACGCCGGTTCTGCAGCGGGCGCCGGTTCGGTGGTTGCGCTCTCGGCCGGCGCGGCCGGCGGTGTCTCGGTCTGCGGGGTGTCGGCCGGCTTGCCGCAGGCCGCCAGGCCCAGGGTGGCGATGGCCGCGAACAGCGAAGTATGGATCAGACGCATGGATGCTCTCCTTGGAAGATGGCCGGCGGCGATCAGCGCGTCACGCGGATCACGCCGCAGGCGATGCGAACGCCGGCATTGCCGGCAGGCTGGCTGCGATAGTCATCGGCATTGGCATGCACGACCAATGCGCGTCCTGCGATATCGGTGGCGGCGCCTCCGCCCAGAGTAACGCCCTTGAGGTGGATGTCGACGTTGGCGCGGCCCTGGGCATCGGCACGCAGGTTGTCGATGTCGCCCAGGTGATGCGTGCCGGCACCGGCGCGACCGTGCGCGACGCCGCCGGGATTGAAGTGATTGCCCGCACTGCTGGCATCCACAGCGCTGCAATCACCACGCTCGTGGATATGGAAGCCTGCCTGCTGCATCGGCTGCAGGCCACCGACCAGGCCGGTGATATGTACGCCTGCCGGTTCGACCTTCAGCACCAGCCGGCCACTGACGATGCTGGCCGACGCCGGGGCCAGATTCGCCTCGGCCTGCTGTGCGGTACTGGTCACGACCGGCGGCGGTGGCGTGGGCTGCGGCTTCGGCGTACTGCCACACGCGGACAGCAGCGCGGCGGCGGACAGCGGAAGAAGGGCAGGTAACAGGCGCATCGAAGACTCCTTGCAGGTGACACTACGGACGGCATCGTCCATGAGGGATCAACGGTTCGGCAAGCGGATGCGAGGATCGCGTGCAGGGACCGTTCAATGGGGGCCGCGGCGGCGGCCTGCGCCCAGCTTGCGGGTCAGCGTGTTGCGGCCCAGGCCCAGCCGCGCCGCTGCTTCCGCGCGCCGACCGTGGGTGATCTGCAGGGCAGCGTCCAGCAGGGCGTGATCGACGCGCTCGCGCACCTGCGCATGCAGCCCTTCCACGCCCTCCGCCAGTTGCCGCCGCGCCCACTCCGACAGCAGCGCCTCCCACTGCCCCGGGTCGGTGCCGCCGGTGCTGCTGCGCCGGGTGCGTGCCCGGTTGAGCGCGGTATCCACGTCGGCCACGCCGATGGTATCGGCGGCGGCCAGTGCGGCCATCCGCCAGCACACGTTCTCCAGTTCGCGCACATTGCCCGGCCAGTCGTGCTCGCGCAGCGCCTGCAGTGCAGCGGCGGTCAAGCGCTTGGCCGGCGTATCCAGCCGGCGTGCGGCCGCCGCCAGGAAGGTGGTAGCCAGCTGCGCGATGTCCTCGCGGCGCTCACGCAGCGGCGGCAGCTGCAGGCGCACCACGTCCAGGCGATGCAGCAGGTCGGCGCGGAACAGCCCCTGCGCCACCCGTCCTTCCAGGTCCTGGTGGGTCGCTGCGATCACGCGCACATCGACACGGATCAGTTCGCGACCGCCGACACGGAAGAACTCGCCCTGCGCCAGCACGCGCAGCAGGCGCGTCTGCAGCGGCAGGGGCATGTCGCCGATTTCATCGAGGAACAGGGTGCCACCGTCGGCCTGCTCGAAGCGGCCGATGTGCCGGCGCTGTGCGCCGGTGAATGCGCCGGCTTCATGGCCGAACAGTTCACTCTCCAGCAGCTCGGCGGGAATGGCGGCGGTGTTCAATGCCACGAACGGGCCCTGCGCACGCGGCGATTCGCGGTGCAGCGCGTTGGCCACCAGCTCCTTGCCGGTGCCGGTTTCACCGGTGATGAGCACTGCCAGCGGCGCCTGCGCGAGCCGGCCGATGGCGCGGAACAGCGCGCGCATCGGCGGCGTATCGCCAACCAGCTGCGGCGACGGGTCGGCGGAGGCCTCCGTGGCCGGTACCGGCGCGGCCAGTGCCGGCGCGACCGCCGGCAGCACGCGCTGGGCCAGCGCTACGGCATCATCCAGATCGAACGGCTTGGACAGGAATTCGTGCGCGCCGCCGCGGAAGGCGCCCGCCGTGCTGGCGACATCGGTGTAGGCCGACATCACCACCACCGGCAGCTGTGGCAAGGCAGCCTTGAGCTTGTCGAGCAGCACCAGGCCGTCATCGCCGGGCATGCGCACATCGGTGAACAGCAGTGCCGGCGGAGAGCCCTCGGCCAGCGCCTGCAGGGCGGCGGCGGCGCTGTCGAAATCATCGACCCGGTAGCCCGCCTCGCGCAGCGCGGTGCACAGCACGAAGCGCACGGCGCGGTCATCGTCGACCACCCAGATCCGCTGGGGTGAAGGGGACGCGTCAGACATCGCGCGGGGCCTCCTCGGCCGGAACGGTGCCGCTGCCGATCGGCAGCAGCAGGGTGAATACGGTATGGCCGGGCCGCGAGCGGTAGGTCAGCGTGCCGCGATGCTCGCGCGCGACCTGCTGGGCCAGCGCCAGGCCCAGGCCGGTGCCTTCGGCGCGACCACTGACCAGGGGCAGGAACAGGTGTTCGGCCAGCTCCTCGGGTACGCCACGACCGTCGTCGGCGATCTCCAGCCGCAGCGCCAGCGTATGCAGCCGCTCGGCAACCCGCGCACCATGCTCCACGCGCGTGCGCAGGGTGATGGTGCCCGCGCCGGCCTGGATCGCATTGCGCACCAGGTTCCACACTGCCTGGGTAAGGCGGTCGGCGTCGCCATCCAGCTCGGGAATGCTGGGGTCGTAGTCGCGTTGCAGGCGCACCGCCCAGCCCGCTTCGTTCTCGGCCAGGCGCAGCACGCGCTCCAGTGCTGCATGAATGTTCAAGGCGGCATGCGGTGCGGCCGGCGCCGGCGACAGCAGCTGGTCAAGCAACCCGTTGAGGCGTTCGATTTCCGAACCGATCAGTTCGATCAGTTCGCGCTCGCTGGCATCGCGCTGTGCGGCACGGCGCGCCAGCAGCTGCGCCGCGCCTTTCAGGCCAGCCAGCGGGTTGCGCAGTTCGTGGGCCAGGCCCTTCAGCGCCGCGCTGAGTGCGCTCGGCAAGGCCTGGGTGGGGTCAAGCCCGGGGAACTCATCGACCGGATGCGCCTCCAGCAGCCAGCCGCCATCATCACGGCGGCTCATCCAGCCTTCGGCGAAGCGGGGTGCCTCTCCCGGTACCGCAAGTGCCAGCCGGTGCAGGCGCAGGCTGTCACGCTCGTCGCGGGCCAGGAAGTGGGCCAGCGCCTCGCCCTGCACCTCCAGCGCCGCCAGGGGCTGGCCCAGCAGGCGACGGCCGCTGACGCCCAGCCAGCGGCCGAAGGCCGGATTGCAGCCGGTGATGCGGCCGTCGGCAGCGGCCCAGGCCAAGGGGGTACCCAGGGCATCGAGGGACGGTGGCGGCGCGGGGTCGGACATTGCACCAATGTAGTGCAAAAGCGTGGCAGATGCGTTCCTTCCGCAGCCCGAAGCGCTGGACGCTTTGGCAAAGTCAGTGCTGTAGGCACCAACTATGGCGAATCGCATGAGTACGAACTATGCCGAACTGTAGTTTCAGGGCGGGTTCCCAGATTCGACAGTTCAGGGCACTGCGGAACCAGATGAGAGCGTACGCCTGTTTGGCCAGCCACGAACGCATTCGTGAGAATGAAGCGTTAAGAGTAGCGGACCATCTTAGGTGCCGAAGGCTAGCACCCTTGCTCAGGCCCTCAGATTGCCTCGGTTGCCGCTTCCCCAGCCTCGAGGCACTATCCAGTGGCGGCCGGCTTGGCTGCATGGAAGGCGCTCAGGGGGAGCGAAGATATGCGCTTGGAAGCAATCAGCATTACCAACTTTCGTTGCTATGGGGATGAGATCCGGGTCGAACTGGACGACTTGACTACTTTTGTCGGCCGGAACGACATCGGCAAGTCAGCGATTCTGGAAGCGCTGGAAATATTCTTCAACGCAGACGTGGTGGCCATGGAGCAGGGAGATGCTCATGTTCACAGCGTAGACAAGACCGTTTCGATCACGTGTGAGTTCTCGGAGCTTCCGCCAACACTGACGTTAGACGCGGGGGCAGATACCACGTTGGCCGATGAGTATCTTTTGACCTTGGACGGCCGGCTGAAAATTCGTAAAACCTACGACTGCACCAGCAAGAAGCCATCCGCAGAGGTGCTGGTGCTTGCGTTTCACCCCACTGCGGCCAATTACGACAACCTGCTGGAATTGAAGGAGAAGGAGCTCCAGAAGAGGGTGAAGGACCTTGGCTTGGCGGTTGCATTGAAGGGCAACCCTGGCATGCGCCGCGCACTTTGGGCGGCCGCTGGCGACCTCAAGCTTCAAGAGGTCGCGATCGCGGTCGGCAAGTCCAAGGAGGACGTCAAACGTATCTGGGACCAGATTGAGCCTCACTTGCCGATGTTCGCTCTCTTCCAAAGTGATCGGAGCAGTCGGGACTCGGACAGCGAGGTCCAAAGCCCGATGAAGGCAGCCGTCGCTGCGGCCATTGCAGAGGTCCAAGATGACATCGCTCGAATCCAAACAAAGGTTCGCGAGAAGGCCGAAGAGATTGCGAAGAACACGCACAGAGCTTTGACCACGATTGATCCCAACCTTGCCAGCGAACTTACACCAGAGTTCAGCCCTCCCACCGCCGCCAAGTGGCAGGGACTGTTTTCGCTCGGCCTGAACACCGACGATGGCATACCGTTGAACAAGCGAGGCAGCGGCGTCAGGCGGCTTGTGCTGGTGAGCTTCTTCAAAGCCGAAGCGGAGCGACGGCTCAAAACCAGCACCAAGCGCAGCATCATCTACGCGATCGAGGAGCCAGAGACGGCTCAGCACCCCAGCAACCAACGGATTCTCATCGACTCCTTCAAGGTATTGTCAGAAGACCCCGGCTGTCAGGTTGTATTGACCACTCACAGTCCCGGATTTGCCTCGGCGCTACCCCAGCAGAGCATTCGTTACATCTCTCGCCACTCCGACACGAAAAAGCCGCAGGTTGAGTCGGGGGTCGACGTGTTCGGTAAGGTGGCTGAAGCATTGGGCGTAACGCCTGACAGCCGGGTCCAGGTACTAGTGTGCGTCGAAGGTCCAACCGATGTACTAGCCTTGAAAGCCCTTTCCAAAGCGCTCCACGAGGTCGACTCCAACCTGCCAAATCTTTCATCCGATGAGCGACTGGCATTTGTTGTCCTGGGCGGTGGAACGCTGGAGCACTGGGTCAATCACCACTACCTGCGGGGCCTAGGCAAGCAGGAGGTGCACATCTACGACGGCGATGTCCCGGCATATGCCCTAAGCGCGCAGCAGGTCAATGACCGTGGGGACGGGTCATGGGCTGTCGTCACAACCAAGCATGAGATTGAGAGCTACTTGCACAAGGACGCAATTGCGCTCGCGTTCGGATTTGAGATTGAAGTCACTGATCACCCCATGGCGGGCAAAGCTGTTCCAAAGGTCTTCGGGGAGGCTTTTGTCGCCCACGCCGGCGTAGGCAGTCCGCTTAAAGACTCCAACGCCAAGAGAAAGTTGGCTCAGCATGCGTTCCCTTGCATGACAGCAGCCATGTTGGAAGAGCGTGATCCCGATGGCGAAGTTCGTGGTTGGATGCGTCGGCTAGGCGAGATGTTGGCTTAAATGCCCCTTTGGGTCGGAAACTGGCCTTCGGTACCCCCGATAAAAGTCCATAGACCCAGTATTGGATATCTGCTCCCCAAGGCTAAGCTTTGGGCAAATGCCCCCTTTCGGCCAGAAGCGGACGTCAGGTTGCGCTGCCGAGCCGCTCTTGACCAACCTGGCGGCGTTGTCACGTCATCGCCCAACCCGCCACGGCAGCCAGCAACACGACCAGAACCGGCGGAGCACGCGCAACGACCAGTAGCCCAAACGCAACCAGTGCCATCGCGACATCCCATCGGTCATGGATCGCGCTGGTCCACACCGGGTCATACAACGCCGCCAGCAGGATGCCGACCACCCCGGCATTGACGCCTGCAATCGAAGCTTGGAGATCCTTGCGGTGGCGCAGGGACTTCCAGAACGGCAGCACCCCCACGAGCACAAGAAAGGCTGGCAGGAAAATGACCACCAACAGCGCAAGGCCTCCTGCCCAGCCACCGAGCGACCCCTCGGCTATAGCCCCCAAGTAAGCCGCAAAGGAGAAGAGAGGGCCCGGCACCGCCTGCGCCGCACCATATCCGGCGAGCAGATCCGCCGTGCTCACGGAGCCGCTTTGGACAACCGCGGTCTGCAGCAACGGCAGCACGACATGGCCGCCGCCGAAGACCAGGGCGCCAGCGCGGTACACACCCTCCAACAGCACGGCCAAGGGGGAGCCGCTAGCCACCGCCCACAAGGGCAGCAGAACAAGCGGCAGGACCAGTAGCACCAGTGCCACCGTGCCGGTTCTTCGCGAGACGGAATAGCCGCCGTCTAATTGGCCGGAAGCCGGTTCGATATTCAGTACCCAGCGACCGAGCAGTCCGCTGGCGATGATCACCACGATCTGGCCGGCGACCGAGGGCATGGACAAGGTCAACACAGCCGCGAAGACCGCCATCGCTGCCCGTAGACGATCCGGGCACAGGGATCGGGCCATTCCCCATACTGCTTGGGCCACCACTGCAACTGCCACGATCTTCAGGCCATGCAGCCAGCCGGATTCAATGATGGCCTGGTATTTGGCAACGCCCAAAGCGAACAGGAACATCAGCACGGCCGACGGCAGCGTAAAGCCGGCCCAAGCGGCCAACAGGCCAGGCCAGCCGGCGCGACGCAAGCCCAGCGCCATGCCTACCTGGCTGCTGGCCGGGCCTGGCAGTAGCTGGCACAGGGCCACCAGATCGGAGTAGCTACAGTCCGTCAGCCAACGGCGGCGTTCGACGAACTCGAGGCGGAAGTAGCTCAGGTGGGCGATTGGACCGCCAAACGAAGTCAGCCCCAGTCGCAGGAACACTAGGAAGACGCGCCATGCGCTGTCGCTTGTCGTGGGATTCAGCGCCCGCATGGGGCATGACCTCCTGTGGTTCTCAGCGGTGGCAAGCCCAGCCTGGCAATGGGATCACAGCGTCGAGCTTCCGGGGTGCCCGGTCACCAACTCTCCATCCTCCTTTCGGAATGGTCCGGGCAGCGGCGGCAGGATCTCCAGCACCACTTCCGAAGGCCGGCACAGACGAGCACCCCTATCGGTTTGTACGAAAGGACGATTGATGAGTATCGGGTGCGCCAGCATCGCATCAAGCAGCGCGTCGTCGCTCAGCGCTGCGTCGCCTAGCCCGAGTTCGTCATACGGCGTTCCCTTCTGCCGGATGGCATCGCGCACGCTCAACCCCGCCGCCGTAATGAGCTCGACCAGGCGCGCACGGCTGGGTGGGTGGGCCAGGTAGTCGATCACGTCCGGTTCGATCCCGGCAAAGCGGATCAGCGCCAAGGTGTTGCGTGAGGTTCCGCACTTGGGGTTGTGATAGATGACAGCGTTCAAGCACTTTCCTCCTGGTTCAAAACGGTCTCCACTACGCCTGCAGCGGCCGCCAGCGCCGCCGTCTCGACGGCCCCTTTGCGTTCGCTGTAACGGTCCACCAGGTAGTCACTGCGCCCGCGCACCAGCAGGGTGAACTTGACCAGTTCCTCCATTACGTCCACCACGCGATCGTAATACGCCGAAGGCTTCATTCGACCGTCGTCATCGAACTCCTGCCAGGCCTTGGCCACCGAGGACTGGTTGGGAATTGTCACCATCCGCATCCACCGGCCGAGCACGCGCAGCGCGTTGACCACGTTGAACGACTGGGAACCGCCGCAGACCTGCATCACTGCCAGCGTACGGCCCTGGGTGGGGCGCACGCTGCCCTCTTCGAGCGGCAGCCAGTCGATCTGGTTCTTGAACACCGCCGTAAGGGTGCCGTGGCGTTCCGGGCTGACCCACACGTGTCCTTCCGACCACAGCGAGGCCTGGCGCAGCTCCTGCACCTTGGGGTGAGTGGCCGGCACCGAGTCAAGCATCGGTAGCTCATGTGGATCAAAGAGGCGGGTTTCCGCCCCAAGCTGCTCCAGCAGCCGCTGCGCCTCCAGCGCCAGCTTGCGGCTGAACGACCGCGGCCGCAGCGACCCGTACAGAATCAGGATGCGTGGCCGGTGTGGCTGCGCGGCCGGATCGTTGAGCTTGGCGGCCGTGGGAATGTCCATGGCACCCGGGACCACGTTGGGGATCTGCTGCACGGGGGTTGTCCTGTCATTTTGCTTCGATTATTCTAGAATCATGGAACATAAGAACGCAACCCACGCCCTGGCAGCCCTCGGTCATGCCACCCGCCTGTCGATCTTCCGTCTACTGGTTCAGGCTGGCAGCGCCGGCAAGCTGGCCGGCGACATTGCCCAAGCCCTCTCTTTGCCTGGCGCCACGCTCTCCTTCCACCTGAAGGAACTGCTGGCTGCGGGACTGATCAGCGCCGAGCAACGTGGCCGGACCATCTGCTACCGGGCTGAGTTCGTGGCGATGAACGAGCTGGTGGCCTACCTCACCGAAAACTGCTGTGCCGACGAACAGGCCTGTGAACGCCCCGCAGGCTGCTGACCCCCATATCCCAGAGATCGCCCAAATGACCCGTCGTGTTCTGTTCCTTTGTACCGGCAATTCCGCGCGCAGCGTGTTGGCCGAATCGACCCTGAAAATGTGGGGCGAAGGTCGCTATCAGTCCTTCAGTGCAGGCAGCCAGCCAGCCGGTCGGGTCAATCCGTTCGCCATTGCCCAATTGCAGCGCGAGGGCTTCCCGGTGGAGGGCCTGCGCAGCAAGTCCTGGGACGAATTTGCCGAAGCGGATGCTGCTGCCATGGATCTGATTGTCACCGTGTGCGACAGCGCGGCCGCTGAGGCGTGCCCGGTTGTGTTTGGCGATTTCGTGCGCGTGCACTGGGGCCTGTTCGACCCGGCCGGTGTGGAAGGCTCGGATGCACAGAAGGCTGAAGCGTTCGACCGGGCACATCAGATCATCAAGGCCCGGCTGAAGGCCTTCCTGGAGATTCCTGACGGGGCATGGGATGACCGTGAGTCTCTCAAGGCCCAGCTTGATCCGATTGCGCAGATCCACTGACCGTCTTCCCGGAAAACCCCATGACCACTGACACCTCCCGCCTGTCGTTTCTGGACCGGTACCTGACGCTTTGGATCTTCGCCGCCATGGCGCTCGGCGTCTGCCTGGGCGCGATGTTCGAAGGCGTGCCCAGCGCGTTGAACAGCCTTTCCGTGGGGTCGACCAACATCCCGATCGCCATTGGCCTGATCCTGATGATGTACCCGCCGCTGGCCAAGGTGAAGTACGAGGAACTGCCCACCGTCTTTGCCGACAAGCGCGTGCTGATGCTCTCGCTGCTGCAGAACTGGATCGTGGGCCCGTTCCTGATGTTTGGCCTGGCCGTGCTGTTCCTGCGCGACTACCCCGAGTACATGACCGGCCTGATCCTGATCGGCCTGGCGCGCTGCATCGCCATGGTGCTGGTGTGGAACCAGCTGGCCCGCGGCGACGGCCAGTACGTGGCCGGCCTGGTGGCATTCAACTCGATCTTCCAGATCGCGCTGTTCAGCGTCTACGCGTGGTTCTTCCTTTCCTGGTTGCCGCCGGTGTTCGGACTGCAGGGCAGCGTCATCGATGTCAGCGTCTGGACCATCGCAGAGGCGGTTCTGATCTACCTGGGCATCCCGTTCCTGGCCGGTTTCCTCACCAGTCGATGGCTGAAGGCGCGCAAGGGCGTGCAGTGGTATGAAGAGAAGTTCCTGCCTGCCATCAGCCCGATAACGCTCGCCGCACTACTGTTCACCATCGTGGCGATGTTCAGCCTGAAAGGCGGTGACGTACTGCGGATTCCCATGGACGCGGTGCGCATCGCGATCCCGCTGACGTTGTACTTCATCATCCAGTTCGTCATCAGCTTCTTCATGGGCAAGCTGATCGCCAAGGATTATCCACGCACCACTGCGATCGCGTTCACCGCGGCAGGCAACAACTTCGAACTGGCCATCGCGGTAGCCATCGCGGCCTTCGGCCTGGCCTCGCCGGTCGCCTTCGCCGCCGTCATCGGCCCGCTGGTGGAAGTGCCGGTACTGATCCTGCTAGTCCATGTCGCCCTGCGGCTGGGCAAGCGCTACTTTCCTGCCGACGCACGGAGCCGCTGAGCCATGAGCACCACCCGACACATTCCATTGCTGATCCTTGGTTCCGGCCCGGCCGGCTGGACCGCCGCTGTCTATGCAGCCCGCGCCAATCTAAACCCGGTGGTGATCACCGGCCTGCAGCAGGGTGGCCAGCTGATGACCACCACCGAGGTGGACAACTGGCCGGGTGACGCCCATGGCCTGATGGGCCCGGACCTGATGGCACGCATGCAGGCCCACGCCGAGCGCTTCGAGACCGAGGTGATCTTCGACCACATCCACACCGCTGACGTGTCGCAGCGCCCGTTCAAGCTGATCGGCGACAGCCACGAGTACACCTGCGATGCGCTGATCATCGCCACCGGCGCCACCGCTAAGTACCTGGGCATTCCGACCGAAGAGGCCTTCAAGGGCCGCGGCGTCTCCGCCTGCGCCACCTGTGACGGCTTTTTCTACCGTGACCAGGACGTGGTAGTGGTGGGTGGCGGCAACACGGCCGTGGAAGAGGCGCTGTACCTGTCCAACATCGCCCGCAAGGTCTACCTGGTCCACCGCCGCGACACCCTGAAGGCGGAAAAGATCATGCAGGACAAGCTGTTCAAGAAGGTGGCCGAAGGCAAGATCGAAACCGTCTGGCACCACCAGGTGGAGGAAGTGCTGGGCAACGACGCCGGCGTGACCGGTGTGCGCGTGAAGTCCACCCTGGACGGCGGCACCCGCGACATCGATGCCCACGGCTTCTTCGTGGCCATCGGCCACCACCCGAACACCACCCTGTTCGATGGCCAGCTGGCGATGAACAACGGCTACCTGGAAATCCGCTCCGGGCTGGGCGGCAACGCCACCCAGACCTCGGTGGAAGGCGTGTTCGCCGCAGGCGACGTGGCCGACCAGCACTATCGGCAGGCCATCACCTCCGCCGGCTTCGGCTGCATGGCCGCACTGGATGCCGAGCGCTATCTGGATGCACTTAAGATCTCCGATCAACAGCAGCACAGGAACGCCGCCTGAGTGCAGAGATGTGAGGAATTCCAGATGGACAGCGTCGATGTGGTGGTGATCGGAGGTGGGCAGGCGGGTCTTTCGGCTGGCTACTTCCTGCGTCGCAGCGGGCTGTCCTATGTGATTCTTGATGCTGAAACGTCACCTGGTGGGGCGTGGCAGCATGCGTGGAAATCCTTGCATCTGTTCTCGCCGGCGGGCTGGAGCTCGATTCCCGGTTGGCCGATGCCCGCCACCCGGGAACCGTACCCTTCGCAGGCGGAAGTGCTGGACTACCTCACGCGCTACGAGCACAAATATGCACTGCCCGTCGTCCGTCCCGTGCAGGTGGAACGCGTCAGTCGTTCGGGAACCCGGCTGCTGGTGGAAGCAGATGACGGCCGACAGTGGCATACGCGTGCAGTGATAAGCGCCACAGGTACCTGGCGGCATCCCTACACGCCCGACTATGAAGGTATGGACGCATTCGGCGGCGTGCAGCTGCACTCGGCCCACTACAGCCATCCTGGATCCTTTGCCGGAATGCGCGTGGCGATCATCGGCAGCGGCAACTCAGGGGCACAGATTCTGGCCGAGGTATCAAAGGTGGCCGACACCACTTGGATCACCCAGGGCAAGCCAGCCTTCCTGGCCGACGATGTGGACGGGCGCGTTCTGTTCGCACGCGCAACCGAGAAGTGGAGGGCCCAGCAGGAAGGCCGCGAACCGGATGTTCCGCAGGGTGGTTTTGGCGACATCGTCATGGTGCCGCCGGTGGTGGATGCACGGCGCCGCGGTGTACTGGTCTCCATGCCGCCACCCGTCCGTTTCACCGCCACCGGCATGCAGTGGGCAGATGGCAGCGAACGCAACTTGGACGCCGTGATCTGGTGCACCGGCTTCCGGCCGGCGTTGTCGCACCTGGAAGGAATGGGCATGGTCAACGCCCTGGGTCGGATCGACGTGGATGACACCCAGGTCCGTTCGGTCGCAGCGCCATCGGTCTGGCTGCTTGGCTATGGCGACTGGAATGGCGCAGCGTCGGCCACGCTGATCGGGGTGACCCGATACGCGCGCGAGGCAGTAAGGCAAATCAGCGACTACGTTGGGGCTTTTTCTCCGCTGTCATCTGGCGCGTGAGCCTCGGCGCCATTGCCCAGCGCCCGCACCTGCGATTGCAGGGTCATGCGGTCCAGCGCTTCAGGCTTGAGCGCCAAGAGCAAGCCGAGACGATGCTGGAGCTGGTGAAGCGTGCTCAGGAACGCCTTGTGGACCTGCTCCGCGCTGCCCTGTACTGCAGCCGGGTCGGGGATACCCCAGTGAGCCGTAACCGGGTGACCTGGCCACACTGGACACGCTTCACCCGCTGCGCGATCGCACATGGTCACGATCAGATCCATCTGTGGTGCTTTCGGACCTGCGAATGCCTCCCACGGCTTGCTCGACAGCCCGGCAACGTCGAAGCCAATCTCCGAGAGCACCTGCAGGGCCACTGGATGAACTACGCCCTTGGGATAACTGCCGGCACTGTAAGCGCGGATACGTCCGCGCCCTAAATGGTTGGCTAGTGCCTCGGCAAGAATGCTGCGCGCCGAGTTGCCTGTGCAGAGGAACAGAACATTCAGGGTACGCATACCATCGCAACTATTTATCTAGAACAATCGAAGTATTACCTTCCCATATGTCAGTTCGATGACCGCCGGAAAGGACGCGGGCACCTTTCGGTGCCCGCTTCGCTCATTCAATGACCCGACGACAGCGCGGTGCCTGGCGTACGGTGCTTTCCCAGGCGATCAACCAAGGTCTCACTTGCATCGTTGAGACCGAACACTTCAACGGTCGCGCCGTGCTCGCGCAGCTTCATCACTACCCTGTCGAGCGCATCAACGGCGGTCAGGTCCCAGAAGTGGGCGTCCTTCAGATCGATTTTGACGTTCTTGGGGACATCCAGATAGTTGAAGCTGCTCACGAACTGTCCGGCAGACGCAAAGAACACCTGCCCCCTCACAACGTAGACGCGCGAGTCGATGTCGACCTGGGTGTCGTCGATGCTCAGCATCTTTCCGACCTTGCGGGTGAAGAACACGGCCGACAGGACCACGCCTGTCAACACGCCCTTGGCAAGGTCGTGGGTAGCCACGGTCACGATGACCGTCCCAATCATCACAATTGAAGAGCTCTTGGGATGAACGGCCAGCTC
This sequence comes from Stenotrophomonas sp. 112478_Sma, assembly GCF_056479905.1. Lineage (NCBI taxonomy): Bacteria > Pseudomonadati > Pseudomonadota > Gammaproteobacteria > Lysobacterales > Lysobacteraceae > Stenotrophomonas > Stenotrophomonas sp. 112478_Sma. The sequence continues at coordinate 171,140 of NZ_CM151072.1, read as the reverse complement.
GCGCAGCGAGCGCCAGCTGAAGGTTCCGATGCTGACCATGATCATCACCGCGACCAGTGCGGCCATTGGAATCTGACTCACCAGGTTTGACCCATAAACAACGAGGAGGAGCAGAACCACGCCGGCCACCAGGCAGGAGAGACGGCCTCGGCCACCGGAAGTGATGTTGATCACCGACTGGCCGATCATTGCACAGCCTGCCATGCCCCCAAAGAAGCCCGTTACGGTGTTAGCCAAGCCTTGGCCCGCACATTCGCGATTCTTCTGGCTCGGGGTATCGGTCATGTCTTCGACGATCTGCGCGGTCATCAGCGATTCCAACAAGCCAACGACCGCCAAAGTCGCCGAAACCGGCAGCAGGATCTGGAGTGTCTCCCAGGTGAATGGCACGTCCGGAATCAGGAACGACGGCAGGCTGTCAGGCAGCGCCCCCATGTCGCCTACGGTGCGTACCTGGAAGCCGAAATACATGGAAGCGGCCGTAAGAACCACGATCGCCACCAATGCCGAAGGAACGGCTTTGGTCAGCAGCGGCAGCAGGTAGATGATTGCCAGACCCACAGCACAGATCGCATACACCATCCACGGCATGCCGATGAGCTCGGGAAGCTGCGCCATGAAAATGAGAATCGCCAGTGCATTCACAAATCCGGTCACCACCGAGCGCGACACAAAGCGCATCAGCGAGCCCAACCGCAGGGCGCCGGCCAGCATCTGCAGCACGCCGGCCAGGATGGTGGCGGCAAACAGATACTGGATGCCGTGCTCGCGCACCAGCGTAACCATCACCAACGCCATGGCGCCGGTCGCAGCCGAGATCATGCCAGGGCGGCCACCGGCGATGGCGGTGATGACGGCGATGCAGAACGAGGCATACAAACCTACCTTTGGGTCGACGCCGGCGATGATGGAAAACGCGATTGCCTCAGGAATCAGGGCTAGCGCAACGACGATGCCCGACAGCAGGTCACCACGGATGTTACCGAGCCATTGCTGGCGCAGGGGATAAATTGCAGACATAGGAAATGATCTCCGCGCACAGCCGTGCGCGCCAAACGAAAGAAACAGGCACCCTTCCAGACCTAAGTGTCTGGATCGCTTCTTCAATCAAGCGTCAGGGTGGAGTCATCGCTAGCCGATCCGTTAGGTATTTGACGGTCTATTGTAGGCCAGCATAGCGCCTGAGGGGAAATCCGGCATTGCGGTCGCCTCGGTGCATTCTCAAGGGTAGCTTCCCAGATCCCAAGATCATTTCGCAGGCGAGGTCGACAAGCTGGTAGGCAGTTGATCAGACTGAATTGAGCTCTGACCGAATCGCCAAAGAACAGGTGGACATTCGCCGCGGGTCCTATGTCCCGCTATCGGCCATAAGCAGACATCCACCCCATCCCTGATAAACATCCCTAGGCCGCAGCAGACCTCAAGCCTGCTGCGGTCAATTGGTTTTGGGGCAGACTACGCCAATGGCCTAAATTCCCCTAGGTCAGTGAGTCTAGCCCGTCCCTTCTAGGACGCCTTGGGCCACTTCAAGTTGATGCATCGTCCGCACAGAAGATCCCATGCATCGCGCCCAGCAGTGCTGCAACGCGCGGGTCTGCCATGCGGTAGATGATCGACCGCGATTCCCGCCGGGTCGCTACAAGCTTTCGTTGGCGGAGTTCGCCCAGTTGCTGGGAGAGCGCCGGCTGTCGAATGCCAGTTGCGTCCTCAAGTCCGCCCACCGTCATTTCACCTTGCGCGAGCTGGCATAGCAGCAACAGGCGCGAGGGGGTGGCCATGAAGCGCAGCAACTCGGCCACTTCGGGTACGCGCTCCTTCATCTTGGCTAGGTCAGACGGGCTGAATGGGGGGCTGGTCACAGGCAATGGCAACTTGGGTGGCTGAGGTGATGCGAACACCATGGGTAACCCGTTCAATCTAGCATGTTTCCATAGTTGCACATATTACGTAACTATGTAATTCTCAGGCCGCGAAGCCTCCTGGAGCCAGTCATGATCCCATCTGTAGCGATAGACGCCCCCCTGGAGCAGGCTGTGCGTCTAGTCAGCGATGCGCGTGCCGGCCTGCTTCCCTCGCCTTCCGTGAAGACGTTCTTTGATCCTGCTACGTTCACTGCCAGCCACGTCGTACGCGATCCAACTTCTTCAGCGTGCGCCGTCATCGACAGCGTCCTGGACTTCGACATGGCCGCAGGCCGCACGTCCACTTCCTCCGCATCGGCGTTGGTGGACTACGTGCGTGCCGAGCGCCTGCAGGTGCAATGGCTGCTGGAAACCCACGCGCATGCCGACCACCTGTCCGCGGCTCCATGGCTGCAGGAGCAGGTGGGAGGCGCACTGGCTATTGGCGAACACATCACCGCAGTCCAAGAAACCTTCGGCAAGGTCTTCAATGCCGGTACTGCATTCAAGCGGGATGGCAGCCAGTTCGATCGCCTGTTCGCCGACGGTGCCTCCTTCCGAATCGGTAATCTGCAGGCTATGTCGCTGCACGTGCCAGGCCACACTCCCGCTTGTCTGGCGTACGTGATCGGCGACGCCGTGTTTCCTGGAGACACGCTGTTCATGCCGGACTACGGCACCGCCCGATGCGACTTTCCAGGTGGTTCGGCTCGCCAGTTGTATCGCTCGATCCAGCGCCTGCTGTCCCTGCCCGACGCCACCCGCGTATTCCTGTGCCATGACTACAAAGCCACCGGCCGGGACCATTTCGCATGGGAAACAACCATCGGTGCCGAAAGGACAACAAACATGCATGTGCACGAGGGCGTGAGCGAAGCCATGTTTGTGGAACTGCGGGAGGCTCGTGATGCCACGCTTCCGATGCCACGGCTGATCCTGCCGTCAGTGCAGGTCAACATGTGCGCCGGCCATCTGCCCGAACCCGAGGACAACGGCGTGCGCTACCTCAAGCTGCCGGTGGACCTGCTATGACGCTCTCTCATTTGGCCTGGTATTGGCCGCTCGCTGGCGGTGCCATGATCGGAACAGCGGCCGGTGCCTATCTGGTCCTTCTCGGCCGCGTTGCCGGCATCTCGGGTCTGCTTGCCAAGACACTGGGCATGCCGGGTGACGGCGGACGCGGGAGTGCAGCCCTGTTCATGGCAGGACTTGCCGTGGCGTCAGGCTTGGCATTGGCGGCCAGGCCCATACTATTGCCGGCGCTCTCCGCAAACGGAGCAGTGGTATTGGTGATTGCCGGACTGCTGGTGGGTTACGGAACTCGCCTTGGCGCTGGCTGTACCAGTGGGCACGGTGTCTGCGGCCTGGGCCGGGCATCGCCGCGGTCGGCGATGGCTACCTGCGTGTTCATGCTCATGGGCATGGCTACGGCGACCCTGGTACGGATTGTGGCGGGAGGCACGGCATGACCCGTCTCGCCGCGTTCCTGTGCGGCGCACTCTTCGGACTGGGACTGGTCGTATCCGATATGGCCAACCCAGCCCGCGTGCTTGCTTTCCTTGATGTGAGCGACGCCTGGGACCCTTCTGTGGCGCTGGTCATGCTGGGCGCACTGATCCCATCCAGCGCAGCCTACTTGTGGATACGCGCCCGCAGAACGCCGCTTCTTGCCGCATCGCTGCACATTCCCACCCATCGCATCATCGATCGGCGCCTTGTGATCGGTGCGGCGATATTCGGCCTGGGTTGGGGACTGGCCGGAGTGTGTCCCGGCCCTGCCATCGCGTTGCTGGGAACCGGCCAGCCCTTCGCGATCATCTTCACCACGGCAATGATCGCAGGCGTGATCCTGCATGGCCTCATTCATCGCCCCACTGCAACTACGGGACAACCATGAACCTCAAGCCACTCTCTGCCAACCTCAAGGTATCCGGTCAGCTCCTGCCAGAGGATATTGAAGCTCTGAAGGAGCAGGGCTTTGCGAGCGTGATCTGCAATCGGCCCGACGACGAACAGCCGGAGCAGCCCAGTCACCATGCGCTGCAGGCTGCCTGCCATCAGGCGGGCATGCAGTTTGCCTATCTTCCCGTAGTGCCTGGTGTCATTACCGATGATCAGGTGCATACCTATGCCAAGTTGATCGACACGCTGCCACGCCCTGTTGCCGCGTACTGCAGAACCGGCACCCGTTCTGCGATGCTTTGGGCGCTGTCGGAAGTCGTTCACAATGGAGCGGCGTTTGCCCACGTCCTGTCTGTTGCTTCGGATGCAGGCTATGACCTTTCTTCCATCGCAACACGGCTGCAGCAAGGCCCGGCGTCCGGCGACTGACATATGGAAGCGCTATCTCTGCTGCAGTTGGTTCTGGGCGGCCTGGCTGGCGTCCTGGTCGGCTTCGTCCTGGGCGTGGTCGGTGGGGGCGGATCCATCCTGGCGGTACCACTGATGCTCTACGTGGTCGGAGTGGAAAATCCGCATGTGGCAATCGGCACCAGCGCCCTGGCAGTAGCGGTCAATGCGGTGTCGAATCTGGTGATACATGCTCGTAGAGGGAATGTTCGTTGGCCCTGTGCCTCGGTCCTCGCCTTGGCGGGGGTCGCGGGCGCATACCTGGGTTCCAGCTTGGGCAAGGCGGTCGACGGCAAGAGGCTGCTGGCGCTGTTTGCTGTGGTCATGGTCATTGTCGGCATCGCCATGCTTCGCAGGCGCAACACGCCTGGATTCGCGGACGCTCGGCTCGGCAGACGCAACGCGCCCGCACTGATTGGGCTGGGCGCCACCGCCGGCGGGCTTTCCGGCTTCTTTGGCATTGGCGGAGGTTTCCTTATCGTGCCCGCACTGGTGGCCGCGACGGGCATGCCGATGATCGCCGCAGTCGGAAGCTCGCTCGTCGCCGTCGCCGCATTTGGCATGACCACCGCACTAAACTACGCGCATGCAGGTCTGATCAACTGGAAGCTCGCGGCAGTGTTCGTCGTTGCCGGCATGGCTGGCGGTACTGCAGGAGCAGCAACTTCGACGAAGCTTGCCAGCTATCGTGGAGCTCTGAACACGGTATTTGCAGTACTGATCTTCATTACTGCCGCATACATGCTGTGGAAGGTGAGCTGACCGGATGTGTTCCAGACCACAGCCGAGCACTGATAGCCAGCGCAGCGCTTCAAAGGCATTGATAGGAAGATACTACGAATGTTGGTCCACATCTTCCAGAGTCAAATAAGATGCGACGGCTCGAAGCGCCTTGCGATCAGCTTCGAAATCCATGGCCAATAGGCCGCGCTCCAACGCAATGCGGGCATGCGCCTGTGATGCGACTCTTGTCGCTTCATTCGAGGACCCTGCCAACGCTACGAAGGCCTTCTGCAGCCGGATATTGACCTCCAGCGAGCCGGCCGCATCCCTGCAGATTGGTGTGAATGCATCCTCGAACATGTCGCGGACATCGAGGCACTGCACGTGCACACGCGGATAGAGCACATCACACGTCGCAGCGTCCCCGGTGTGGCTGGCCCATGCACAGAGCAGCCTGACACAGGTCCCGATGACGTCGATGCAGGTGCCAGGGTCGTTCACTGCAGGTGACATGGCTCGCTGGGCAATTTCCGCAAGCACGACCAGCCCGAAGCGTGGGTCATTCTCGATGGAGCGCGAGTCACTGAAGGAAATGGCTGAGATCACTTCACTCTGTACGTCTGGAAGTGGATTCCCCTCGATGGCTATCAAGGGACGGACCGGAGTTGCGAACGTACCCGGCTGGCAGAGCAGATGAACGCGCAGATCATGTTCCTGTGCAATGCCGTCGATCCGGCCGACGTCCACATGTTCAACGTAGGCAACCTGATCGCCAACCAGCAGTACCGCCCCCTCCCCTACCGGGACCGCACTGGCTCCGCCGAGCCGAGGCTCCTCGGCGCGGCGCTTCATTGCCGCTTTGGTCGCCCGCTCCACCAGATCGATGGTTTCGCCAACGCGGCCAAAGCGTGAGAACTGCTCGATAGCCCTGAGCAACGTCACTGTGATGACGATGATGACCGCGATGGTTGCCCCGAACAGGACAAGCCGGCCGCTGTCTCCGTAGATGCCGGTGCTGAGCGCGATGAGGCCCACGATCGAGAACAGGAAGGCACCAATGAAGGTGGCCAGCGCACCTTGGGCCCGTGTGTCTTCGATCAGCAGGCGGGCCGCGCGCGGGGTGGCGCTGCTGGACGCGGACCCGTATGCGGAGACCATGGTGGACAGCGAGAAGGTGGTGACCGTCAGCATCGACGCGGCAAGAATGCCAAGAATGTTACCGACGGAATCTGCGCCGATCCGTGCAGCAAGGCCGGCGGGAATTAGGAACTTCAGGAACGCGCCGGCCAACGCCGTGATGATGCCCAGGGCGCCATACAGTGTCGAGCGGAACCACATCCGCTTGGTAACTTTGCTGGCTGCAAGCCTCAATCTGGTAAGCATTGGCCACTTCCTGTGCAGTTCGACCATCAATAGCACGGTCGGGCGCCGAGGCCACGTCAAGGCAGGGTCATGCCCGACCCAAGGCAGATGCCGCTCCTCTGGGCGGCATCTGTGTGCGGATTCTACGAGCGCACCTTGTCCAGGAACTGACGGTGGCGCTCGTACTGATCGAGCACATCGTGGATGAGTTGAACTTTGGTCCACCCCATGACGTCGTAGTCCTGCCCGCCCTCCCGCAGATAGACCTCCGCTCGGTAATGACGGGTACCCTCGCTGACCGGCCGACGGGGATCCTGCAGGGCGAACGTCGGCGGCTCATAGGGCTGGGGCCGTACGGAGTAGAAGAAGTCCATCTCCTCGCCATGGCCAACCTGCAGCCACGCACGACCATCCCCCCCTTTGGAGACCTGCACCGGCAGATCCTGCTTGCGCAGCTCAACCGCAACCTCTTCCAATGCTGGGATGACACGCTGCTCGATGAAGCCGGTCACCTCGATCTTCAACGGGTTGTGCGCCAGCAGGCGCAGGCGCGCCCGCCAATCCTCGCTGGTGCCCGGCAGGATACGTGCCTCCCGCAGGATCGAGCGCTTGGTGGCATCCAGATGCATGGCCTTCAGCAGTCCCCAGCACATCAGGATCATGACGATCGTAAATGGCAACGCGCTGGCAATGGTGGCAGCCTGCAACGATTCCAGCCCGCCAGCCACCAGCAATGCAATCGCCAGGCCGCCGACCAGCAGCGCCCAGAAGATCCGCTGCCAGACCGGTGATTCCTCCTCACCCTTCGAGGTAAGCATGTCGATTACCAGGGCACCGGAGTCCGCTGAGGTTACGAAGAACAGCGCAACCAGGATGACCGCCAGCGAAGAGGTCAGCATGGTCAGCGGCAGGTGCTCCAAGAACTCGAAAAGCGCCATCGAGCTGTCGGTTGAGACCGCCTGCACCAACTGCTGGATGCCCTCTGCCCGCACCATCTGCAACGCGGTGTTGCCGTAGATGGTCATCCACAGGAATGTGAAGCCAAGCGGCACAAGCAACACCCCCACCACGAACTCACGGACGGTGCGTCCACGTGAGATGCGCGCGATGAACATGCCCACGAAGGGCGACCACGCAATCCACCAGCCCCAGTAGAACAGCGTCCAGCCACCCAGCCAACCCGTGGGTTCGTAGGCATAAAGGTTGAAGGTCATCGAGAACAGCTGGGAAACGTACATGCCGGTGTTCTGCACCAGTGCCTGCATCAGGTGCACGGTAGGTCCACAGACCAGCACGAAGGCCAGCAGCGCCGCCGCCAGGATCATGTTGAGCTCGGACAACCTGCGCACGCCGCTGTCCAGGCCAGCCACGACCGAGCCAGTGGCCACTAGTGTGATGACGGTGATCAAGCCAACCTGAGCGAGCGTACTGACCTCCAGGCCGAACAGGTAGTTCAGGCCGGCGTTGATCTGCATGACGCCCAGGCCCAGCGAGGTGGCCAGCCCGAAGATGGTACCCAGCGCGGCAAACGTGTCTACGGCATGTCCCAAAGGGCCGTGGATACGGTCGCCGATGAGCGGATACAACGCGGACCGGACACGCAGAGGGAGATTGTGCCGGTAGGCAAAGTACGCCAGCGACAGCGCTACCACTGCGTAGATCGCCCATGCGTGGATGCCCCAGTGGAAGAAGGTGATGCGCATGGCCTGGCGGGCAGCGGCGGCCGACTCGGGCGAACCGACCGGCGGCGTGGCGTAGTGCATGATGGGCTCTGCAACGCCGAAGAACATCAGACCGATGCCCATGCCGGCAGCGAACAACATGGCGAACCAGGAGCCGTAGCTGTAGTCCGGCGTACTGTGGTCAGGGCCGAGCTTGATGCGGCCGTAACTGCTGATGGCGACGCCGACGACGAAGACCAGGAAGCCGGCCACTGCAAGGATGGTGAACCAGCCTGCATCATTGGCAGCCCATGACTTCGCCGCGGTGAACCACCGCGTCGCCGTATCGGGCGCGATGGCAGCAAGCGCTAGCAGCGCGATGACGATGGCTGCCGTGGGAATGAACACCTGCGGAAGAATCCGCTGGCGAACGGGGGGATGTTGCGGAGCCGTGCTCTGCATGGATACCTCCGTGTTATTGGGTGAAATAGCCTCGGGCTTGCGCGAGGCCGATCAGAAAGTAGAAGCCGATATTGAGGTTCAGCCGCGAATGCCAGCTGGAAGGGCCTCCTTCGTCGATGCTGATACCATCACCACCAGCAAACCACATGTTGCGGCCAGCGATCCAGTCGACATAGGTGAGCATGATGCCTTTCTGCAGGCTGCAACCGGTCACGTTCTGCCACGAATCAAGAAGGCCCGCGCGGTGCCCGACCGGGCGGGTCATGCTGAGGTTGTTATAGCAGGTGATGTCATCCAGCCAGCCCTTCTGGCCGAACGAATAGGCGATGTTGGCGCTTGGCACATCCGCCTGCGCTGCAACCTGGAAGGGGGATTGGAACGCCGACATTGCGATGCGATCTCCGGGTACGTCATACCGGTACCGCGCCCACTGCAACTGCGCGGTCCAACCATCGCGCTGCCACTGTGCATGGAGGGCCGCGCCCTGATGACCGTAGTGACGCCGTGTCTGAGTGTTCTGCACCTTGCCAGCAAACGCCGACGCGCCCAGCAACAGTTCGCCGCCGCCCCAGTCGCGCGCGCTCTCCACGCGTGCATGCAGTCGTTGCCGCTCGCGATACGGCAACGCCTCGGTCTGCGCGACATCAAAGGAGTAGCGATCGTAGCGAGCCCCGGACCCGTATTCGTCTCCGGAGAACCAGCCAAGATGCCAGGTTGTGCTGCCGCTGCGGTGAATCACTACAAGGCCCGGATCGTAATCATCCTCGATGCCCAGGTAGTAGCCGGAGCCGAACCAGAAACTCTGCGAAACGGTAGGGAGCAGCCCGAACGGGACTTGCTGGATACCTGCCTTCAGCTGGGTAGCATCGGAGAACTGCCAGCCCGCGTACGCGTGATGCACGGCGTCGAAACCATCGTACCAGCGGTACTGGGCAGAGAAGGAAAACGGTCCGGTTCCAGCGTCAAGATCTGCACGCATCAGTTCAAGCTGCAGGCGGCTGGTCGGCCCGTAGTCGAGCCAGCCATAGTTGAATCTGACGGCGCCTCCTGGATCAAAGTAAGGATCTCTATGGAGGCTATCCTCAGAAGCATCTGCAGCCAGCGAAGTTCCCGCCAACGCGGCAGCGACAATGAAGGGAATTGATCTCACGGTTGTGCGCGTTGCCTCCCTGATTTGCTACGGAAAGCGCTTGAGTCTAACGTCGATTCATCCAATGCCTCAAACAGGCGATCTCAAAGAACTCCTGGCGACGCCACAGCAATCACTCACGGCTCGTCTTTAGTCCTCAGGTCCATATACCACGTGAAAATCATGTGCAGCGAGAGAGTAGCTAATACGATCCACTTTAGTAGTCGATCCTGTGATTGAGCGACTCATTGTGGAGATGGAGTGACACGCAATGTCATTTGAGAATAGGCTAGGGCCTCGACACCGGGGGAAGAATTCATGACTATTGATATCAGCGGCCTTTCGGCCAAGGAACTTCGCTCACTGATTGCTCAGGCGGAGAAGCAGCAGTCTAAAGTGCTGTCACGCCCTAAGGCCACAGCGATGCGCGCCAAGATCAATAAGTACGTCAAGGATCATGGCTACACGATAGAAGAGCTCTACGGCGCTTCAGTGATCGCGCCCTCCGAAGCCGCCAAGAAGCGAGGCGATCGGAAGTCTGCCAAATCGACAGTGCCCAAGATCGCTCCCAAGTACCGTAATCCTGCAGTGCGCGGCCAGACGTGGTCCGGTCGAGGGCGGCAACCGCGATGGATAGCCGAGCTGGTAGCAAGCGGAAAATCACTGAATGACTTTCTGATCAAGTAGTGACAACGGGGCAGGCGTACACCGGTACCGCAGCCGGTCCTGAGAATCACTAGTCATCAGATCGAACAGGATGCTGGTGCGCGGAATGCCCTGCCAGGTAGGCGATCAAAGATTGGAGCTAGTCGCAGTTGATGTGACAGCGGGCGAACAGCAGGCGCTCCCCTTGCCTTTGGAGAGTGCGCTCAGGCAGCAATGTTTGCAGTATCCGCTTCTGGCCAGAAGCGGACCTGGATCAGGGCCAATGCGGCCGGGATAGCTTCGGGCCGCTGCGATCCTAGGCAACTCGGTCACTTCACCAGGTTCCAAGAGACGCCGGTGTCGAGCGGTACAGCCTACTAGCGTCGCCGAAAGCAACGGCGTTAGGTCAAAATTGCGTCGGATCCGAAGGATTAGAGCCCTCATGGCAAACCCTCGTCATGTGAACTTTCGCTAGAATCAGCTAAGCCTCCGGGGGCGGCAATGGCCAATAGAACTCAGCTTCGCCAAGCAATCATTGAAGCTCAGGCCTCGCTACGCTTGGAGGGCCTGCCCATCGGAGATCGAGATGATGACATCTATGCCGCAGCCATTGATGGTTCGCTCCGTGGACCGTTGCGCGATCTGGTCTTGAATCGTATTCGCGCCGAGTTGGGACTGGCTCACGAGACGAATGAAAATTGACAGAGGCCGCGAGGGCTAGGCGACGCTATGTGGTCGCCGGCCACCAGACGGCTGTTTTCGTAAGCGGTTCTCACTTAGCGCCTTCAGCACGTTTCGTGCTCCGAGCATCACCGAGAATCCCACATCCAGCGACACATTGCATCGCTGGCCGATTTGCTTGGCTGCCTGCTGAAGTTTGCGGTGGGATCCCGCTTGGTCTGCATCTCCTTCAACCATCTGTAGCGCAAGATCCATTGCCCTGTTCAAGTGAACTCTTTGACTGTACGGACCTTGCTCTTCGTATCTCAATTTGTACTCCTCGTAGACGTCAAGGTGCATCTCTCTTAGCAACTGCCTATTGAGCCTGAAGCGTCTAAGTACAACTTTCATCTGCGGCACATAGTGGTCTTTCTCGGATGCTTTCAGAACATCTGAAAAGCATTTGGCACATCGCTCGAGCCGCTCCGCATGCCTCCCAACAGGTAGCTTTAACGTTGCATAGCTAAACCAAAGATCCAACAGCGGCTCGGAAGCCGCCGCATCCGGGCTTAGCAAGATGTCGCGTGCTGAGATGGACTGGAGAGCGCAGAGATTGACAATGGCACGAATGGTCGTTCGACCCCTGGTCAAGTTCTTGGTAGCGCGGTAGAACTCCGCCTTGAGAGCGTTAGGATACGCGCGCCTCATCGGATGTCCGTCAACGAGCAGTTTCACGAATCGAACATAGTTTTCGAAGGGAATCTGGGGTTGTGAGGGCGTCGCGCAAAGTTCGATTATGGATGCGAGCTGCTGCTGACCCCATGCCTCGTCGCCAGTAATCGCTGCGGCGGCGCCATCACCGGAAAGCGATTGCTTGCATTTGTGGCATCTTCTACGCCGCTGGTAGTCTGTTGAGCTCGGCTGGTCCGCGCCACACCTTGAACAGGTGGTTTCGAGCTTGCATTTATGCAGGTCACACTCAGCTTGAATGTCGACGATCCACGATAGCGGCTCATATGAGAGATCATCGTCCCAATCGCGGTAGCACACTGGGCACCAGCGGCGGCGCGTTGTGTCTCGGCCTCCTCCGTAGGTTGCCAGTACGTCCTCCAAAACCCAGAATGTGCCGCACTGCAGGTCGCCCTGGGCGGTCAGCATCTTGAGCGTGCTGATACGGTGACTGAAGTCGCGGCTGGGACCGCAATACTTGCCCGAGCCCATGACTTGTCCTCTACGCCCACCATCAATAGCTGGACCGACTATCGACATCATATTGGCCATGGTCACGCCGACTGTCCACGCTTGCCGTAGAACGTAGTGCTCCAAGGATTCAACTCGCGACGTTCCCACACCCTTCAGTTGAAGTGGAGGCAAGGACGACCAGGTAAATCGCTGAATACTAGACTTCACGGCACACCTCCCCATAAGAGGAGGTCCAACTAGACGTGAGCGGTTTCGCCCTGGCTGTGGCGCTTCCAGCCTCCATTGCATCCTCGAAATCCTCGATATCTCGCCAAAGGTTGGCAAGATCGTTGTCTGAATAGTAGGAAGCCTCTATGTGACGTTTAAGGATCCGCTCGCTTCCTTCCTGCTTGGCCGCATCCGCAGCTCGCGACAGAAGCTGAGCCACCTCTCCGTAGACACCTCCCGTCGCGACCAGTAGATCCGCCGCCATTCGAATCAATAGGTCCTGTTTAGAGAAATTGTGCCTTTCGCTTAGCGAGGTAAGGAGGCGCAAGAATGGAGCCCGGTCCTCCTTTCTTCTAACGCTATATGGCGGAACCCATATAGACGTCACACTTCGGCGAAGCTCGGATTCGATCGACCAGAGTTGAACTGCCCTGTGGATCCCGGTCATTATGAGCATCGACCCGGCGGACTCTGCTAACGTCATCAAGTGCAATGCATGGTCCGCAGGTGACTTGTTTTTGTGATTCACCAGGAGCGCTGATATTTGATCGATAGCGACATACTTGCAGTCACGCGCAACCATGGACCGCCTTACAGACGACCAACACTCCGCTTCGGTGAGCCTGAGTTGATACCGTCCAAGCTGAAGGTCTCTGTCGCGAACTTCGGCTTGAATGTCCGAAGGGGGACTTGACCGAGGTGATCCGCCCTCCAGCGCCCATGTCAGAGTCGGCGCATTAAGCTCTTTCAATAACTCGCGGGCGAGGTATCGCGAACTGAAGTATGCTCCAACTGGCAAGCACGCGAACGTCTCGATGGCAGGAACTTTTCCCTTTTCCCACAGGTTTGGGTTCCCAAACATCTCACGCATAACGCTCCGACGCATCGTGGTCTTCCCTACACCCGACGGACCGATGACGAAGACCATATGCCCCGGCCTGTGATTGTCTAGAGCTGCCCTCAGGCGATCTCGCGGCCCTCTGTATGCTGAGTGCTGGAGAACTTTCATCAGAAATCCTCCGCTTTGTCGAGCGCTTCTGCACCTTCCTGCGGAGGACCTATATCTTGGCCCTCGTGACTGGTGGATTCCGCCACCTCTGCCAGGGGTGAGAGGAGTGCAATCGCAATGATTAATGCAGCTGCGAACTGCCTCCTGGCGTGCAGTTTTCGCGCGAGATCGTCGCGCCGCCGCCTTGCATCGGCGCCCCACCGGGACTGATTTGAGTCGGTAGTCACCATTTCCTTCCCTCAGGTTGGAGATCCCCAGCGCGCCTTCACATGTTCTGATCGCTCAGTGACACTGCCGGCAACCATGCTCATCTCAAATGCGTCGATGTCCCGCCATAGATTCCTAAGATCCTCACTTCCGTAGTAGGAGATCTCGATGTGTCGTTTGAGAATTCTGTTGCATCCCTCCTGCTTCGCAGCAATATCTGCCCGCCCCAGTAGTTCGACCACCTCAGCGAATACGCCGCCGGTAGCGGCAAGGATATCGTTGGCCATCCGGATTAGCAGATCATCCTGTGAAAGCCCGTAGCGAGTGGCCAATGACTTGAGCAAACGAAGGAACGGCACCTTGTCATCCCGACGCTTATCACTATATGGAGGCACCCAAACAGTTGTGACTCGGCGTCGCAACTCGGAGTTGACCGACCACAACTGCGTGGCTTTGTGCACCCCAGTCATGACGAACATCACGCCTGTGGCTTCAGCTATCGCCATCAGATGGAGGGTGTGGTCAGCGGGGGACTTGTCTCTGTGGTTGACTAGTAGCGCTGTGACCTGATCGATTGATACATACTTGCAACTACGCGCTCTCAGGCTTCGCTGCACCATCCCCCAGTACTCGCCTTCCGTCTGTCTTGTTCGCGCTAAGGACTCCCACTCCAATGTCGCAGTGGCAAGCTCGCGTCGAATTTCCAGTTTGGCGTCCTCCCCGAGATAGCTTCCATCCAGTAGCCATGCCAACGTTGGCACGTGCAACTCCTGAAGAATTGAGACAGCGAGCTGACGGGAACTGAAGTACGCGCCGTGAGGAAGTGTGGCGAATGTTTCGACCAAAGGTATCCGCCCAAGTCGCCAGCATGCAGGCTTACCAAACATCTCCCGCATCACCGAGCGCCTCATCGTTGTCTTGCCCACGCCGGATGGTCCAATAATGAAAACCATATGCCCGGGACGATGCTGGTCAAGCGCAATTCGCAATCGCTTGCGGGGGCCTTCGTATGCGGGGTGCTGAACCATCTTCATCAGTAGTCCTCCCGTTCATCGAACGGGACGATGTCCTGTGCGATCGCCGGTGGCACTGGTCCAATATCAAGGATCTCATTGCTGCTGGGCACCGCTTCGGGGGCAAGGTGCTCTGTTGCGGGCCTTGCCGCCTGGGCTTGCACTCGGCGCGAATGACGAGAACGGGCAACTTCCTTTTTTCTTTTGGCCGATTGCGACCGCAACGTGGGTGCCCAGAGCAAGTGGAAAAGTTGTTCCTGATCCGACAGCAGCGCATCGCTTTGCAGTCTGTTGTGGAAAGCCTTGAACCAATTTCCATGAACCTTCACGTAGATCACACTTGGGTCACAGCAATCGCTGCGAACCTCACTGGCATTCTCAGTTCGCAGGGCCCGTAGAAGCTCATCACTGGTGAACCAACCATCGGCAGTGCGTACGCCACGCTGGCGGTCGATTCGCTTCTTGGTCTCCACCTTGATCGCAGTTCTGATTAGGAACCCATCGTCCCATTCGCATGGTGTTCCGACGGCGCCGTAGGCCGCAAGCGCCTCAACCCTCTTCTCGGCTGGCGTTGCATCATCTGGGCCCGGTGTCATAGGAAGGTCGTGATAGACGAACTTCAGGAACTCCTCGTGCACACGGACAAAGTCCGTCCTCGCATTGTTTCGGCTCTTGAACCTGCCGTCGACCTTACGTCCCATCTGGTCGGGCCGCGTGCTTCCCGGGAATCGCTGTGCTACTTGTTCATTGACCTGCTTGATGGCGTTCTCAGCAATGCCATTCCAGGCGCTGCCCGCCGTTGGGGAGAACCTTAGACTGATCTCGCCATGGCAGAAATCTTGTAGCCAGCGGGAGGTGTTCTCCGGCCCTCGATCCAGATGGATCAACTTGGGTAGGAAGCCCTGTCTTTTGACGTACTCACGCATGAGCAATGCCAAGGCGTCGGTTCTTGCTGATCCAAATACCAATGCATGAGCCATCGGATAGCCCGTCGCTCCGTCTATGCCGATATAGAACTTTGCTTTGCTTGCTGGGAAGCAGTGAATCAGGTTCGGCGCGCAGCGAACATCCAGATCCGACGAATCCACGTGCAGTGTGTGGCCATATCCGATCGGAGGCAGCGAGCGATGGCGAGGATCGGTGCGTGTACGCGTCGCGTGGTAGGCGCGAAAGCCGCCCGTGGATAGCGCATGGCGTGTTGGGCTCTCGCTTCTTCGTCTAGCATCCAGTCGGCCCCTACCGCAGGGCTCAACTCCTAACCGAAGGCACTCCTCTTCGAACACATAGAGCAAGTCCTTCGGTCTATGTACCCTCCCGGTGTTCCAGTGCAGCGCGATGACGGTCTCTATGGCTTGTTCGTGTTCCGGAAGCAGGCGCGATGCTCGGTTTCCGCTAAACGCATATTTGGTAAGACAAGCCGAAAGCGCGGATCTTCCTTCGGCAACAGCCTTTCGAACATGTCGCTGCAGAGCGCCCATCCGTCGTGTTGCGGGCAGACTTCCGGCCTCAATCAGCGCAAGCCTACTGAGTCGCTGGTGTGCCCGCTGGAGGTCTGTAGCGCTTGCCACCAGCAATGGATCATCCACAGCTGGTTGCGACTGAGCTTTGACAATGGCTCCAAGCAGTAGCTCGTCCGCCTCCTTGGCCTGCTCCTTCGTGCCATACAGATGGAAGCGGTCAGTCCTAGCCGCGGGAGTGCTCTGCCATGGACCGAAGGCCGCCGATCTTCCCAGCATCCAAAGCGCTAGGCGCGGTGTGAAACCAGGCACCTCAGCGAAGAGACTGTCCAGCAGAAGGGGGCGCTTGGCGATTAGCCCAGCTGCCTTGGATACTGCGGTAGTTTCATGTTGCTGAAGGGCATCACCGGCTATCGCGTAGCACGCCTCAAGGTTTTGGAGGTACACACCGGTTGGAGTGGGCGGTACCCAGACTCTGAACACCAGGCCATGCTGCTGCGCCCATTGGGCGTAGGGGGAGTAGGTCCATACCGCGTCCTGCTTGACCCAAAGGGAGTCCGGAAGCGCCAGTTGACTCTCCAGCCACGATAGCGGCTTGCACTCCACTAGCTCTACGTGGTCCCTGCGAAATACAAGAAAATCCACATGTGCAGTGCTGATGTGATTGCGCCCGGACGCCGTGGTGCGCTGCACGCGGCGGCATGGTACTTGTACGTAGTAGCCCAGCACCTCGGGATCAAGCTCAAGCTCATAGGCGAAGACCAACTCGCACGTGTGGCTTTCAACTGTTCGCGCACTACCGTTCTTGATTGAGTTGTGTCTAACACGAACGTTTCTCAGCGCCGCCTTGCCTACGGTCTTGGTTCCGCTGCCGGCAATCATGTTCTCGAGCTGCCGAATACTGAGCTCACTTGCTTTTATGCGGGTGTAAAGAAGGTGACGGTCTTCAAACGTTAAGCCACCAAATTTTGGGTCTGTGGACATGCCGATTCCTCATGCGCACCCCACGGTGGCACCGTCCCAAAGGCCTGGGCGAGCCTTACCAGGCGAGTCGGACATAGGTGCCCGTGACAGGCCTGCGCAGGCTTGACAGGGGAGTCAGGGAAGGGGAAAGTATCGGCAAGACCTGCAAAGTCGCCGACCTGAAAACCCGTGAGTCCTACCTCACGGGTTTTTTCTTTCCAACTTCCGGCAAGGGAAGTTCAGATTGGGCTAGGTCATGGGCTGCCTGCCTCCCTCGGAGATTGAGGTACCTGAGATCGAAGGTATGCGCTGACATCGGCGGCGTGAGCGAACCACCCGCGACGACCTTGTGGACGAAACAGCGTCACTGGCAAACGACCTGTGGCGCTTGCCCGCCTAAGTGCTGCCGGGCTATTGAACCCGAGCAGTCGCGACAGGTCTTTGGCCGGCACTAGCCCGCCATAGGTTTGCGCCACCCAAGCCACAGACAATGCATCCGGCTCTTTACTTGGTAGGCTCACGTACGCTCCAGTGATGCTAGGTTCCAGGTAACCCTAGCGCTCTACCGTAGCCTTTTCATCCAGCAAAACTACCCTTCCAACGTCTACTTTTTTTGGAGGTTTCCGATGGGGGAGTTGCACGAAGCTTGCCAAGCACTCCAAGCGATGCAGTGCTCCAATTTAGGTCGTCCTGCCTCTGATGCATCGGACAGGCTGCACTCCAGGATTCTCTGGAATACATGGTCTCTGGTGGAAGGCGGGGAGGAAGAGTTGAGGGCACGCTATGTTCTTCGGCGCCAGAGCCTAGATGGTGCGTTGATGATGCGCAGCGATGAGTTCAGTGCATATCGGCGGGGATTGCGATCACTATCACTGAGGCGGCGCAAGCACCTTGCCCTGCAGCACCCCCAACTTGAGGCGGTGCTTAAGTGGCCCTTTGCAGCCCTCAGCCATCGAGAGTGGGATATGAGGACAGTTGTTGGCTGGAATCGCCTATTTACATCCAGCGCCGGGCTGCTCGGGGTGCGCTATTCATTCCCAGGCGACACGGCCAGCACTGATGAGAACCGCTTGCCGGTGATGGCATATGACCTGGATGGCCTGTATCAACGAGGTGACATCTATGGCTTTCTCATGCTCGCCTGCGCGTATCGCCTGTTCCACTTGCAGCGGTTGGCTGATCGCCAGTGGTATGCGGCAAGCCACATGATACGAGCACTATCTGGAGCATGCAGAGATCCCAGAGTGCGTCCATACGCTCATGAGTTGATCACACAGACGAAGCAACTTCTTCGCCTGCTGCCGGACACGAGCTTTCCAATTCACGTGAATGACGACGTGATCTGGGATCAGATCCGGAACGACGTCCACGAGCCCTCGTACTTGATGAGGCGGGCTGCTGAAAGGCGTGGCGTTCACATCCCAGAGCCTGTGAGCCCAATCATCTCCTACCGATACCAAAAGTGTGCCCCTCATCAACAGCCTTTGCTGTTCGCGCGTAACGGGTAGTCTTCTGATCCGACCAGGCCAAAGATCTGCGGCCGGGGGGCGGGGCCGGGAGGTTGGCAGTATCCGCGATCGCCTTCTATTTGAAAGATACCCTCTGGCAATGGGCTATAGGCTGATCCAAATCCAGCTTTCTAAACGCGCCCATCGCTGCAGCGTTCACCACGGAGGGAGCCTTGCTCCCGCAAATCCAGCGCATTGCCTGCATCAATTGGCCGTGGCTAAACACGACCAACTGCTCATGCGCGGAATAGGATTTAAGAATGCGCAGCGATCGCGCAGCGCGGGCAACTAGCTGGGCAAATGACTCGGCACCAGGTCCATCCACATAGTTTGGATCGCAACGGGACCAGTAGTCCTCTACCCACTGCTTGCGGTCTGCTGCCGAGGTGCCCACGCACCGCTCAGGCGACAGATAAGTGAACTCGTGAACCCCCAGGGGCGCAACGACCATCTTGAAGCGTTCGGCGAGTGGTTGTGATGTCTGCCTAGCCCGGAGGAATGGTGAGGTAAAGATGCGGTCAGGCGCAGCCGACCAGGTCATTGCCAATGCGCGAGCCTGCTCCTCCCCTGCGGCAGTAAGGGCAATGGATTCGGGATCGGCGGTTGCAAATCCCGCATTAGCCATGCTTTGCGCATGCCTAACTACCACTAGCATCTTCCCTCTCCCCCTGTTCTGTTTGTCTTCTGGGCAGGTGCCTGCCGCCCGTCTCGGATGCACCCTGACTCCGACGCATAGGCCCTTCTAAGGCAGTACCTAGTGCTGTTAGGCCGCCTCGCATTGTCGCAATGGTCCTGGACCATTGTCTGCTGCGGCGGGCTACGCTCGTTTGCCTCGCACCACACAATCTTTGCCACTCAATGGGGGGCAAAGCATGGTCCAAACCCTCACAGGCTGCACAGACTTTGGGGTTCCGGTGGGCACCTACTTTGGTGATGGGATCAGCGCCCCGCCGGGCTACAGCTTCATGCTGAGGCCGACGAAGACGGTGCGGCCGGGAGCAGGCGAGAACATCGGCCGGGCACTGTCCCAGAAGAAGCTGTCGTACCACGCGTAGGCGTACTCGCGTCCGGTGACGTTCTTCAGCTGCAGGTCCACGCTCCAGCGCGGATTGATCCGGTACGCGGCAGTAAGGTCGAGCACGGCGAAGCCGCCGAACCTGCCGGCCACGTTGCGCTCTTCCAGGTAGTAGTCGCCCTGCGCGCGCGCCTGCAGGCCCAGCCGCAGTGCCTGGCTGGCCTGGTAGTCCACGCCCAGGTTGCTGATGTGGCGCGGGGTGGCGGCCACTTCGCGGCCCTGCAGGGACACGCCGGGGGCGCGGTTGTCGCGGGTGATCTTCGCTTCCTGGTACGCATGCGAGGCCCACACCGTCCAGTCGTCGCCCACCTGCAGGCTCAACTGCGCGTCCACGCCACGGCGGCGGGTCTTGCCCAGGGTGACGGTGGTGCCGGTGGCCGGCATGTTGGACACCTCGTTCTCCGCATCCTGCTGCCATATCGCCAGGCGGGCCTGGGCGCCGTCAAAGGGCTGGAACTTCAGGCCCAGCTCCATGCCGGTGTTGGTGGAAGGGCGCATCGGCGTCTGCCCGGGCGTGAGATAGGCCGGCGCGGTGGCGCCGGTCAGCACCTGGAACGTGCGGCCCCAGTTCGCGTAGACGTGGGTGGTGTCGCCCAGGCTGTGGATGACGCTCAGCTTGGGCTGGCCGATGGTGCCGTAGTCCTGCAGCCGCCCGCGGGTGCCATCCATCAACCGCGTGCGACCATTGAAGCGGTCCACGCGATAGGCCGGCACGATCTTCCAGGCGGCGGCTGGCTGATAGATGGCCTGCAGATAAGCGCCCACGTTGTCGAAGCTGTGGCGGTCGTCGTTCTGCACGCGGGCCGGCGGGCGGGTGAAATCGGTGGGTTCGGCGTAGGCATACCGCTCGCGGATGTAACCGTTGTCCTGCTGCTCGTAGTTCAACCCGCCCTCCACCGTCAGCGTGGCTGCGGGCTGCCAGGTAAGCGTGGTGAGCAGGCCGGCCTGGCGCTCGTCCCACAGCCGCCGCTGGCGCGGCAGGTTGCCGGTGGGCAGGTCGCTGAAGGTCACGCGCCGATCGTCCTGGTAACGGTTGTAGTACAGCCGGGTGCCGAGAACGAGCGCGTCGGACAGCTTCAGGTCCAGATGCGCAGCGAACTGGCGCATGTCGCGGTCGTCGCCGTCATGGGCGTTGCGCAGGTCGCTGCCACGGCGGTGCGTGCGCAGTTCCTCGGCCGTCATGAAGCCGGGCTCGTCCGCCTCGTGGTGATAGGCGCGCGCGGTCAGGCCCACGCGCAGGCCATCGTCCAGTGAACCGTAGAACCACTTGCCACCCAGCGAGTACTTCCTGGAGGTGTCGTGCTCGCGATAACCGTCGCTGGCCTGGGTGCCGATGAAGTAGTTCTGCGCGAATCCGTTGGATTCGCGGCCCACCGCCAGCTGCGCATCGCGCGTGTTGTAGCTGCCATAGGCCAGCCGCGCATCGGTGTAACTGCCGCCCTGGCGGGTGCCGAAGTTCACGTTGCCGCCGATGTTGTGCAGCCCATAACGCGGATCGTTGGTCCCGCGCACCACCTCGATGTAGCTGATTTCCAGCGGGAACAGCATGTCGATGAAGCGCTGGTTGCCGCTGTTGACGTTGCTCGGGATGCCATCGATCAGGGTCTTGATGGCATTGAGGTAACCCTCGCCATTGAAGGCGCGGAAGCTGACCTTGCCCGACTCGGCACCCTGGCGTGTTTCGGTCAGCTGGATGCCGGGCATCTGCCCCAGCAGTTCCCAGCTGTGGGACACGGTGCGGTCTTCAATCTGGTCTGCGCCCAGAACGTCAACGGAGGTGAGTACCTGGTGCGCGCTGAGGGCGCCTTCCCGGTGCTGGTGGACATCGACCTTGCCCAGGGTGAGCGCCGCGTCGGCTGACTGCGCCAATGCGTCAGGGGCAAGGGGAGCCGCCGCCAGGGCGGCCAGCAGCGTGGGGGTCTTCATGGGGAAGGAGATGGAGTGCCAAAAATGAAACTTTATAACATTTCAGTTCTGGCAGCCATCGGGGACGCCGGTTTGCCGGGCGTCAGGCAGACGGATACCCGGTCGCTTCCCTGGCCTTCTTCCACGCGATTTCAAATTCGCGCGCGCTGATCTCATCGTCGGAATCGAAATCCAGGAACGAGACGGGCTGGTCGGCCAGCATGAAACGGTCATCGCTCTGGCCGTTTTCATCGGCCCATACCAGCTTGGAGCCGTAGATCTCCACCTGGCGGACGATCCTGTCGCCCCGTGCTTCCATCAGCACGTTGCCCTTGCCGAGGCCCGATTCGGCCCAGTGCTTGTAGTACTTCTTTGCGTTCTTCATTGCCGGAGTCCTGGCTGTGGAGGCAGCCGGAGAGTTCAGAGGGCGGCATTATCGCCCAGCGGGCACCGCAGGGGCCGTGCGATGACCTGCCATTCGCCCGTCGATCACGGCAGAAGGCCCCGGCTCACCGCCGGGGCCCTGCACTCACTTCTGCTGCAGGAAGGCCAGCAGGTCCTGGTTGACCTTGTCCTTGTGGGTTTCGGTCAGGCCATGCGGCGCACCCGGGTAGACGATCAGGCGGGCGCCCTTGATCAGCTTGGCCGACATGCGGCCGGCAACGTCGATCGGCACGATCTGATCGTCATCACCGTGGATCACCAGCGTCGGCACGTCGAACTTCTTCAGGTCCTGGCGGAAATCGGTTGCCGAGAATGCGGCGATCGAATCGTAGGTGTTCTTGTGCCCGCCCAGCATGCCCTGCGCCCACCAGGCGTCGATCATGGCCTGCGAAACCTTCGCGCCCGGGCGGTTGAAGCCATAGAACGGGCCGGAGGGAATGTCGCGGTACAGCTGCGAGCGGTTTTCCAGCTGCGCCTTGCGCAGGCCATCGAACACTTCGATCGGTACGCCGCCGGGGTTGTCGGCGGTCTTGAGCATGAGCGGCGGCACCGAGCTGATCAGCACGGCCTTCTTCACCCGGCCGGTACCATGGCGGCCGATGTAGCGCGCCACTTCGCCCCCCCGGTGGAGAAGCCCACCAGCGTCACGTCATGCAGATCCAGCGTGTTGATCACCGTGGCCAGGTCATCGGCATAGTGGTCCATGTCGTTGCCTTCCCACGGCTGGCTGGAGCGTCCATGACCGCGGCGGTCATGCGCGATCACGCGGTAGCCATGGTCGGCCAGGAAGATCATCTGCGATTCCCAGCTGTCCGAGTCCAGCGGCCAGCCGTGGCTGAAGGTGACCACCGGGCCATCCTTCGGACCCCAGTCCTTGTAGTAGAGCTGCACGCCATCGGCGGTGGTGAGGGTGCTGGCGGTACGGGCGACGGCGGTGACGGCGGTGGAGGGCGCCGCTTGCGCAGCCTGGGCGGACAGGCCGGCCTGCAGGGACAGAGCCAGGGCAGTGGCGGCCAGGGTGCGGGTGACGGTGTTCATGGTGGAATCTCCTGCGAAGTGAGTGGGTTTCGACAGGTCCACTTTGCGCCCCTTTCCGGGACTGTTTGCTACGTAAAGTCCTTAAAATTTGACCATTCGTCCGCCAATCCCCATGGCCCGCGACCGCTACCTCGCGCGGGCATCGCCGCGGCCCGGTCTGCGGTCAGCGGTCAGCGGTCAGCGGTCAGCGGTCAGCGGTCAGCGGGCCGGCAGCGTCACGCCCTTCGGCCACAGCATCCACAGGCTGCCCTGCTGCTTCATGTCGCCGGCCAGCTTCCCAGCGGCATCACCGGTGCCCCAGTACAGGTCGGCGCGGACTTCGCCGGCAATGGCGCCACCGGTATCCTGCGCGGCCACCGGGCGTACCAGCGGCGTACCGTCCGGACGGGTGGTCGACAGCCACAGCAGGCTCCCCAGCGGTACCACGGTGCGATCCACGGCAACGCTGTAGCCGGCAGTCAGCGGTACGTTCAACGAACCGCGCGGGCCTTCCGGGCTGTCGGCGCTGCGCACGAAGAACACGTAGCTGGGATTGCTGCGCAGCAGCTCCGGAACACGCGCGGGATTGGCCTTCGCCCACGTGCGGATGGCGTCCATGGTGACGTCTTCCTTGCGCAGCTCGCCCTGCTCCACCAGCCAGCGGCCGATGGCGCGGTAGGGATGGCCGTTCTGCTCGGCGTAGGCCAGCCGCACCTGCGTGCCATCGGCCAGGCGCACCCGGCCCGAGCCCTGGATCTGCAGCAGCTGCAGGTCCATCGGATCGGTCAGCCAGGCCAGTACCGGCGCCTTGGCACCCTTGCCGGCGATGGTGCCTGCGTCGTCATAGGGCTTGAGTACCTTGCCGTCCAGGCGGCCGCGCAGGCGCTTGCCCTTCAGTTCGGGGTAGACGCTGTCCAGCTGCACCACGATCAGATCATCGGGGGTGCCATAGACCGGCACTGTTGCCGTGTCCGTGCGGCTGAGGCTGCCGGGATAGATCGGCTCGTAGTAGCCGGTGATCAGGCCTTCGGCCTGCTGGCCACCCGCACGCAGCGCATACACGTCCAGATCACGCTGCAGGAACTGGCGGATGGCGGCCGGGTCCTTGTCTGAAACCGCAGCGGCTGTGGCGCAGGGTCTGGCCCAGACCGCATCGTTCTTCAGGCGGGTGCAGCTGCTGCGCCAGGCGACGAAGCCGGCCTGCAGGTCGCTGTCCGAGACCGGTGGCAGCGCACTCCATTCAACCCTGGCGTAGGTGGCCGCAGCGGGCGTGGCAGCGGCAGGCGTGCCTGGGCGGGTGCCGGTGGTGGAACACGCGGCGAGCAGGGCTGCACCGAGCAGGAGGAGCAGTGCGCGCGGCAACGACTTAACAGTGATCATGGTCGCAATGTAGTGGGGCGGGTGCTGGCCCGGCAACCTCATGCAGGTGCAGCGCCGGCCCATGCCCGGCGGACAGCGGATCCCGCACTGTGCGCTCGCCGGGCATGGCCCGGCGCTACCGGCATTCCGACCCGGCGCTGGCGGTCACGGCGTCTGCAGCAGCAGCGAGTACAGGATGCGCGCGTCTTCCGCATCCAGCGTCTTCGGCAGATCATCGCTGCCACGGAATCGACGGTGGAACGCAGCCACCGCCGCGTCCCGATCCTCCAGCGGGTAACCGAAGCGGGCCAGCGCATTCCAGGCATCGAAGCCTTCCGGTGCGGGACCATCGCTGGCACGCGGCCACACGCCGAAGCCGGCCTCTGCCAGCTGCTGCCACGGGAAGAAGCGGCTGGGATCCTGCTTGCGCGTCGGCGCCAGGTCGGCGTGACCGATGACCTGCCGCGGCGGAATGTCCAGGCGCGCGGTGAGGTCGCGCAGCAGCACGATCAACGATTCGATCTGCGCCGCGCTGAAGGGTGTGCGGCCGTTGTTGTCCAGCTCGATGCCGATGGACGCCGAGTTGAGATCGGTGATGGTGCCCCATCGGCCCGTGCCGGCATGCCAGGCACGACGTTGATCGCTCACCAGCTGGTAGCGATGGCCATCGGCGCCGATCAGGTAATGCGCGCTGACCCGGCCGCCACTGTTGGCGGTGCGCAGCGTGCGCAGGCTCTGCTGCACCGAATCCTGTTCGGTGTGGTGGATGACGATGATGACCGGACCCCGCGCGTTGTGGTTCGGCGAGGGCACCCAGGTCGCGAGCGGATTGCGCGGCTCCGGCGGAGCGGACGCACAGGCGGCCAGCAGCAGGCAGGCCGAGAGCAGCAGGGACGTGCGGATCGGGTGCATGCCCCTGATTGTGCGCGATCGGGATGGATCGTGCATGGAGGCGCACGCGGCGCGTGGCCGGTGCCCTGACGGACGCAGCCGGGCATGGCCCGGCTGCACAGCGTGCGGGCGGCCCTTCCGGACCGCCCGCCCCTGCATCAGGCCTCGTACGCGGATTCGCCGTGCGAGGTGACGTCCAGGCCGGTACGTTCGGCCTCTTCGGTCACGCGCAGGCCGACCACCACCTTCACCAGCAGCAGGATGACCGCGGTCACCACGGCGGACCAGACCACCGTCAGGCCGACGCTGACCACCTGCACCCACACCTGGTGGCCGATATCCAGATCGGCCTTGGTGCCGCCCAGCGACTGCGCACTGAACACACCGGTGAGGATCGCGCCGACGATGCCGCCGACGCCGTGCACGCCGAACACGTCGGCCGTGTCATCCACCTTCAGCAGGCGCTTGAGACCGGTGACGCCCCACACGCAGACGGTGCCGGCGACGAAACCAATGACGATGGCCCCCAGCGGCCCGACCGTGCCGCACGCGGGCGTGATGCCGACCAGGCCGGCCACCGCGCCGGAGGCCGCACCCAGCGCCGACGGCTTGCCCTTGCCGATGGCTTCCACCAGCGTCCAGCCCAGCACTGCGGCGGCGGTGGCCAGCACGGTGTTGAGGAAGGCCAGCGATGCCACGGTATCGGCCGCGGCGGCGGAGCCGGCGTTGAAGCCGAACCAGCCCACCCACAGCAGCATCGCGCCGATGTAGGTGAACGGTACGTTGTGCGGCTTCAGCGCGGTCTGGCCGTAGCCGAGGCGCTTGCCGACGAACCACGCGGCGACCAGGCCGGCAACGCCGGCGTTGATGTGCACCACGGTACCGCCAGCGAAGTCGATCGCGCCCAGCTCACCCAGGTAGCCACCGCCCCAGACGATATGCGCCATCGGGATGTAGCTGAAGGTGAACCACAATGCCGAGAACAGCAGCACCGCACGGAACTTGATGCGCTCGGCGAAGGCACCGACGATCAGCGCGGTGGTGATGCCGGCGAAAGTCGACTGGAAGGCGACGAACAGATAATCCGGCAGGCCCGCGATCGGCGTGTTGCCCACCGAGTCGGGCGTGAAGCCCTTCAGGAACGCGAACTCGGTGAATGAACCGAAGAACGGATTGCCGGCGCTGAACACCGCGCTGTAGCCGTAGGACACCCACAGCAGCAGCACCAGCGAGAACACCACCAGGATCTGGCTCAGCACGGACAGCACGTTCTTCGAACGCACCAGGCCGCCGTAGAACAGGGCCAGCCCCGGCACCACCATCAACAGCACCAGCAGGGTGGAGGTCAGCATCCAGGCGACGTCGCCGTGATCGAAGGCCGGGGCCGCAGCCTCGGCAGCCGCGGGAGCGGCGGCGGCCGGTGCCTGCAGCGGCTCGACCGCTACCGGTTCACTGCTCAACGGTGTCACCTGGGCCTGGGCGTGGGCGTTGCCCGGCCAGACGCCCGCGGCCAGCGCGCTGAGCAGCATCAGCAGGCACACGAGATGGAACCGGGCTTGCCACCCGGTAAGAAGGCGCATCTTCATTGGGGGAGTCTCCGGAAGGGGGTTACAGCGCGTCTGCACCGATTTCGCCGGTGCGGATGCGGATGACCTGTTCGACGGCGGTGACGAAGATCTTGCCGTCACCGATCTTGCCGGTACCTGCCGACGATTGGATCGCCTCGATCACCGCATCGGCGCGCTCGTCGGTGACCACGGTTTCGATCTTGATCTTGGGCAGGAAATCGACGACGTACTCTGCGCCGCGGTACAGCTCGGTATGGCCCTTCTGGCGGCCGAAGCCTTTCACTTCGGTCACGGTGATGCCCGACACGCCAGCATCGGAGAGGGCCTCGCGGACCTCGTCGAGCTTGAACGGTCGGATGATGGCGGAGATCAGTTTCATGCGCATGTCCCGATGGTGGATGGGGCCAGCGCGCCAACGCGCGATGGCATCAGGCAACCACGGGCCATCACATCGATGGCCGTGGCTGTTGCACCGGACACGAACGGGGCCGGGACGGTCGTGCCTCTCTCCTTGCACGACCGACGCGGGAGGGAGGGCGGCCCATGTCGCGTATCCGGTCTCTCTTGCCCCTGGATCAACGGACCCACGGTCCGCTCTACCACGGTGGGCCGGAGCCCACCCTGCGGCTCCCCAGCCGCAAAGATCGGAGGCGATGGCGGCGGGTGGGAGGGGGAAGCCCGCCGCCATCGCCGCCCGGTCAACTGGCGTAGTACAGCTGGTATTCCAGCGGGTGGGTCGCCGCGCGGAACTTGGTCACTTCCTGCATCTTCAGGGCGATGTAGCCGTCGATGAAGTCATCGCTCATCACGCCGCCGGCCTTCAGGAACTCACGGTCCTTGTCCAGCGCTTCCAGCGCCTGGTCCAGCGAGGAGCAGACCTGCGGAATCAGCTTCTCTTCTTCCGGCGGCAGGTCGTACAGGTCCTTGTCGCTCGGTGCGCCCGGGTCGATCTGGTTCTTG
Organism: Stenotrophomonas sp. 112478_Sma; assembly: GCF_056479905.1. NCBI lineage: Bacteria > Pseudomonadati > Pseudomonadota > Gammaproteobacteria > Lysobacterales > Lysobacteraceae > Stenotrophomonas > Stenotrophomonas sp. 112478_Sma. Next base: position 143,462 of record NZ_CM151072.1, on the reverse strand, counting down.
ATGCCGTCCAGGCCGGCCATCATCAGCGCGGTGAAGGTCAGGTAGCCGGACTGGATCGGATCGGGGAAGCGCATTTCGATGCGGCGTGCCTTCGGGTTGGAGACCCACGGAATGCGGCACGACGCCGAACGGTTGCGCGCCGAATAGGCCAGCATCACCGGTGCTTCGAAGCCCGGCACCAGGCGCTTGTAGCTGTTGGTGCCCGAGTTGGCGAAGGCATTGATGGCGCGGGCATGCTTGAAGATGCCGCCGATGTACCACAGCGCCAGCTGGCTCAGGCCGCCGTAACCGTCGCCGGAAAACAGGTTGGCGCCGCCCTTGGACAGCGACTGGTGCACGTGCATGCCGCTGCCGTTGTCGCCGACGATCGGCTTGGGCATGAAGGTGACGGTCTTGCCGTTGCGGTGCGCGACGTTCTTGATGACGTACTTCATGCGCAGCAGCTCATCGGCCTTCTGCACCAGGGTGCTGAACTTGGTGCCGATCTCGCACTGGCCGGCGGTGGCCACCTCGTGGTGCTGCACTTCCACTTCGATGCCGACCTGTTCCAGCGTCTTGCACATTTCCGCACGCAGGTCGTGCAGGGTGTCGGTCGGCGGCACCGGGAAGTAGCCGCCCTTCACGCCCGGGCGGTAGCCGCTGTTGGCGCCGTCGTACTTCGCGCCGCTGTTCCAGGCGGCTTCTTCCGAGTCGACCTTGAAGAAGGTGTTGCCCATTTCATTGGCGAAACGGACCGAGTCGAAGATGAAGAATTCCGGCTCCGGGCCGAAGAACGCCGATTCGGCGATGCCCGAGGACTTCAGGTAGGCCTCGGCACGCTTGGCGATGCCGCGCGGGCAGCGGCCGTAGGCCTGCATGGTGGCCGGATCGAGGATGTCGCAGCTGATCACCAGAGTGGGATCGGCGTAGAACGGATCGACATAGGCGCTGGACGGATCCGGCAGCAGGACCATGTCCGATTCGTTGATGCCCTTCCAGCCGGCGATCGAGCTGCCATCGAACATCTTGCCTTCTTCGAACAGCGACGCTTCGACGATGCTGACCGGGAAGGTGACATGCTGTTCGACACCGCGCATGTCGACAAAGCGCAGATCGACGAACTCGATCTGGTTGTCCTTGATCAGCTTCTCAACGTTTTCCACGGACATCGGTACGACCTCGGATGGGAATGAATGCCTGCTGAGGTACAGCAATGACCGTGCCAACTTTTTGCGCCCTGCAAGTCCTTGATTTCACACAACGTGCACTGCGTCAGTGCGGCACAGCCTGCACCAAAGGGGTGCGCAGGCACGCGGATGCACCCCTTTGGTGCGGCATGGATGGTCTATCCTCTCGACCTTCTTCCGCCGCACGCGCCCGCACTGTCCATGTCCGACCTGCTCTCCGCCCTGCTGCTGGGCATCCTCGAAGGCTTGACCGAATTCCTGCCGATCTCCAGTACCGGCCACCTGCTGATCGCCCAGCATTGGCTGGGCGCACGTTCGGATTTCTTCAACATCATCATCCAGGCCGGCGCGATCCTGGCCGTGGTGCTGGTGTTCCGCCAGCGCCTGTGGAGTCTGGCCACCGGCCTGGGGCAGCGCGAGAACCGCGACTACGTGTTCAAGCTGGGCGCGGCATTCCTGGTCACCGCCGTGGTCGGGCTGCCGGTGCGCCTGCTCGGCTGGGAACTTCCGGAAACGGTCAGCCCGATCGCCTGGGCGCTGATCATCGGCGGCATCTGGATGCTGCTGGTGGAGCTGTATACCGCGCGCCTGCCCGACCGCGACCAGGTCACCTGGACGGTGGCGATCGGTGTCGGTCTGGCACAGGTGGTGGCCGGCGTGTTCCCCGGCACCTCGCGCTCGGCGTCGGCCATCTTCCTGGCCATGCTGCTGGGCCTGAGCCGTCGGGCAGCCGCCGCCGAGTTCGTGTTCCTGGTCGGCATTCCCACCATGTTCGCCGCCAGCGCCTATGCGTTCCTCGAGCTGGCCAAGAAGGGACAACTGGCCAGCGAGAACTGGGCCGATGTCGGCGTGGCGTTCGTTGCCGCCGTCATCACCGGCTTCATCGTAGTGAAGTGGCTGCTGGGCTACATCAAATCGCACCGCTTCACCGCGTTCGCCCTGTACCGCATCGCGCTGGGTGCCGCACTGCTGCTGTGGTTGCCGTCCGGCACCTGAACAGCGGCGGGGAACGGCAACCCCGTTGCCGGCCCCGCCCCGTTTCCCCCTCGGTTCCCCAAGGAGAATCACCATGAACCGCAAGCTCACCCTGCTCCTCCCGCTGGCTCTGCTGGCCGCCTGCAGCCAGACCCCGGCCCCGGCCGGAACCGGCGGCGACGACGTGGCCCCGGCGGCGACCAAGGCGGCAGACCAGCAGACGCTGGCGCACCTGGACGCGCAGCGCCTGCAGAGCCAGCACTGGCGGCTGCAGAAGGCTACGGCCGCCGACGGCAAGCGCATCGACGCGCTGTTCGCCCGTGAGGACAAGCCGGTCACCCTGGACTTCGTCGATGGCCGCCTGTCGGTCAGCAATACCTGCAACCGCATGAGTGGCGGTTACACCCTGGCCGACGGAAAGCTGAGTGTCAGCGCGATGGCCTCGACGATGATGGCCTGCGCGGACAAGTCGCTGATGGCGCTGGACGAGGCCGTATCCAGCCGCCTGCAGGGCGAACTGAAGGCGGAGCAGGATGCCGCCGGCATGCTGACCCTGACCAGCGCACAGGGCGACACGCTGGTCTTCGCTCCGGAACCCACCGCTGAAACCCGCTATGGCGGCGCCGGCGAAACCGTGTTCCTGGAAGTGGCCGCCCGGACCGAGAAGTGCTCGCACCCGCTGATCCCGGACTACCAGTGCCTGCAGGTCCGGGAGGTGAAGTATGACGACAAGGGCCTCAAGCAGGGCGAGCCGGGCAAGTTCGAGAACTTCTACGGCAACATCGAGGGCTACACCCACGAAGACGGCGTGCGCAACGTCGTGCGGGTGAAGCGCTACGAGGTGAAGAACCCGCCGGCCGATGCGCCGTCGCAGGCGTATGTGCTGGACATGGTGGTCGAGTCGGCCGTCGAGAAGAAGTAAGCATGCAGAAGGGCGGCCGCAGGGCCGCCCTTCTTCGTTGCCGCTGGGCGTACTGCCCGGCGCTGCAGAAACACGCTGCGCGGTCAGGCCAGCGCCGGATTCAACGTGTAGGTGCCGTGCAGCGCCGCCTCGGCCAGCACATGGCCATGCATGGCGCGATGGACATCCGCGGCGGTGAAGCGCTCCGGCAACGCCAGCGCGGCCACGTCCAGCGCGAACACACGGAAGAAGTAGCGGTGCAGCCGCTCGTCGTTGAACGGCGGGTACGGGCCGTCGTAGCCCAGGTAATCACCGGCCATGTCCGGATTGCCGGCGAACCAGCCGGTGAAGTCGTTCAGGCCCTGCCGGCTGCCGGCCGGACCGGCCGGTGCGGCCTTGCCCTTGACCACGAAGCCATCGCTGCAGCTGCCCGCGGCGATCTCGTGCACGCTGGCAGGGATGTCGGCCATCACCCAGTGCACGAAGTCGCAGCGCGGCTGGTCGCGTGGCACCGTCATATCGCTGCGGCCGACGGTGTCCGGCACGGTCGGCACATCCGGGTCCACGCAGATCAGCACGAACGAGCGGGTGCCCTCGGGCACATCGCTCCAGGCCAGGTGGGGATTGCGGTCCGGCGCGAAACCGGCGGTGTCGCCGGCGGCGAATTCGCGGTCGATCGGTGCGCCGTTGGTCAGGCTGTGGCTGCTCAGTTTCATCGGACGGTCCTCACTCTTCCGGGTAGCCCAGGCGCACCGCGATCGGTGTCAGCTGGGCGAAAGCGGCGCTCATCACGTCGCGGTAGTGGCGCCAGTGGCCCGGCGGGAAGCGCGGCACGCCAAGCTGGGCTGCCACGGGCATGGGGCGCTCGAACAGGCGTCCCAGCAGCTCGGCCATCGCCTGCGCATCATTGCCGATGTGATCGATCCGCAGCAGCACATGCGGGTACAGATCTTCCTCGTTCAGGGTCGCGACCTGGGCCAGCGCACGCGCCAGCCATTCGCCGGCCTCGGCCAGCGAGGTCATCGCCAGCGGCGCGGCAGCGCCATAGGCCACCCAGTCCAGCAGCATGTCGCGCGGATCACGCAGCACGATCAGCAGGCGGCCCTGCGGCAGCTGCGGGCGCAGGGCCCACAGCAGCGCGTTGTCCCACCACAGCAGCCAGTCGATGATCGTGTCGCCCTGCACGCCGCGCGCCGGCAGCTGCTCGCGCCAGCGCTGCACCAGCCGCTCCGGCGTCAGCACGCCGGACGCCAGGTCCTGCAGCGTGTGGTAGTTCTGGAACGCGTCATCCGGCGGGTTGCTGGTGTAGCGATCACTGCGCAGCACCGGGCTGGCAGCGGCCAGGCCGGTCGCCACGCGCTCCACACCCGAACCCGGTGCGCCCCACAGGAAAATCGGCGCCGACGTGTTGGATTCGTCGACACTGCCCTTGTCCGGCCAGCTCGGCGGTGCCTTCGCCTGCGGCGGCAGCGGCAGGCGCTGCGGCGCCTGGTCGGCCTGCAGCGCCAGCCAGGTTGCCAGGGCGGCATCCGGTTGCCCGGCGCGATCCTGGATCTCGCCCAGCCAGGTGCGCAGGTCAGCGCGATGGCCCTCCGCGGCCTGTTCGATCAGCGCCTGCACGCGGGCGACGGCAGCAGCGGGGTCGCGCTGCAGCAGGCCCTCGACAAGGCGGGACTCGGCGCTGACACGGCCCGGCTCGAGGCTGACGATGCGTTCTGCGATGCCTTCAGCCTGTGCGTGCTCACCCGCCATGTCGTGCAGCCGCAGACGCGCCTCCAGGGCGGGCACATGGCCAGGCATCGCTTCGATCCAGCGCTCGACCACGGCAACCGCCGCATCGCTGCCCACCTCTTCCACCGACAGGCGTGCCAGCCACAGGTCATGCAGCTGCGGGTTGTTTTCCAGCGCCGCATCCAGGCGTGCGCGTGCTTCTTCCTCGCGGCCCAGCCGCTGCCACGACATCAGCAGCAGCTGCAGCATCTGCCGGTCTGCCGGCTGCGATTCCAGCAGCGGCAGCAGGTGTTCCAGCGCCTGCAAGGGCTGCCCGCTGCGCAGCGCCAGCTCACCGGCCAGGCGCCGCAGCGATGCGTGGTCCATGCCTGGCTGCTGCAGCGCCACCTGCATGGCCTCGGCGGCGGCCTCGAGATTGCCCTGCCGCAACGCCAGCTGCACGACCAGCCCGTGCAGGGACGACAGCGACGGGTTGAGCTCCAGCACGCGGCGGAAGGCCTGCTCGGCGAATGCCAGCATGTCCTTGCCCAGATAGGCAAAGCCCAGTGCATACAGCACGCGCGGATCATTCGGCTGGGCCTGGTTGGCCTGCGACAGCAGCACCAGCGCGCGATCAGGATCGTCACGGCGCAGGGCGATCATGCCGTCGATGTGCAGCAGATCGGGGTGATCCGGTTCAACGCGCGCGGCCAGGGTCGACAGGCGCTGGGCTTCATCGAAGTCATTACGGCCGATCGCCAGGTGCGCCTGCATCAGGTAGGCGGAAAAGGCGTTCGGATTGAGATCGGTGGTACGCAGCAGCGCCTCGTCGGCGCCCTGGTATTCGCGCAGCGCCAACAGCAGGCCGGCATGCTGCAGATGCAGCTGGGCATCGTCGGGGGCCAACCGCAGCGCCTGCTGCAGGGCGTCCATCGCGTCGCCGGGCTTGCCCTGCTGCTGCAGCGCAAGCGCCAGCCAGCGGTGGGCCGCGGCCAGGCCGGGTTCGTCACGGGTCCACGCCTGGGCCAGCTGCACGGCCTGGCCGGCCTCGTTCTGGCGCAACGCTTGGATGATCTGGTCTTGCATGGCGGTCCGGTTCAAGGGCAAACCCGCATTGTAGCGGCCTGCGCGCCGGTCCCGGTTCAGGCCTGCAGAACCCGCCGCAGGCGCTGCGCCACCCAGCGCTCGGAGAAGCCGTCACCACGCCAGTTTTCCAGGAAACCGCAGTGACCGCCCCAGCACGCCGTTTCCAGATGCGCCTGGCGTGGCAGCTGCCAGTCGCGGAATGTGGAATACGGGATCACCGGATCATCCTGTGCCATCAGGATGTCGGCCGGCACCTGCAGCCCGGACAGGCGATCACCGGCAATCGAGTAGCCGTCGAAGTACGCCTGCAGCGAACCGAAGGTGGTATGGCGCTCGACCAGCCATGCGGTCAGCGCGCGGATGTCCAGCTTCAGCACGCGATCGTCGCAGTCACTCAACTCGGGGAACAGGTCGCGCTTGCGGCGCAGCGAGACGGTCCACTTGCGGCGGAAATACCAGTCGTACATCGCCGGGCCGTTCTCGATGCTCTCCATGGTCAACGCCGGGTCCAGCACCGGGCACACCGAGGCCACCCGCAGCAGCGGCACGCCGGCTGCCGGCGCACGCAGGGCCAGGCGCAGCACGAAGTTGCCACCCAGCGAGTAGCCAGCGGCGACCAGCGGCAGGTGCGGCCAGCGCTGGGCGACGTCGCCCGCGGCATGCACCACTTCGTCGATCAGGTTGGAATGGAAGATGCCGGGGTTGAGGTGATGGGTGTTGCCATGGTCACGGAAGTTCAGCCGCACCACGTCGAAGCCCTGCTCGAGCATGCGCGCGGCGGCCATGCGCATGTAGCTGGACTCGGCGCTGCCTTCCCAGCCATGCAGCAGCAGTGCGATGCCACGCGGCTCACGCCCCTCGACGTGGCTGTGCCAGCCCTGCAGGCGCACGCCCTCGCCACCATCGAGGATCATTTCCTCGCTGACTGCGCCGGTGGCGGCCAGCAGCAGCAGGCCGCGCTGCAGGCGCATGCGGCTGGAACTGAGCATCGACTGCAGGTGGGGATTGCGCAGCCAGCGCGGCGGCTGGTAATCGGCCGCAGTCAGCATCGACGCGGATGCGTCGACAGGCGGTGGCGGGACCAGGGCCACCACGGCCTCACTCCCCGCTCATGGCCGCCACGATGCGCGCGCGCGAGGTCTCCGCGATGCGCCGACGGCCTTCCAGGTCCTGGGCACCGATCGGTGCCAGGAAGTGCACTTCCGCACGTCGCGCCGGCTCACCGAGCAGGCGCAGGAAATTGGCGAAGAAACTCTCGCCCGGGCCGAAGGCCACGATCGTCTGCGCGTCGCCCTTCGTTCCGTACACCAGCGCCACCGGCTGCACCGGCACACCGGTCTCGACTGCCGCCTGGAAGATCCGGGCGTGGAACGGGCCCACTTCGTGGCCCCCGCGGGTGCGCCCCTCCGGGAACACGCCCACGGCCTTGCCTTCACGCAGGCGATCGGCCATCACCTGCATCACCCCACCGAGCGACTCGGTGTTGCCACGCTGGTGGAAGATGGTCTGGCCGCGCGCGGCCAGCCAGCCGACCACCGGCCAGCCGGCGATCTCGCGCTTGGCGACGAAGCCCATCATGCGCTGGCTGTGCAGGATGCTGATGTCGACCCAGCTGACGTGGTTGGCGACGAACAGCACCGCGCCGGGCAGCGGCTGGCCGAAGCGCACCAGGCGGAAACCGAAGATCCACATCAGGCCGCCCTGCCACGCGTTCACCACTTTGGCACCGAGACGGTCCTGGCCCACGCGCAGGTTCGCCCACGGCGCGAGCATGCCCAGCAGGGTGAGCGGCAGGAACACGAGGATGTGGACCAACAGCAGCGGTACGCGGTACAGGTAACGGCACACACGCGCCACGCCGCCGCGGGGGGCCGGAGTGGGGGAAGTCATCCGCGCACGATACCGGAGGGCTGCCATCGCTGCCAGCTGGTTCAGGCCATAAATCCGCTAGATCGGGGCAATCGGCGGGGAACGCTGGGTTCCGCCGCTGTCGCGGGCCTGGCCGGGGGCTCAGCCGTGGCCGGCAGCCACCACGGCCAGGGTCAGCCGCGAGATGCACACCAGCCGGCCCTGCTCGTCCTCGATGCGGATCTCCCACAGCTGCGTGCTGCGACCCACGTGCAGCGCGCGTGCGGTACCGGTGACGGTGCCCGAACGCACCGCGCGCACGTGGTTGGCGTTGATCTCCAGGCCCACGCAGACCTGCTTTCCGGCCTCCACGCACAGATTGCCCGCGCTGCTGCCCAGGGTCTCGGCCAGCACCACCGATGCGCCGCCATGCAGGATGCCGTAGGGCTGGCGGGTGCGCTCGTCCACCGGCATGGTGGCCTGCAGCCAGTCTTCACCGGCAGCGCTGAAGACGATGCCCAGCGACGCGATGGCCGTGTTGCGGCTGAGCGCGTTGAGCTGCTCTAGGGATACGGCTTCGCGGAACACCTGGGTCATGCGGGCACCTTCAGAGGATGGGGACGAGGCCGGCGCCGAATGCGGTCAGCATGCGCACCAGCAGCCACTTTGGTCCGACGTTGACTTCAGGGAAGTCACCCACGGCGACGTAGCACTGGTGGAAGTCCGGGCTCTGCCGGGGCAGCGGCTGCGGGCAGTCCGGACCCGGCTTGAACTCGTAGTCGGTGGCGTAGCGCCACGGCCAGAAATCGAGGATCGGCAGCGCCTCGGAGGCCTTGCCGACGCTGTAGTTGAGCCCGGACAGCACCGGCGGCTTGGCGCGTGGCGCAACCGTCCAGGAGTTCTGCGGGTGGATGTCGCGCAGGATGCTCTGCGCCAGCTGCTCGGCGAACACCGGATCGTCGATGATCACCGCACCTTCGGTGTTGTAGTTCTCGCTGCGTGGATCGAAGTTGTGGGTGCCGACCACGCCGATACGGCGGTCGACCACCAGCGACTTCGCGTGCAACCCCATGCGCGCACCCTTGCGGGTCACGGGCAGCGGCTTGTTGACCGCCTTGCTGCCCAGGAACGAGGGCCGCGTCTCGGTGCGCAGCAGACGCGTTTCCACTTCACTGCCGGCGGCGCGGCGGCGCGCCCGCGCATTCTCGTAGGCGCTGCCGGTGCGGGGGCGGAAAACCGCCGGCGCTTCGTCGGCGCCACTCGTGGTGGCGGTGGCGTCGGTGGCGGTGGACGTGCCGCCGCTGCGGGCATTGCTGCCGGCAGCGCTGCCGCCGATCAACGGATTGCGTCCGCCACTGTCCTGGCCCGGCGGCGCCTCGATCGGGTCCGGCAGCAGGTTGCGGTAGTCGACCGGCGCATCGAGCGGGAACGGCTTGTATTCGAAGATGTTGAAGCCCAGCTCACGCATGTTGCGCCGCTTGTACTTGTACGACAGCGCGTAGACGATCGGGTTGTCGGTGGCCGCCAGACTGTTGGTGGACACCAGCACGCGCGGCGGCTGCGGACGCTTGCGCAGATCGCGGAACAATGTCTGCGCGGGTTTGGACAGCACCAGGTACGGCGTCTGCAGGATCACTTCGTGCTGCGCGCTGGCGATCAGTGCGTCGAGCTGTGGCTCGGTGACGTGCTGGCTGGCCAGCGGCGCATCGACCTTTTCGCGCCGATGCTTTCGCGGCAGGTCGGCGACGTAGCGCACCGACGCCACCGGCAACGCGGTGTCGACGAAGGAGCGGGTGACGAAGTCCATGTCGTTGGCCTCCGCGCTGACCCGCTGCACCCGCTCGGGACGGCGGAAGGTGGCGGGCGGCAGGGCCGGCACGCCCTCGCGCAGCAGCGTACGTCCGACGTCGTTCAGGCGTTCGGCCGGCACGCTGCGGCGGGCGCGCCAGAATGCATCGAAGTTGGCCGCCATCTCGCGCACTTCCGGGCCGGCGATCAATACGTCGCGATCGCGGAAGTTGTACTCGCGGTCCCAGTCGTAATAGTCGTCCTGGTAGTTGCGGCCGCCAACCACGCCGATTGCGTCATCAATCACCAGCAGCTTGTTGTGCATGCGCTGGTTGAAGCGGCGGAAACAGCACAGCACGCTGCCGGCATAGTCGAAGTAGTTCAGCCGCGCCTTGCCGAAGGTGGGGTTGTACACCCGCAGCTGGAAGTTCTCGTGGGCGCCGGACAGGGCGCCGAGAATCTGCAGGTCGGAGATGGCCGAGAGCTGGTCGATCAGCAGCCGCACCTTCACTCCCCGCTTCGAGGCGGCGAGCAGTTCATCGATGACCAGCCGGGCACTGTCGTCCTTGTCGAAGATATAGGTCTGCAGATCGATGCTGCGGGTGGCACTGCGCAACAGGTTCAGGCGCGCGACCAGTGCGCCCTCCCCCTCGTCCAGCAGGGTGGCGTAATGACGGGGACGGGTTTCGGTGGACTCGCTGAATGCGCGGCCGGCGAGCGCGCGCAGCGGCGACTCCTGCGCGCAGCGGTCGGCACGCTGGCACTCGACCTCGGTGGAGCGCGCCTGCACGGCAATCGCTTCGGCACGGTCGCGCTCGGCGTGCGACAGCGACGCACAGCCACTGCCAAGCAACACCGTTGCCAGCGCCAGCACCCGCAGCAGCAGATTCACGGTTTCGGCGCCTCGCTCAGGCGCGCTCGCAATACGAAGGTCACTCGGTCACTCAAGGCAAGCTGCCAGCTGTCCATGCCATACCGGCCTCGTTGCACGGTACCGCGGCTGACGACGTCGCAATCATAGCCGGGTCGGGCGCACTGCGCCTTCTCGACCCGCAGCGATTCAGGATGGCTGACCCCGCGCAGGGTCAGACGGCCTTCGATGTCGCCGCCTTCGGCCACCGTGTCGGGCCAGTAGGGCAGCGAATCGAACTCCACCATGGGGTGCCGCCCGGCGTCGAAGAACTCCTCGCCCCGCATCCAGCCGGTGTAGCGGGCCTTGCCGGGAATCTCCACCGACCGGGTGAACATCTTCAGGTGCACCTGGTGGCGGCCGTCGGAGAGCACCTCGATGCGCCCCTCGAACTGCGGGAACACCCCCTCGATGCGCTGCCCGAAGCGGGTGCGTACTTCGAAGCCGATGCGCGAATGCTGGGTGTCGAGCAGCAGCACGCGGGGGCCATCGGCGCGCACCGGAGGCAACGTGGTTGGCTGGGGCACGCCCGCCCAGGCCGGGGCGAGTGCCAGCAGCAGGGGCAACAGGCAGCGGCCGGGCCACCGCAGGCTCATCGGCTCACGGCCACCAGAAGGCGTTCAGGCTGGCCACGCCCGGCTCGATCGCCGCTTCGCGCGGGAAGCCGAGCACCGCGATGCCGGCCGGCGGCATGCCGCGGTAATCGCTGCTGCTGCCTTCGGTCATCAGGGCCACCAGCCGTTCCAGGCCGGGGTTGTGGCCCACGACCAGCACGCGGTCGAGATCGCGGCGTTCATCCACCAGTGCCGCCAGGGTGCCCGGGGTGGCTTCGTAGATGCGGTCTTCCAGGCGCTTTTCGACATAGCCGATGGCCGCCATCACCGCTTCCAGGGTTTCGCGGGTCCGCCGCGCAGGCGAGCACAGCACGCAATCCGGCAGCAGCTTGTTCTCCTTCAGCCAGCGGCCGGCGGCTTCGGCTTCGGCAAGCCCGACCGGCGACAGGGGCCGGTCGAGGTCGGCCTGGCCCGGGGTGGCCGGTTCGGCGTGGGCATGGCGCAGCAGGATCAGTTCACGCATCGCGGATATCCATGGAATCGGGGAGTGGAGCAAGGGCCCAGGCGTGAACGGTCACAGCTTCAGCCAGGACAGCAGAGGTTCCCAGTCGGCCTGGTGCTCGCGCACCTGGGCGGAGCGATAGTCGAACAGGCTGCGGCCCAGGCCGGTCATGACCACGTAGCTCTGGCTGTCGCGCAGCTGTGCGACCACCGGGTACGGCCATTCGGCCAGCATCTGCAGCGCCTGCTGCGAGGTCTGGGTCCAGGGCTTGGTGCGGTTGAGCACCAGCCCCACCGGCAGCTTGCGGCTGTGCACGCGCGGCACCTGGGCCAGGCTGTTGAGGAAGCCGACGATGGCTTCGATGTCCAGCGCCGAGGGCAGCACCGGCACCACCACTGCATCGGCGGCATCAAGGAAATGGGGGATATCGTCGGCCAACGCGCCGGCAGGCGCATCGATGATGACGGTCTCGGTGCCATCGGGCAGCTTCTGCGCCCATTGCTTCTTCCGGTACACGTCGATCGGCAGCACCGCGCTTTCCAGGCCGGCGCGGCGCTGTGCCCAGCGGGTGCTGGAGCCCTGCGGGTCGGCATCGGCGATCACCGTGGCCTTGCCCTGCAATGCCGCGTACGCGGCCAGGTGGGTGGCGACGGTGGTCTTGCCCACCCCGCCCTTGGAACCGGCCACCAGGATCGTCTTCATGCCAGCCTCGCTTCCGGGTACGTGCCCCGAGCGTACACCGGCGATGGTGACGGGAGGTAGAGCCGCGCTGAACCTGTCGGCATCGGCTTTGCTATGGTGGCGCCCCCGAAGGATCGAACCCGCATGAGCGAACTGCAGGACCTGAGCGCGCTGATCCGCGCCAACACCCCCCTGATCGTGGTGGAGACCCAGGACGAGGGCCGCATCGTCGAGCTGTTCCGGCAGACACTGATGCATGTATGGCGGGCCCTGCACCGCTGGTCGATCACCGAGGGCCTGCGCCGCATCGATCTGGACAGCGAGGATGCGCCGGTCGGACCGCCCGATGCCAGCGCGGCGCTGCAGATGATCCGCCAGGCCGACCAGCGCGGGGTGTACCTGCTGCTCGATTTCCATCCCTATCTGGGCTATGCCAGCCACCAGCGCGCGTTGCGCGACCTGATCCAGCGCCGCCACAGCGAACCCCATGTGCTGGTGCTGATCGGTGCCAAGGTCGAACTGCCGGCCGAGCTGGAAGCCCTGGCGGTGCGCTTCAACCCGCGCCTGCCCGACGCCAATGCGCTGCTGAAGATGCTGCGCGAAGAGGCCGATGCCTATGCACGCGAGCACGGCGGCCGCCGCGTGGAGGTCGACAGCGAGGCGGTGAAGAAGATCCTGAAGAACCTGCAGGGCCTGAGCCTGGTCGACGCCCGGCGCATCGCCCGGCAGCTCATCTACGCCGACGGTGCGCTGCGCGACGACGACCTGCCGCAGCTGGCGCGGCTGAAGTTCGAGCTGCTCAACCGCAGCGGCCACCTGTTCTTCGAGCATGACAGCGCGCGCTTCGGTGACGTGGCCGGCGCCAACCGGCTCAAGCGCTGGATCAACCAGCGCCGTGTCGCCTTCATCGCCGGCTCGGCACCGGCAGGGCTGGATCCGCCGCGCGGCATGCTGTTGCTGGGCGTGCAGGGCTGCGGCAAGTCGATGCTGGCCAAGGCCACCGCCGCCGGGTTCGGCGTACCGCTGCTGCGCCTGGACGTGGGCGCGCTGTACAACAAGTACCACGGCGAGACCGAGTCCAACCTGCGCCAGGCCCTGGCCTCGGCCGAGCAGCTGGCGCCCTGCGTGCTGTGGATGGACGAGATCGAGAAGGGCCTGGCCAGTGGTGGCGACGACGGTGGGGTATCGCGCCGCGTGCTTGGCTACCTGCTGACCTGGATGGCCGAACGCAAGGCGCCGGTGTTCATCGTCGCTACCGCCAACCAGGTGCATGAGCTGCCCGCGGAGCTGCTGCGCAAGGGACGCTTCGACGAGATCTTCTTCGTTGACCTGCCCTCGCCCGAGGTGCGGGTGGAACTGCTGCGCCTGCACCTGGGGCGACGCCAGCTCACTGCGGACGACTTCGCGCTGCCGGCGCTTGCCGCAGCGTCCAACGGGTTCTCCGGTGCGGAGATCGAGCAGGCCATCGTGGCCGGGCTGTATGCGGCCCATGCCGAGAACCGGCCGCTGGATACCGAAACGCTGATGGGCGAGATCCGGGCGACACGGCCCTTGTCGGTGCTGATGGCCGAGCAGGTGGCGGCGTTGCGCGAGTGGGCGTCCGGTCGCACGGTGTCTGCGGACGACTGAGCGGTCTGCCACCCGCGGCGCAGGCTGTTGCCCTCTGCAGGTGCCGGGTGCACCCCGGCACCACGCCTGCCCTCAGGGCCAGGCCGGCGGCGCGGCAGCCCAGGCCTGCTGTACTTCGGCCAGCGATGCGCGCTCGTCCTCGCGCCACTGCGGCAGCAGCTGCGCGTAGCGGCTGCTGTCGCTCCACTGCGACGGTTCGGTGCGCACGGCAGCGGCGTACCACTGCACTGCCTGCTCCTTCTGCCCCAGGCGCCACAGTGCCAACGCGTAGCTTGGCGGCAACCAGCTCGGCTTGCTGAGCGTACTGCCGGCGGCGGCCTGCCACTGCTCCAGCGCGGCCTCCGGCTGCCCCTGCCGCAGCAGGTCCCAACCATAGTTCCAGCGTACGCCGCGACCGACGCTGCTCTGCACCGGGGCATCCTTCAATGCTTCGCGGTACAGCTGCTCGCCAAGCTCGGTACGGCCCTGCGCGATCGCCACCGAGGCCAGCTGCACGGTCGCTTCCACCACGCGCCGGCCACGCTCGCGCTGCTTGAGCAGCTGCGCCACCAGGGCATCGCCCTGCGACTGCTGCACGACCACCATCGGCGCAGCCGCGGCATCGTTGTCGAAATAGAACTCCTGTGGCGCCGGCAATACCGGCGCCGCCCACGCGGAGGCCGCCCCCGAGACCAGCAGGATGCCGGTCAGGATCTTTACTGCCACTGACATTCCTTCTTCCCCCGGGCTGCGACCGCAGCCCCTCTCTCTCCTCCTGATCCTAACCGCAGCATGGCCGCCGGCGCGAGTGCCGGGGCCTGCGCGGCCTCACTGCTACAATTCGCGCCTTCCCCGTCGCGTGCCTGCACGCGGCCGGTGCCAGCCGATCCTGACCGGGCCAGCCATGACCAGTACCGCGCAACTCACCTCGCCCTCTTCCGCCGACCTGATCGACCGTGATTACACGCTCGATCACAAGTACACCCGCAACGAGGGACGGATCTACCTGAGCGGGGTGCAGGCGCTGGTGCGGCTGCCGCTGATGCAGCGGCTGCGGGATGCCGCCGAAGGCATCGACAGCGCGGGGTTCATCAGCGGCTACCGCGGCAGCCCTCTGGGCGGCTTCGATCTGGAGCTGTGGCGCGCCCGCACGCACCTGGAGGCCGCGCGGGTGAAGTTCACCCCGGGCCTGAACGAGGACCTGGGCGCCACCATGGTCTGGGGCACCCAGCAGACCAACCTGTTCCCCGGCGCCAACGTACAGGGCGTGTTCGGCATGTGGTACGGCAAGGGCCCGGGCGTGGACCGCTGCGGCGACGTCTTCAAGCACGCCAATGCGGCAGGCACGTCCCGTCATGGCGGCGTGCTGGCGCTGGCGGCCGATGACCATGCCTGCCGCAGCTCCACCCTGCCGCACGGCAGCGAGGATGAATTCGTCAGCGCGATGATGCCGGTGCTGAATCCGGCGGGCGTGCAGGACATTCTCGACATGGGCCTGCTCGGCTGGGCGATGAGCCGGTATACCGGGCGCTGGGTCGGCTTCAAGACCATCGCCGAGACGGTGGAATCGTCGGCATCGGTCGACGTGGATCCGCTGGCGCGTCGCATCGTGCTGCCGGACGACTTCCCGATGCCGGCCGGCGGCCTCAACATCCGTTGGCCGGACCCGCCGCTGGACCAGGAGATGCGCCTGCACCGCTATGCCGTGAAGGCCGCGCAGGCCTTCGCCCGCGCCAACGGCATCGACCGGGTGGTGATGGACGCGCCGCGTGCACGGCTGGGCATCGTCACCACCGGCAAGAGCTACCTGGATGTGCTGCAGGCACTGGAGTACCTGGGCCTGGACGAGGCCGCCTGCGCCGACATCGGCATCCGCGTCTACAAGGTCGGCATGACCTGGCCGCTGGAGCCGGAAGGCATCGCCCGCTTCGCGCAGGGCCTGGACGACATCATCGTGGTGGAGGAGAAGCGCGCCTTCATCGAGCGGCAGATGAAGGAGCAGTTCTTCAACTGGCCGGCCAGCTGGGGCCCGCGCCCGTCCATCGTCGGCAAGTACGACGAAGCCGGTGAATGGATCCTGCCGTCCACCGGCGAGCTGACCCCGGCCACCATCGCCGGCGTGATCGGCCGGCGCATCCAGCGGTTCTTCAACAACGAGTCGATCGAACAGCGCCTGCAGTGGATGCAGCAGAAGGAGGCCGAGCTCGCGTTGCCGCGCGCCAGCTTCCCGCGCGTACCGCACTACTGCTCGGGCTGCCCGCACAACACCTCCACCACGGTGCCGGACGGTTCACGTGCGTTGGCCGGCATCGGTTGCCATTACATGGTGACCTGGATGGACCGCAGCACCGACACGTTCACCCACATGGGTGGCGAAGGCGTGACCTGGGCAGGGCAGGCGCCGTTCACCGATACCCCGCACGTGTTCCAGAATCTGGGCGACGGCACCTATTTCCACAGCGGCTCGCTGGCGATCCGCCAGGCGATCGCGGCCGGCGTCAACATCACCTACAAGATCCTCTACAACGATGCGGTGGCGATGACCGGTGGCCAGCCGGTGGATGGCCCGCTCAACGTGCCGGATATCGCCCGGCAGATGCGCGCCGAAGGCATCCACACCATCGTGGTGCTGTCCGACGACATCGCCAAGTGGACCCGCCAGCGCGAGCATTTCCCCAGTGACGTCGAGTTCCACGACCGCAGCGCGCTGGACGAGGTGCAGAAGCGCCTGCGCGAGGTGAAGGGGGTCTCGATCCTGATCTACGAACAGACCTGCGCCACCGAGAAGCGGCGGCGCCGCAAGCGCGGCAAGCTGGAAGATCCGGCCAAGCGCGTGATGATCAACTCGCTGGTCTGCGAGGGCTGCGGCGATTGTGGCAAGAAGAGCTTCTGTGTATCGGTGCTGCCGAAGGAAACCGAGTTCGGGCGCAAGCGCGAGATCGACCAGTCCAACTGCAACAAGGACTACTCGTGCGTGAATGGCTTCTGCCCGAGTTTCGTCACGGTGCATGGCGGGAAGCCGCGAAAGGGCAGCCGGCGCGATGCATCGTCCCTGCTGGACAACCTGCCGGCGCCGACGGTGCGCGGCAGCCTGGAGCAGCCCTGGAACATCCTCATCACCGGCGTGGGCGGTACCGGCGTGGTCACCATCGGCGCGTTGCTGGGCATGGCCGGCCACCTGGAGGGCAAGGGCGCCACGGTGCTCGACCAGACCGGCCTGGCGCAGAAGGGCGGCGCGGTGACCACCCACATCCGCATCGCACGCCGGCCGGAGGACATCCACGCCGTGCGCATCGCCGCCGGTGAGGCCGACCTCGTACTGGGCTGCGACATGGTGGTGGTCAACGATTACTGGGCACTGTCGAAGGTGCGCGCAGGCCGCTCGCAGGTCGTGCTCAACACCTACGAAGCGATGCCGGGCACGTTCACCACCCGTCCCGACATGCAGTTCCCGGCGGCCGACATCATCGCCGGCGTGCGCGTGGCGCTGGGCGGCGATGAGCCGCTGCTGCTCGATGCCACCCAGCTGGCCACGGCGCTGCTGGGCGATGCGATCGCCGCGAACCTGTTCATCCTCGGCTACGCCTGGCAGCAGGGCCTGGTGCCGCTGTCGTTCGAATCGCTGATGCGTGCCATCGAGCTCAACGGCGCGGCGGTGGCGATGAACCAGCAGGCCTTCGCCTGGGGCCGGCTGGCGGCGATCGATCCGCAGGCCGTGCAGGAGGCCGCCGGCCTGGTGCGCAACCGCCATACCGATACCGAATCCACGCCCGGCCCGCTGCATCCCCTGCCACCGGGCGAGTGGGAAGGCAACGAGTGGGGTGCCACCGCTGCGCCACGCAACACTGGCGACGAACGCGAACTGCGTGGCCTGCCCTCGCATGGCGGCGAGGTTGCCTTCCTGCCGCTGGACGACGCGCGCCTGTCGCGCTCGCTGGATGAAATGATCGAACGCCGCGCCGCGTTCCTGGTCGACTACCAGGACGCCGCCTACGCCGATCGCTACCGCAGCGTGGTCGAACGCGTGCGCGCCGCCGAACGCGAGCGCATCGGCGGCTCGACCGCGCTGACGGAGACCGTGGCCCGCTATCTGTTCAAGCTGATGGCCTACAAGGACGAATACGAAGTCGCCCGCCTGTACACCAGCGGTGATTTCCAGCGCCGGCTGCAGCAGCAGTTCGAAGGTGACTACCAGCTGCGCTTCCACCTGGCACCGCCGCTGTTCGCGAAGAAGGATGAACAGGGCCGGCTGCAGAAAAAGGAGTACGGCCCGTGGATGTTCAAGGCGTTCGGCCTGCTGGCGAAGCTGAAGTTCCTGCGGGGCGGTGCCTTCGATGTGTTCGGCCGCACTGCCGAGCGCCGCATGGAGCGCAAGCTGATCGGCGACTACGAAGCCACCGTGCAGCTGCTGCTGGACGGGCTGGATGACGGTCGCCTGGCGTTGGCCGTGGAGATCGCCAGCATCCCCGAGCACATCCGCGGCTTCGGCCACGTCAAGGAAGCGCATGTGGAGAGCGCCAAGGCGCGGGAAGCTGCGCTGCTGGCGCAGTGGCGCAACCCGAAGGCGCTGCATATCGTGCAGGTGGCTTGAGCCGGAGGAGCACCGGCCACCGTCAGCCGCGGCGGTTGCCTAGCCCAGCCGCCACACCAACAGGCGGTTGTTGGCCGGCATCGCCACATCGCGCAGGCGGGTGAAGCCGCTTTCCGCGGCCAGCGCCTGCACGGCCTCCGCATCGCGGATGCCGCTGCGCGGATCCCGCGCCTTCAGCCACTCATCGAACCGCGCATTGCTGTCACTGGTGTAGCGGCCGCCGTAGTTGAAGGGGCCATACACCGCCAGCAGTGCGCCATGTCGCAGCACCGACGGCAACGCGGCAAACAGCGCCTGCACGTGCTCCCAGCTCATGATGTGCAGCGTATTGGCACTGAATGCGGCGTCGAACAGACTGCCCTCGGGCACCGACAGCCCTGCTGCCGGTGGCAGTTCCACCTGCAGCGCCACCGGCGGCAGCAGGTTCAGCAGTGCCGCCTCGGCGCGCCACGCCTCGATACCCGGCAGATGGTCCGGGTGGTCGCTGGGCTGCCAGCGCAGCCAGGGCCAGCGTTCGGCGAAGAACACGGCGTGCTGGCCGGTGCCGCTGCCGATCTCCAGTACCCGGTGGCGGTCGCCCATCCACGGATCGAGCGCGGCAGCGATCGGTTCGCGGTTGCGTTCGCAGGCTTCTGAATACGGCTTGCTCGACATCGGGACGGCATCCGGACGGGGTCGGGCCATTGTGCACGAGGGAAGGTGTCCGGCAGGGCTGCGCCCTGCACCCACCGAAGCAACATCAACGTCAAAAGCGGGCATTCCGTGGGATGGCGGGGCACTGTGGGTTTGCGGGGGCGCCGTGAACCCGTCCATGGGGGCTTGGTCGCCGCATCCATGCGGCTCACACCCCGCAAACCCACAGCGCCCCGCCTTCGACAGTTGGCCGCGATCTGTCGGAAATACTCTTGGGGTCAGATCCGTTTTCCGCAGGAGAACGGATCTGACCCCGGAATGTGATTCGATATCTAACAGCTTTCATCCACGCATGGCGTGGATCTGCTGGCCACCGGCCAACTGTCGAAGGCGGGGTGGGTCCGGTTGCGGGGGCGTGAGCGCCATGGATGGCGCGACCGAGGCTACAGGGACGTATTCACGCCGTCCCCCGCAACCGGACCCACCCCGCCATCCCACGGAATGCCCGCTTTTGACGTTGACGTTGATTCCAGCAGGCGCAGGGCGGCAAGCCCTGCCGCGCCCCCACCCATGACTGCAGTCACTTGTGCTGATTGCCCTCCGCTGGCGAAAGTCGAGCAGTTGACGTGATCGGCTTGGCCCGTTGCCGGCCGCACGCGAGTGAGAGAGAGCGCTGTGCAACGACGTGAGTTCCTGGCTTTATCCGGTCTGGGCATGGCCGGCCTGCTGCTGCCGCACGCGCGGTTGATCGCCGCCGAGCAGCTGCTCGAACCGGGCGACATGGCCCGCAGGAAGGTGCTGGCCGAGGCCGCGCTGGCCGCTGCCAAGCGGGCCGGGGCGACCTACTGCGATGTGCGCATCGGCCGCTACCTCAACCAGGCCGTGATCACCCGCGAAGCGCGGGTGCAGAACGTCACCAACAGCGAGTCGTCCGGCATCGGCATCCGGGTCATCGTCAACGGTGCATGGGGCTTCGCCGCCACCCGCGAGCAGACCCCCGCCGCGGTCCTGGCCGCCGTCGGGCAGGCCGCCGCCATCGCACGCGCCAACGCCCCCCTGCAGAGCCGGCCGGTGCAGCTGGCACCGGTCACCGGCGTCGGCGATGTGAGCTGGAAGACCCCGATCCGCAAGAACGCGATGGCAGTGCCGATCCAGGACAAGGTCGACCTGCTGCTGAGCCTGAATGCGGCGGCGATGAACGCCGGTGCCGACTACATCAATTCCACCCTGTTCCTGGTCAACGAGCAGAAGTACTTCGCCTCCAGCGACGGCTCGTTCATCGACCAGGACATCCACCGCATCTGGCTGCCCTTCACAGCCACCGCCATCGACAAGGCCACCGGCAAGTTCCGCACCCGCGCCGGTCTGTCCTCGCCGATGGGCATGGGCTACGAGTTCCTCGATGGCGACGCGCGCGGCAAGGTGCAGCTGCCCGGCGGCATCACCGCCTACCGCGACTCCTACGATCCGGTTGAAGATGCGATCGCAGCGGCGCGGCATGCGCGCGAGAAGCTGAAGGCGCCGTCGGTGAAGCCCGGCAAGTACGATCTGGTACTGGATCCCTCCAACCTGTTCCTGACCATCCACGAGAACGTCGGCCATCCGTTGGAGCTGGACCGCGTGCTGGGCTACGAGGCCAACTACGCCGGCACCAGCTTCGCCACGCTGGACAAGCGCGATGCGGGCTTCCGCTGGGGCAGCGACATCGTCAACTTCTTTGCCGACAAGACCCAACCGGGCAGCCTCGGTGCCGTCGGCTATGACGACGAGGGCGTCAAGACGCTGCGCTGGGACCTGGTCCGCGACGGCATCCTGGTCGATTACCAGGCCACGCGCGATGAGGCACACATCCTCGGCCGCGATGCGTCGCATGGCTGCAGCTACGCCGATTCCTGGTCCAGCGTGCAGTTCCAGCGCATGGCCAATGTCTCACTGGCGCCGGGCAAGCAGCCACTGAGCGTGGAGGACATGATCAAGGACGTGGAGAACGGCATCTACATCCACGGCCGTGGTTCCTATTCCATCGACCAGCAGCGCTACA
Source organism: Stenotrophomonas sp. 112478_Sma (assembly GCF_056479905.1). Classification (NCBI taxonomy): domain Bacteria; kingdom Pseudomonadati; phylum Pseudomonadota; class Gammaproteobacteria; order Lysobacterales; family Lysobacteraceae; genus Stenotrophomonas; species Stenotrophomonas sp. 112478_Sma. The sequence continues at coordinate 122,468 of NZ_CM151072.1, read as the reverse complement.
ACGCGCAGTTCGGCGGCCAGCTGTACTACCAGATCAAGGACGGAAAGATCGCCGGCATGGTCGAGGACGCGGCCTACCAGATCCGCACGCCGGAGTTCTGGAACGCCTGTACGGCCATCTGCGACGAACGCGACTTCCGCCTTGGCGGCTCGTTCTTCGACGGCAAGGGCCAGCCGGGCCAGGTCTCGGCGGTGTCGCACGGTTCGTCCACCACCCGCTTCAACGGCATCAACATCATCAACACCGCGCGCAGTCTCGGCGCTTGAGCCACCCCATCGTTCATGGAGAGCAGCCTTGCACAGACGTGACTTCCTGGCCCTGACCGGGCTTACCGCGGGCGGCCTGATCGTGCCGTCCTTCTTCGGCAAAGTGATCGCCGCCGAGCAGCTGCAGTCCAGCCTTGACCCCGCGCTGAAGAAGCGCCTGGCCGACGCTGCCCTGCAGGCCGCCCGCAGTGCCGGCGCCACCTACTGCGACGTGCGCATCGGCCGCTATCTGCGGCAGTTCGTGATCACCCGCGAAGACAAGGTGCAGAACGTGGTGAACACCGAGTCCACCGGTGTGGGCATCCGCGTGATCGTCAACGGTGCCTGGGGCTTCGCCGCCACCAACGCATTGGGTACTGCCGACGTGGCCAGGGCCGCCCAGCAGGCTGCGGCCATCGCCAAGGCCAACGCAGGCGTGCAGAGCGCGCCGGTGCAGCTGGCCAGGACGCCCGGCGTGGGCGAGGTCAGCTGGCGCACGCCGATCCGCAAGAATGCGATGGAGGTGCCGATCAAGGAGAAGGTCGACCTGCTGCTGGACGTCAATGCCGCAGCGATCGGCGCCGGTGCCAGCTTCGTCAATTCGATGCTGTTCCTGGTCAATGAACAGAAGTACTTCGCGTCCACCGATGGCTCCTACATCGACCAGGACGTGCACCGCATCTGGGCACCGATGACCGTCACCGCCATCGACAAGACCAGTGGCAAGTTCCGCACCCGCGAAGGCCTGTCTGCGCCGATGGGCCTGGGCTACGAGTATCTGGACGGCGCCGCCGCCGGCAAGGTCGTCAGCCCCAACGGCGTGGTCAACTACAGCTCCTCCTACGACATGAAGGAGGACGCCATCGCGGCCGCCAAGCAGGCGCAGGAGAAACTGAAGGCGCCGTCGGTGAAGCCGGGCAAGTACGACCTGGTACTGGACCCGTCGCACACCTGGCTGACCATCCACGAGTCGATCGGCCATCCGCTGGAGCTGGACCGCGTGCTCGGCTACGAGGCCAACTACGCCGGCACCAGCTTCGCCACCCTGGACAAGCGCGAGCAGCGCTTCCAGTACGGCAGCGAGCTGGTGAACGTGTTCGCCGACAAGACCCAGCCGGGCAGCCTCGGCGCGGTCGCGTACGACGATGAAGGCGTGAAGTGCAAGCGCTGGGACCTGATCAGCAACGGCAAGCTGGTCGACTACCAGACCATCCGCGACCAGGCCCACATCCTCGGCAAGACCGAATCCGATGGCTGCTGCTATGCCGACTCGTGGTCCAGCGTGCAGTTCCAGCGCATGGCCAACGTGTCGATGGCACCGGGAAAGACGCCGCTGAGCGTGCCGGACCTGATCAAGGACGTGGAGAACGGCATCTACATCATCGGCGACGGCTCGTTCTCGATCGACCAGCAGCGCTACAACGCCCAGTTCGGCGGCCAGCTGTTCTACGAGATCAAGAACGGCCAGATCACCCGCATGCTGGAGGACGTGGCCTACCAGATCCGCACGCCGGAGTTCTGGAACGCCTGTACCGCCGTGGCCGACGAACGCGATTACCGCCTGGGCGGCTCGTTCTTCGACGGCAAGGGCCAGCCGGGCCAGGTCTCGGCGGTTTCGCACGGCTCGTCGACCGCACGCTTCAACGGCATCAATGTCATCAACACCGCACGCAGCCTCGGCTGACCGGTCAGGAGCCCTTACACCATGAGTATCTTCACCGAAGCCCAGGCCAAGGCCATCCTCGACAAGGTCATCGCCCTGTCCAAGGCCGATGAATGCACCGCCGTGCTGGCGGGATCGATCGCCGGCAACATTCGTTTCGCCCTGAACAACGTTTCCACCAGCGGCATCGTGGACAACACCGAGCTTGCCGTTACCGTGGCCTTCGGCAAGCGCGTAGGCACCGCCTCGATCAACGAGTTCGACGACGCCGCACTGGAACGCGTGGTGCGCCGCGCCGAGGATCTGGCCCGCCTGGCACCGGAGAACCCGGAGTTCATGCCCGCCATCGGCAAGCAGACCTACCGGCCGAGCCCGACCTTCAGCGAGTCCACCGCCGCCATCGATCCGGCGTTCCGCGCCAAGGTGGCCGCCGATTCGATCGCGCCCTGCCGGGGCAACGGACTGATTGCCGCCGGCTTCCTTGAAGATGGCCAGGGCTTCTACGCCACTGCCAACAGCAACGGCAACTTCGGTTACCAGCGCACCACCAACTTCGACTACACCTGCACCGTGCGTACCGAGGACGGCCGCGGATCGGGCTGGGTCGGCCGCAACCTGAAGGACGCGGCGGACTTCAAGGCCGACCAGGATGTCCGCATCGCCATGCGCAAGGCCACCGAATCGGCCGAAGCCAAGGCGCTGGAGCCGGGCAAGTACACGGTCATCCTGGAGCCGGCCGCGGCCGCAGGCCTGATCAGCTTCATGATGAATTTCTTCAGTGCGCGCTCGGCCGACGAAGGCCGCAGCTTCCTGTCGAAGAAGGGCGGCGGCAACAAGCTCGGTGAGCAGGTCTACGACCCGCGCGTGAACATGTATGCCGATCCGTGGCACCCGGAAGCGCCGGTGCTGCCGTGGGACAACGAGGGCATGCCGCGCGAGCGCCTGGCCATCATCGAGAACGGCAAGGTGGCCAACCTGGACTACTCGCGCTTCTGGGCGCAGAAGCAGGGCAAGACCGCCAAGGCCACGCCGGGCAACCTGCTGATGAGCGGTGGCGAGAAGAGCACCGCCGAGCTGGTGCGTGGCACCCAGAAGGGCATCCTGGTCACCCGCACCTGGTACATCCGCATGGTCGATCCGCAGACCGTGCTGCTGACCGGCCTGACCCGTGACGGCACCTTCTACATCGAGAACGGCCAGATCAAGCACCCGGTGAAGAACTTCCGCTTCAACGAATCGCCGGTGATCATGCTCAACAACATCGAAGAGCTGGGCAAGCCGGTGCGCGTGGCCGGCGACGAGTCGAGCTTCGTGATGATGATCCCGCCGATGAAGCTGCGCGATTTCACCTTCACCTCGTTGTCCGACGCCGTCTGATGGATCGCCGGGCCTGCCTGCGCTGGTTGGCTGCTGCCGCTTCGGCGGCCGCGCTTCCGGCCTGGGCACAGGCAGGCCCGCGCAGTTCGCGCTACGACTTCTGGTTCACCCGCCTGCAGTACGACTCGGGCGACTGGGACGTGGACGCGCGCATGCCGTCCAACCTGATCACTTCGCTGATCGACTACACCTCGCTGCGCGTGGACCCGCAGGAACACGTGGTGGCACTGGCCGACCCACGCATGCTGGAAGCGCCCTTCTGCTACCTGGCCGGGCACACGCTGGTGGAATTCAACGCGGCCGAGCGGCAGAACTTCGTGCGCTACGTGCGCAACGGAGGCTTCGTCTTCGTCGATGACTGCAACCATGACATCGATGGCCTGTTCGCAACCTCCTTCGAGGCGCAGATGGGCCGCCTGTTCGGGCCCAGGGCGCTGCAGAAGCTGCCCAACAGCCACGCGCTGTACCGCAGCTTCTTCCGCTTCCCCGATGGACCACCGGCCACCAGCTTCGAGTTGAACGGCTGGGGCGACGATCTGGTGCACGACTATCTGAAGGGCATCGAGGTCGATGGCCGCCTGGGCGTGCTGTACAGCAACAAGGATTATGGCTGCGAGTGGGATTACGACTGGCGCAACAAGCGCTTCCTGGCCGAGGACAACACGCGCTTCGGCGTCAACATCGTGATGTACGCATTGAACAATTGAGTGAGAGCCCCCCATGACCCGCCCTGATCTCGATTCCCTGCTGCCGCGCCTGCACGATCTGCGCGCCGCCCTGGCCCGTGCCGTGGTCGGCCAGCACACGGTGGTCGAGCAGCTGCTGATCGGACTGCTGGCCGGCGGCCACTGCCTGCTGGAAGGCGCGCCCGGCCTGGGCAAGACCCTGCTGGTGCGTTCGCTGGGGCAGGCGCTGGAGCTGCAGTTCCGACGCGTGCAGTTCACGCCGGACCTGATGCCCAGCGACATTCTGGGTACCGAGCTGCTGGAGGAAGACCACGGCACCGGCCATCGTCATTTCCGCTTCCAGCAGGGGCCGGTCTTCACCAATCTGCTGCTGGCGGATGAGCTCAACCGCACGCCGCCCAAGACCCAGGCCGCGCTGCTGGAAGCCATGCAGGAACGCACCGTCAGCTATGCCGGCACCACCTATGCGCTGCCCGCGCCGTTCTTCGTGCTGGCCACGCAGAATCCGATCGAACAGGCCGGTACCTATCCGCTGCCGGAGGCCCAGCTGGACCGCTTCCTGCTGCACGTCCTGGTCGATTACCCCAGCGAGGCCGAGGAGCGCCAGATCCTGGAACAGACCACCGGCGGTGCCGGCGAGGCGGTACCGAAGGTGATGGACGCCGCTGCGGTCATCGCCCTGCAGGCGGCAGTGCGCCAGGTGCACGTCAGCCCCGATGTGCTGGCCTGGATCACGCGGCTGGTGCGTGCCAGCCGACCCGGGCCGGAAGCGCCCGCGGCGATCAACCAGTGGGTGAAGTGGGGTGCGGGACCACGCGCCGGGCAATCGCTGGTGCTCGCGGCCAAGGCGCGCGCGTTGCTGCAGGGCCGCTTCGCCGCCACCCGCGAGGACGTGCAGGCCCTGGCTGCACCGGTGATGCGCCACCGCCTGCTGCTGTCGTTCGCCGCCGAAGCCGAACAGAAGCGCGCCGACGACGTGGTCGCCGCTCTGCTGCACGCCGTGCCGTTCCCCGGGTGATCCACGCGTGAGTGCTGGCACGCTGGTCCTGCCTCCCGAACTGCGAGCGCGCCTGCGCGCGCTGCGGTTGCGGCCACGTCTGGCCAGCGGCGCGAGCGGCATCGGCCAGCACGCGAGCCGCAGTCGTGGCGCCGGCCTGGAATTCGCCCAGTACCGCGCCTACGAACCCGGCGATGAACTGCGCCAGATCGACTGGAAACTGTACGCGCGCTCGGACCGCTTCTTCGTGCGCGAGTCGGAGCGCGAAAGCCCGATCACGGTATGGCTGCTGCTCGATGCCACCGCATCGGCCGGCCAGTCCGACCGTGGCGCGCCGGCACGCAGCCGCCTGGATCACATGCGCATGCTGGCCGCCTGTGTCTGCGAGCTGGCACTGCAGCAGGGCGATCATTTCGGCCTGCTGACCGTCACCGGCGACGGCCTGCAGCTGGTAGCCGCAGCGCAGGGCGCACGCCAGCGCGACCGCGTGCACCTGCAACTGCATGCCCTGCAGCCACGAGGCGGCTGGCCCGCCCGTGACACGCTGCGCCCGCTGTGGGAGCGCGTTCGCCCGGGCGACCTGCTGCTGGCCATCGGCGATGGCTTTGATGACGCCGGCATCGTGCTGCTGGAGCAGCTGGCCAGTGCACGCCGCGAGGTACTGCTGCTGCAGGTGCTGACCGCCGACGAGCGCGACTTCCCGTTCGATGCCGGCCATCGGTTCCGCGACCCTGAAACCGGCGAGGAACTGCTCGGCGATGGCGCGGCGATCCGCGCCGACTACCTGCAGCGTTTCACCGCTGCACACACAGCACTGCACCTGCGGCTGCAGGCCAGTGGCATCGCCAGTACCACCGGCTGGCTCGATCAACCGGTGGACCAGCCGCTGCAGGCGCTGTTCGGCCGCGGGGGCGGCGCGTGAGCCTGCTGTTTCCGCTCGGGCTGGCCGCACTGGCGGCGTGGCTGCTGCCGCTGCTGATCCATCTCGCGCGTCGCCATCCCTACACGCCGCTGGACTTCGCCGCGCTGCGCTGGCTGCGTGCACGGATCCGCCCGCGCCAGCGCATCCGCTTCGATGACTGGCCGCTGCTGCTGGTGCGGTTGCTGCTGCTTGCCGCGCTGGCCGTGCTGCTGGCGCGGCCGGCATTGACCGGACCGGCGCCGGCTACCGGCGCATGGACGGTCGTCGCACCCGGTCTGGATGCGACCGCGCTGCATGCCGGCGCTCCTGCCGGCGACGACAACTGGCGCTGGCTTGCGCCCGGATTCCCCACCATCGACCAGCCACCACCGGCCACGGATGTGGCCCTGCCCAGCCTGCTGCGCGAACTGGATGCGCAGCTGCCGACCGGCACCGCGCTGACCGTGCACGTGCCTGATCCGCTGGCCGGCCTCGACGGCATGCGCCTGCAGCTCTCGCGGGCGGTGCAATGGCAGACACATCCCCGTGCGACCGCTGCAACGGCCGCGCCCACCCCGCTGCCGCAACTGCGCATGCACGCTGATGCCCCGGCCGCAGCACAGCGCTGGCTGGCTGCGCTGCAGCGCGCATGGGGCACCCGATCACCCGCGCCCGCCTTGCCTGCGGATGCGCTGCCCGCTTCGGGTGAAGTCGGTGTCTGGAGCCGCGCCGATGCGCTGCCCGCTCACTGGCAGGCATGGCTGCAGGACGGTGGCAGCGTGCTGACCGCCGCCCGGCCGGCAGCGGATGCACGCCCGCTGCTGCGCGACGCCGAAGGCGCGACGCTGCTGTGGCAGCAGCGCGTTGGCCACGGCCGCCTGCTGTTCCTGCCCGGCGAATGGAATGCCGCAGGCAATGCCGCGCTGCGCGATGCCCGCCTGCCGCACACCCTGCTGCAGGCGTTGCAACCCGCGCCACCGCCGCGCTCAGGCGATGCGCAGGATCACGCACCGCGCCAGGTCGCCCTGCCGGCTGCCACGCCTGCCGTGCGTGAGCCCACCGCCTGGCTGCTGCTGGCCATCGTGTTGTTGTTTGCACTGGAGCGCTGGATGGCCAGCAGCGCGCGGCGGAGGCTGCCCGCATGACGATGCTGCAACGCGCCTGGCAGCGCGCACGGCGCCGCAGCGGCGCCATCACTCTGCTGCTGGGACTGCCGTGGGCGCTGGCCACGACCACACTTGCACTGCGCCTGGGCGGTTTCGATATCGCCTGCATCGTTGCTACCGCCACTCTGCTCGCCTGCACAGTGCTGGCCACGGTCCGTGCCCGCCGCCTGGACCGCCACTGGGTGCAGCGCCGGCTTGACGGCAGCGGGGCCAGCGAAGACAGCGCCGACCTGCTGTTCGCCGATCCTGCCGCACTCAATCCGCTGCAGCAGCGCCAGCGCGACCATGTGCAGGCCGCGCTCGAACGCGCCATGCCGGAACTGCGTCCGCGCTGGCCGCGCGGCGCGTTGCTGCTGTGCTGGGTCGGAGGGATCGCCGTCGCACTGCTTGCGTTGGGCTGGCCACGGTCCGGTTCGTCCACGCTGGGCGTGTCCTCGTCGCGCCCCGCTGCCCCGGCAGCTGCGGGCCCGTTGCAGCTGCAGTCCGCCCGCCTGCGTATCGAGGCTCCGGCCTATACGGGTCAACCACCCCATAACCAGAACGCACTCGATGCCAAGGTCGCCGCCGACAGCCGCCTGTCGTGGTCGCTGCGCTTTGATCGTGCGCCCCGCAGCGCATGGCTGCAGTTCCACGATGGCCGGCGCTTGCCGCTGAGCGAGCGCGACGGCCACTGGCAGGCGCAGGATGTGGCACGTGCACCGGTGCTGTACCGCGTGGTCAGCGAACCGGCATTGGCCACGACACGCCTGTACCGCCTGGACGTGGTGGCGGACCGTGCCCCGACCGTACGCGTGCTGGAGCCCGCTGCCAGCCTGGTACTGGGCACGCCCGGGCAGCGCCAGTGGGCACTGCGCTTCGAGGCCAGCGACGATCACGGCGTGGCCACGCAGGCCCGCCTGTCGATCACCCTCACCCAGGGCAGCGGCGAGAACATCACCTTCGTCCAGCGCAGCGTGACGCTCACCGGCAGTGGCGAAGCAACAGCGCGACGGTTCGCTCACACGCTGGATCTGGGTGCACTGGGAGCGCAGCCCGGCAACGATGTGATCGCCCAGCTGGAGGTGCGCGACAACCATGCCCCGACACCCCAGACCGGCCGCAGCAGCAGCGTGATCCTGCGCCTGCCCAGCAGCGAGGCGGTGCTGGGCGCCGAGCTGGAAGGCCGCATCAAGAAGACCCTGCCGGCCTACTTCCGCAGCCAACGGCAGATCATCCTCGATGCGGAGGCGCTGATCCGCCAGCGGCGCAGCCTGGCCGCCGATGACTTCGTCAAGCGCAGCGACGCCATCGGCGTCGACCAGCGCATCCTGCGCCTGCGCTACGGCCAGTTCCTTGGTGAAGAGAGCGAAGGCGCACCGAAGCCGCCGCCGACCAGCGACCTGCCGACCAGTGACGCCCCCACCGCAGACGACCACGGCGACGATCACGACCATGATCATGACCACGCGGCGCAGCCGCAGACCGGCGACCACGACGCGCATGGCCACGACCACGGCGGCAACGCAGGCAACGCCGATACGCCACCGGTGTTCGGCAGCGCCACGGACGTGCTGACCGAGTATGGCCACACGCACGACCACGCCGAGGCGGCGACCCTGCTCGATCCGCAGACCCGCGCGACGTTGAAAGCGGCACTCGACCAGATGTGGGCCTCCGAAGGCGAGCTGCGCCAGGGACGCCCGGAGCAGGCGCTGCCGTACGCCTACAAGGCACTGGGATTCATCAAGCAGGTCCAGCAGGCCGAACGCATCTACCTGGCCCGCGTCGGCCCGGAACTGCCGCCGATCGATGAGGGCCGGCGCCTGGGCGGCGACCGCGCCGGGCTGGCCAGCCGACAGCTGCCACTGACGGCACGCACGGCACCGGACCCGGCCATCGTCGAGGCCTGGCAACGACTGGGGGACGGCGACGGCACGCCGGATCTGGACGCGCTGGCGGGCTGGCAGCAGCGCAATGCGACCTACCTGCCCGACGCGCTCGACCTGGCGGCCGCCATCGAACAGCTGCGCATCGAGCCGGGCTGTGCCAACTGCCGGCAGCGCCTGCGGGCACAGCTGTGGAGGGCGCTGCAGCGCCCCGTGCCGCAGGCCACACGTCGCAGCACGGCCGATGCGATGGGGCAGCGATACCTGGATGCACTGGAGGCGCAGCCATGAACCTGTCGGCACCGGCTCTGTGGGTCGCGCTTGTCCTGGTGCTGATCGTGTTCGTCGCCAGCGCGCGCCAGCTGCGCGCACCGGCGCGACCGCGTGGCCCGCTGTTGGCCGTGCTCGGCCTGCAGGTCATCGCCGCTGCACTGCTGTACGCATGCCTGCTGCCGCCCGCACGGCAGCAGCCCGCTGCGGGCCTGGTGGTGCTGGGTGCCGATGCCGGAAGGGCCAGCGCGCAGCCGGCAAGCGAGGGACCGCTCATCCTGTTGCCCGAAGCCGCCCAGGTGCCGGGCGCGACGCGTGTGCCGGACCTGGCGACCGCGCTGCGCCAGCATCCCTCGACGCGGCTGACCCTGGTCGGCGCCGGCCTGGAGGCACGCGACCGCGACGCCACGCTGCCCGCGCAGGTCCATTGGCAGGCACCGCCCGCCCCTCGCGGCTGGACCGCGCTGCAGCTGCCCGCGGATGTCGCCCCTGGCGCGCGCTTCGACGTGCAGGCGCAGGCCCGCGGCGTCCCCCGCGCACAGGCTGAGCTGCTGGACCCGGCTGACACGGTGATCGACCGCGCCCCGCTGACCGAGGACGGACGGGTACGACTGAGTGGCGTGGCCCGTGCCGAAGGCCGCAGCGTGTTCCGCCTGCGCCTGCTGGATGGCGAAGGCCATGTCGTCGATACCGTTCCCGTACCCCAGCAGACCCTGCCGGCCACGCGGGTCCGCCTGCAGATCCGCGCCGGCACGCCGGGACCCGAACTGAAATACCTGCGACGCTGGGCCACCGATGCCGGCATCGACGTGCAGATGCAGGCCGACACGGGCGCCGGCCTCAGCATCAGCGAAGGTCAGGTCGGTCTGGACGCGGCATCATTGGCGCGCACCGACCTGCTGCTGCTGGACGAGCGCAGCCTGGCCACGCTGGGGAGTGGCCAGCTCGCAGCGGTGCGCCAGGCCATGCACGAGGGCCTTGGTGTGCTGGTCCGCAGTGCCGGCGTGCCATCGGCCGGAGCGCGGCAACGCCTGCGTGAGCTCGGCCTGCCCGTGCAGGGCGATGGCGCCAGCCGCAGCGTCACGCTGCCCGGCGATGGTGACAGCGCGATGCTGGCAGCCCGACGCGGTCCGCTGGCGTCCGGCACGCTGCCCACCCGCGATGGCGAAGAGGCTGATCGTGATTCGCATGCCGCCGCGCTGCCCACCTTGGAACAGCTTGCCCTGCAGGTGCCTGCCACCACCGCACTGCTGCACGACCGCAGTGGCGCTGCCATCGGAGGCTGGCGCGATGCCGGCAAGGGCCGCATCGGCCTGCTGCCGCTGACCGACACGTGGCGCTGGGTGCTGGCCGGCCGCGACGATCGCCATGGCGAGCTGTGGAGCGATGTGGTCGGCACCCTGGCGCGCGCGCAGGGTGGCAGCACCGCGCCGTGGTCGCCGCAGCCGATTGCGTGGGCCGGGGAACGACAGGCCCTGTGCGATGTGCAGGCGCCGTTGCAGGTGTTCGATGCACAGGGCGCGTCGGTGGCGCTGATCGTGGACGGCGGCACCGGCAGCGCACGCTGTGCCGGCTGGTGGCCACGCGAGGCCGGTTGGCACCGGCTGCAGCAGGGCGAACGCTCCTACTGGCGCTATGTGTTCGACAGGACGGATGCAGCGGCGCTGCACCGGCAGGGAATGATCGATGCGACGGCACAGGCCCTGGCCACCTCCGCACCGGTCAAGGCACAGGCGACACAGCCCGTGCCGGGATCACGCTGGCCATGGTGGCTGGCCTTCGTGCTGTGTGCGTCGCTGCTGTGGTGGCTGGAACGGCGGCCGCCCGGCGTTGCCCGTACGGCATAGCTTCCCCCCATCCTTCGCTCACTTCAGCGGCGGTGCACCACCGCAACCCTCCTGCTGCGCACAGAACTGCAGCGCGCGACGCTGCTGTTCCGCGCTCAGTTCCGGCGGTGGCCGTGCGATGGCGGACTGGATCTGATCCGGCCCCCCGGTGATCTTGTTCAAGCCCTTGCCCGCCGCCAGCAAGCCCTTGACCACACCCATCATCACGTAGCCGCCGGCCATGCTTACCTGCTCGGGCGTCGGCGGTTCACTCCAGTTGCGGCTGAAGCGGTTGTTCTCGATCTTCACCGGGTTCCTGAAGCGGTACAGATCCAGTGGCTGATCGTCTTCAGGCTTCAGCGCGCGCACTTCGCCGAGGGTGGTGACGTTGCCCTGCGCGGGCGTGCCTTCGGGGGTCACGACAGGCTCCGGCAGTGCGGCGACGGTCTGCCCGGGTTCGGGCACCACCGATACGGGTGATGGCGCCTGCTGCGCCTGCGCGGTACCGGCCAGCACCAGGCCGGCCAGAAGTGCTCCCTGCGTTGCTCGTCGTGCCACCCCTACCGCCCCTGTTGGTTGCGTCCTTCGCCTGAGGATACGGATGGCGGCTTCAGATTTCGTTGGAACGGCGCGCGCTGTTCAGCCCGCGCTGAAGTGGACTGCACGTCCGCGCCCGCGAGGTGCACCTGTCATTTGTTCGAGGCGAGCCAGCCCGTTGTTCCGGCGCGCGCGGCAGGCGTTTCACTGGATTCGACGTCCGGCTGCCGCCCGCGCACTGAACGGTTCACTCCGTCCCGCTGCGGGGTCTCACATTCTGAGACCCATCTGTGGTGCCATGTGCCCCCCTGGAATCCGTGCACCCATGGCCTACGAACTCGCCAAGCGCACCGCCGACGCGGAGCAGCAACTCGCGACCCGCGACGGTCTCCCCGCCCGCGACGGTGCCCTGCTCAGCGCGCGCCTGCAGCGCCGCTACCACGACCGCATCACCGGCAGCTTTGCCATCCCCGGCCGCGAGGGCCGATATGCGCCCATTCCGGAATCGGTACCGCCGGCCCTTGCCGCCGCATTGAAGGCACGTGGCATCGAACAGCTGTACAGCCACCAGGCCGAGGCCTGGGAGGCCAGCCAGCGCGGCGAGCATGTGGCCATCGTTACCCCAACCGCCAGCGGCAAGTCGCTGTGCTACACCCTGCCGGTGGTCAGCGCGGCCATGCAGGACAACGCCAAGGCGCTGTACCTGTTCCCCACCAAGGCGCTGGCGCAGGACCAGGTGGCCGAACTGCTGGAGCTCAACCGCGCCGGCGATCTCGGGGTGAAGGCGTTCACCTTCGATGGCGACACGCCCGGGGACGCGCGGCAGGCGATCCGCCTGCATGGCGACATCGTGGTATCCAATCCCGACATGCTGCACCAGGCGATCCTGCCGCATCACACCAAGTGGGCGCAGTTCTTCGAGAACCTGCGCTACATCGTCATCGACGAAGTGCATACCTACCGCGGCGTGTTCGGCAGCCATGTCACCAACGTACTGCGCCGGCTCAAGCGCATCTGTGCGTTCTATGGCGTGCAACCCCAGTTCATCCTGTGCTCGGCCACCATCGGCAATCCGCAGGCACATGCCGAGGCCCTGATCGAAGCACCGGTCACCGCCATCACCGAGTCCGGTGCGCCCAGCGGACCGAAGCAGGTGCTGTTGTGGAACCCGCCGGTCATCAACCCGGACCTGGGCCTGCGTGCATCGGCGCGTTCGCAGAGCAACCGCATCGCCCGCATCGCGATCAAGTCCGGCCTCAAGACCCTGGTGTTCGCGCAGACGCGGCTGATGGTCGAAGTGCTCACCAAGTACCTGAAGGACATCTTCGACCACGATCCGCGCAAGCCACCGCGCATACGCGCCTATCGCGGCGGTTACCTGCCCACCGAGCGTCGCGAGACCGAACGCGCCATGCGCGCGGGCAGCATCGATGGCATCGTCAGCACCTCGGCGCTGGAGCTGGGCGTGGATATCGGCAGCCTGGACGTGGTGATCCTCAACGGCTATCCGGGCAGCGTGGCCGCCACCTGGCAGCGTTTCGGCCGCGCCGGACGCCGCCAGCAGCCCGCGCTGGGCGTGATGGTGGCCAGTTCGCAGCCGCTGGACCAGTACGTGGTACGCCATCCGGACTTCTTCGCCGAAGCCTCGCCCGAACATGCGCGCATCGCCCCGGACCAGCCACTGATCCTGTTCGACCACATCCGCTGCGCGGCCTTCGAGCTGCCGTTCCGGGTCGGCGATGGCTTCGGCCCGATCGATCCGGAGGTGTTCCTGGAAGCCCTGGCCGAGACCGACGTGGTCCATCGCGAGGGCGAGCGCTGGGAGTGGATCGCCGACAGCTATCCGGCCAACGCGGTGAGCCTACGCGCGGTGGCCGACGGCAACTTCGTGGTGGTCGACCGCAGCGACGGCCGCCAGCAGATCATCGCCGAGGTCGATTACTCCGCCGCCGCGCTGACCCTGTACGAGGGCGCCATCCACATGGTGCAGTCCACGCCGTACCAGGTGGAGACGCTGGACTGGGAGGGGCGCAAGGCCTACGTCACCCGCACCCACGTGGACTACTACACCGACAGCATCGACTTCACCAAGCTCAAGGTGCTGGATCGTTTCGACGGCGGCGTGGCCGGTCGCGGCGATTCGCACCACGGCGAAGTGCACGTGGTGCGCCGCGTGGCCGGCTACAAGAAGATCCGGTACTACACCCACGAGAACATCGGCTACGGCCCGGTCAACCTGCCCGACCAGGAACTGCACACCACCGCAGTGTGGTGGCAGCTGCCGCAGGCGCTGCTGCTGCGTGCGTTCGCCAGCCGGCAGGACGCGCTGGATGGCTTCCTGGGTGCCGCCTACGCGCTGCACATCGTCGCTACGGTGGCGGTGATGGCCGACGCACGCGATCTGCAGAAGTCGGTCGGCAATGGCGACGGTGCATGGTTCGCGGTTGCCGACCAGAGCGGCCGCGGCCAGCTGCGCGGCAGCGATGGCGATCCGGGCGCGGTCGAGCTGCTGCAGGTGTTCGTGCCGACCGTCTACCTGTACGACAACTTCCCGGGTGGCGTCGGCCTGAGCGAACCCCTGTGGCAGCGCCAGGCGGAGCTGGTGCAGCGCGCGCGCGAACTCGTGCAGCGCTGCGACTGCACGGCGGGCTGTCCAGCCTGCGTCGGCCCAGTACTGGCGGCGCAGGAGGAGGACGAGACCTCGCCGCGCGCACTGGCATTGCGCGTGCTGGACCTGTTCGATGCCGACGCCTGCCAGCACGTGCCCGATGCGGTGCCCGCCACCCGTGGCGCCGTGGAGCTGCTGGCACCGTGAGCCTGAGCCTGGACAAGCTGCGTCTGCTGCGGAAGCAGGCGGGCGACCCGAAGGCCGGGCCGCCGGCTGTCACGGCGGCGGCGCCCGCAGCGGTCGTCCCGGCAGCGGCCAATGATGCACGGCAGCCACCGGCCGAACGCTCGGTATTCGCCTGGGTTGAACAGGAGATCCGCCACAAGCCGACCGGCCCGGCCGTCATGACACCCGCCCCCACCACGCCACCGTTGCGGCAGCCCCACGTCGGCAGCCTGCATCGCCTGCTGGGATTGCGCACACGCGGCAGCGCAGCGCCCGTGCACGCGACCGCACAGGACCGGCGGCTGCCCGGCGAGGAGATCGCGCCAGGCCTGTTCCTGATCGAATCCCTGCAGCCGCAGCCGGTTCCGAAGGTTCCCCTGTCGCTGGCGTTCGCCCGGCGCGAGAACGAGCACGTGGCCGCGCACGACCTGCTGTTCTTCGATACCGAGACCACCGGGCTGGCCGGCGGCACCGGTACCCGCGCCTTCATGATCGGTGCTGCCGACTGGTACACCTGCCCGCAGCGCGGCGAAGGCCTGCGCATCCGCCAGCTGCTGATATCGACGATGGCTGCCGAAGAGGCGATGCTGGCCACCTTCGCCGGCTGGCTGCAGCCCTCCACGGTGTTCTGCAGCTACAACGGCCGCAGCTACGATGCGCCCCTGCTGAAGGCGCGCTACCGGCTGGCGCGCCAACGCGACCCGATCAGTGCCCTGGATCATGTCGACCTGCTGTATCCGACCCGCCGCCGCTATCGCGGCACCTGGGAGAACTGCAGGCTGTCCACCATCGAGCGCCAGCTGCTGCGCGTGATCCGCGAAGACGATCTGCCGGGATCGGAGGCACCGGGCGCGTGGCTGCGGTTCCTGCGCGGCGGCGACGCGGTGAACCTGCGCCGGGTGGCCGATCACAATCACCAGGACGTGGTGACCCTGGCCCTGCTGCTGCAGCGGCTGGTCCGCGAGGAAGCACAGGAGCGCGAACTGCTCGCCCTGCAGGCGCCGCCCGGCATGGCCTGAGCCGGGTCCTGCGCGTTCGCGGACGGTGTCACTTTACGACTGAATGCGATGGGGTTGGCAGAATGATGCCCTGCCGCTGGACCCCCAGGCGGCCCCGCCGGAGACTGGCGCGGCTCACGACACGGAGGTTCCATGAGCACCCAGGTCCCGGGCCCCCAGCTGCGCTCCCTTGCTGCCCTGCTGGCCGGCACGGAGGCGTCCAGCACGCTGGCCGGATTCCATGGCGAGGACCAGGCGGCGCTGCTGGCCCGGCTGGATGACGGGCAACTGGCCAGCCTGCTGCCGATGGCCCTGGGGTGCGACGGGCTGCCGCTCACGGATAGCGCGCGCCAGTGGGCGCACCGCATTCTCGACGCCGACGCGCAGCGGCAGCCCCGTCTTACCGTTGCGATCTGCGCCGCTGCACTGCTGCGCTTGTCCCGGCGCAGCACCGGTACACGGTCGGGCGCGCTTCGTCCGGTCGACGGCGTGGCCCTGCTTGCGCGCTGCACCGAGCCTGGCCACGAGCGGCTGCAGGCGCCCGCGCTGGCATTGCTGCAGCACTGCGGCCTTCACGCCGGGGCAAGCGTCGAAGCCGGCAGCGATGCACTGTCGCTGCTGGCATTGGCGCGCTGTGCCGGTGCCGACGGCAGCGGAACGCTGGCCTCGCTGCTGGACGCCTGCAGCGCGCACCCGCTGCTGCGTGATGAGCTGCGCCTGGTGGCGCACTGGCCGTTGCAGGACCTGTTGCGCCATGCCCGCATCGCCGAGCTGTACCCCACCGAGGCCGACATCGATCCGGCACCCGCCGATCTGCAGCCACTGAGCGAACACGACACCTACCTGCAGTTCGCCGAGCAGGCATTGCAGCAGGCAGCGCAGCGCCTGCAGGCGATCCACAGTGGCCAGGCGCCCTACATCGCTGACCGTGCCTTCAGCATCGCCGAAGCCGGTGTGCTCTGGCGTGCCACGCGCGCGGCACTGGAATGCGATGCGCCCTGGCTGCGGCCCTTGCTGGCGCAGGTGCTGCCACCGGTGTGCGTTGCCCCGACCGCCGCCCGGACCCTGCCCTCGCAATCGGTGGCTGTGGCGCTGGCCAAGGCGGTCAATGCGATGCCCACCCCCGAGGCCATCGCCGCGCTGGCGCTGGCGCGGTCGCAGGTGCGCCATGCCGGCATCGCGCGGAAGCTGGACCGCCATCTGGCCGCCGCCGAACGCCGCCTCGCACAGCGCCCGCAACTGCTGCTGCGCCTGCCGGTCATTGCCGCCGGCAGGCGCTCACTGGCCAGCCTGGCCCGTGCCCTGGAGGCCACGTTCGTGCTGGGCGGCGAGTGGGCACTGCAGGACTGGCGCGACGCGTGCCAGCAACCGGCATTGGCCACCCTGCTGCAGGGCCTGGTCTGGCAGCTCGCCGATGCGCGCGGGCACTGGATCGATGCGATGCCGGTGGACGGCGCAGAGGCGTTCGCCGATGCGCATGGCATCGTGGTCGCGTTGCAGGGCCGCAACCGCCTGCGCCTGTGGCATCCCGCCCGCAGCCAACCCCATCTGCGCGCCGCCTGGCGCGCGCGGCTGATCGAGCAGCGCTGCCGGCAACCGCTTCGCCAGGTGTTCCGCGAACACTATCTGGACGCCCGCGGCGAACCCGCCGATACCGCTGCATTCAATGGGCTGACGCTGTCGGTGGCGACCTTGGCCGGGCTGGCCCGTCGGCAAGGCTGGCACGGCGATGACAGCGGCCAGCTGATGTTGGCCAAAGGCCCGTGGCGGATCGGCTGGCAGCTGTCAGCACCGCTGTCGCATGGCCTTGCCGGTGAGATCCGCAGCGGCCGCGTCCAGTTCCAGCGGCAGCATCGCGACGCGTGGCAACCGGTGCAGGCGCGCGAGCTGCCCGCAGTGGTGGCGTCCGAACTGCTGCGCGAACTCGACCTGCTGGCCAGTACCTGCGCATGCGGTGGCGAGGGCATGCCACTGCCGCCGGCCCGCATGGTCCGCTTGCGCGGGCGCACCCTGGAGCATCTGCTGGCCGCTCATCCGCAGCGTGACCTGATGACCTTCCAGCGCCGCCATGTGCAGGTCGGCCACTACAGGCTGCACCTGGCCACCGCCCGCGCCAGCCTTGCCGGGCAGACGCTGGCCCTGCCGGACCTGCCGGCGCGGCCACGCCGCTGGCTGCCTTACGACGACGCCGTGCTGGCGCAGCTGCTGGGCCGCATCGAACAGCTCGCCGAACGGGTATTGACGCCCCCTGAAGCCCCGATCGATGAGACTGTCGGCTCCTGATGCGTGGAGGATCCGCGATGCGTTCCAGTCTCTGGTTGATGCTCGGTTGTACCCTGCCGCTGGCCGCCTGCAGCCATGCGGGCGGCAGTGCAGGCAGTGGCAGCAGCAGCGATCCTGCACCCCGGCCTCCGCATGTCGCAGGAAGCCCGCAGCGATGCAACCCGGAAAAGCTGGAGGGGCTGGCAGGCAGGACCGCCGACGAGGCCACGGTGAAGCAGGTAGTTCAAGCCAGTGGTGCACGCACGGCGCGGGTGGTGAAGCCCGGCATGGCGGTGACCATGGATTTCCGCGAGGACCGGGTCACCATCGAGGTCGACGCGCAGAACCGGATCGTGCGCGCCAACTGCGGTTGAGCCGCTAACGCCGGGCCGCGCCCGGCGGTTTCCATCCGCATGCACGTCGCTGGGCACGCCGGGCATGGCCCGGCGCTACCGCCGCTTCACAGCTGCTGGGCCTTGCCATTGGCCAGCGCACGGGCGATCACCTGCTGCGCCTGTCGCGAGGCCTGCTCGTGCAGGCGTGCCTGGCGTTCGCCGAGCGCGGCCTGCTGGCTGCCCAGCGCCGCCTGGCGGCTGGCCAGCGCGGCCTGCTCTCCGGCCAGCCGACCCATCTCGCTGCTCCGCCCCGACTGGCGTTCGTCATCACGAGCAGCCTGAAGGGCGCGCCGCGCTTCAGCGGCGGCCTGCCGCGCGAGCGCTGCATCGTCGACCGAGTCACGCGCGGCCCTGGCCGCTTCGGCCGCCGCTTCACGATTGATGTCATGGGCAGCCATCGCACTGCGCGCAGTGCGCATCGCATCCTGCGCGATCTGGCGTGCATGTTCGCTCTGCAACCGGCCCAGTTCGCCCTGCCGGCGGCCGAGCTCGCCCTGCTGGCGACCCAGCACGCTCTGCTGGCGTCCCAGTTCGCCCTGCTGACGGCCCAGTTCCGCCGCGCCGGCATAGGCACGTTGCAGTGACTGCACCAGCATCGGATCACGCACCACGTAGCGCTTGTCACCCTGGCGGAACCACAGTGCCGGTCCCTTGCCGAGCTGCCTGCGGGCCTGCGCCACGTCATCGATGCCGCCATTGGCGAAGGTCGAATCCCCATCCACCAGCACATAGGCCTGGCGCGGCGACTCGCCCAGATCCAACGTCCCGTAGGTGGTGATGGAGGTGCCGGTAGAGGTCATGCCGTCATGGTCCTCGTCCACGTCGGTCGCATCGTCGAAGGCCCCCACATCGGCATCATCGGGTCCGGTCACATCGTCCGGCCCGGTCACGTCAGCCGGCGGCGCGGGGGGAACCGGCACGGCCGGCAGGCGCGCCGACGCTGCCGGCGCCGGCGGTGCCTTCGGAGCCGGCGGCGGCGACAGGGGCTTCGGGGCTGCCGGCGGTGCGGGAGGCGCCGGCGGCACCGGCGCTGCGACCAGTCGCATCGGCGCCACACCCACCACCAGCACCACGGCGGTCAGGGCAACTGCGAGCACGCGCGGGCAGGCTTTGCGCGGCTGCAGCGAAAGCAGCCGGCGCTTGAGGCTGGTCGTGTCCGGCGCCGCACTGGCCACCCCCAGGTGCGGCTGCGGTGCAACGCCCAGCTGCAGCAGCAGACGCCCGTACGCGTGGCGACTGGCCCCATGCTGGCCCACCACCGCCTCATCCACCGCTTCTTCCCGGGCCTGGGCGTACTCACGCACCGACAGCCGCAGCAGCGGGTGGAAGAAGAACAGGTGCTGCGCCAGTGACGGCAACAATCCCCACTGCAGGTCACGACGCTGCAGGTGCTGCAGTTCATGGGTCAATGCCAGGTCCAGCGCGTCGCCCTGCAGTGCAGTGTCACCGGCCGGCAGCAGCAGCACCGGGCGCAGCGGCCCGACCAGCTGCGGCGCATCGATCTGTGCGCTCATCCACAGGCGCGGCGGGCGGCGAAGTCCATGCGCGTCGGCGGCCAGGTGCAGCGCCTGCACCAGCGCCGCGTCCTCGCAGGGATACGCGGCGGCCAGCAGCGCGCGGCAACGCCGCCACTCCGCCAGGGTGCGCCAGGCCATCAGCAGCACACCGGAGGCCCACAGCGCGGCCAGTGCAAGCGCCCACCACGCTGTTGCGGGCGTCGCCACGACCTCCACCGGCATCGTGGCCAGCAGCTGCGCGGAGCCTTCCGCAGACAGCGGATAGACCACATCGGCAGCGATATCGGCAGCGGTCATCGCCACCGACGGCGACGCGGGCAACCAGGGCAGCTGCACCGGCTGGCTCCACACCAGGCCGAGCACGGCCTGCAACGAAACCAGCCACCACAACCGACAACGCGTGGCGGCCGACAGCGACGGCATCAGCCGGCACACGGCATACACCAGCGCCACCAGCAGCACGGTCTGCAGGCTGGTCCAGCCCAGCCGTTCCAGCATCGGGATCAGCATCGTGGTGTCCATGGCTCAGCCCTCGTGGCGACGCGATTGGAGCTGGGCGACCAGCGCTTCCAGCTCGGCCAGCTCGTTGTCGCTGACCTGCTGGCGCTGCGAAAGATAGGCCACGAACGGCGACACCGAGCCCTGCAGGGTGTTGTCGACGAACTGGGCCACCGCACCCTGCAGCACGCTGTCAGGGCCACGGGTGGCCTGGTAGCGATACAGGCCTTCGTGCTGCCGTCGCTGCAGGTACCCCTTGGTGCGCAGCCGCTCCATCATCGTCAGCACGGTGGAACGGGCCAGCCCGCGCGCCTCGCCATAGCCGCTGGCGACCTCGCCGACACTGGCCGGCGCATGTTCATCGATGTACTGCAGCAGGGCCAGCTCCTGGTCCCCGATGGTTTTGCCGCGCATGACAGGCTCCCTTGACTACACGTGTCGCCACTGTCGGCGTGACGACACCTGTAGTCAACCCCCCGGAAGTCATGGGCCGACGAACGGTAGGGGGTTCAAGGGCAGCATATGCAGCCGACCCGGCAGCTGCTGGGCTGGGGACCGGCGAGGCCAGCACTGAGTCATTGGTCGATCCCACCCTGCAAATATGACTTGTGCCGAGCATCAAGGCCCAGGCTCAGCATATTTCAGGCCTTGGAATAGCTCGCAAGAAGTAACTCTGCATCTCGAGCGAGCCCCTCCTCGACCTCCACATCCGCTGCAAAATCGGACAACGCACGAAACTCCGCCGCGCTTCTGATTTTTCCACGCTTCAGAATTTCGCGAACCTTGGCCAACTTCCTATCCATAAAGAATTCAAAACTGAATCCATAAGTGGAGATCAGATACTCTCTGGCGATGCGCCTCGCATCCTCAGGAAGATCACTCAAATCCTCGGATATATCGCTTGCCAGCTCGTAGAGTTTTGGGCTGCGAGAAAAGTGCGTAACCAGTTTTCGCCTCAACTCAACAAGGTGCGGAATATCTTCAGGAGAAGACAGCATTGTTATCCCGTCCTGACACCACTTCTCCAGAACTTCCAGATCCATTGTCATTCCCCAAAATGAGCTAAAGCATGCCGCTGCGAGCCAGCGGGACGACAGGCACATGTGACAGCATGACTTATCGTACGCCCGGAAACGCTTCCTCCACTTGCCGATCCGATAGAGTTGACCCTGGCGACGAGCCTTCGCTTCTCCATCTTCAGGAATCGCATGCATGCGCACTCCGGTTGGCCGCTGGCTGCGGCGGCCTTCAACAGCCTCCTTCCTTGCGGCGTGCCTGTCCGCCGCTCTGCCCGCGCATGCTGCAGACGCAGGCAATGCACTTTCCAGTGGCCGCGCACTGCTGGAGCGAATCACAGGCAACGAGGAGGGGCGTAAGTGCAGCGACGCACTGTGCCGCGCTCGCGCGCTGTCCTGGGCCCAGGGTTACATCGCGGCAGTCGCCGACAGCAGCGCCGGGCAATGGTGTGGACGAGCCACGGTCCTGCCCCATGAGCTTGTGGATCGCGTGTACAGCCACCTGAAGGCGCTTCCGCGCGCCCGCCTCGAGGAAGACGCATCGACGCTGGCGCGGGAAGCGCTGATTCACTCTTTCCCGTGTTCCCATGCGGCTCCATCGAGCAACAGCAGACCCGCCCTGGAGTGATGATGTCCCGATCCTTGATCAGTGCGTTCGCATTGCTTGTGCTGCACATTCCCGCCTCACATGCGTGGGAGTGCGAGACGGATCCCGCGAAGTTCAGGTTCACATCGGACTCGCCTTCCACGTTCAACCTGGGTGAGCGGGAGGAAGTGGACAGGGCCTACGCCGCCTTGGCCAAGCACCTGCAACCGCTGCAGGGCTATCGGGCACCGCGGATCTTCTATTCAAAGGGCTTCAGCGCGATCCGGGAACATGACTGCAAGGCCGGAAAGTGCACCGCCATGGAGGTGCTGGAAGGCCTCCAGGAATGCGGCGCAGGCGGAATGAGCAGGCAGGATGCCTGTTACCCGTTGGCAGTCGTGCATGAAGGCAGGCTCTATTGCCTTCTGTACCCTGGCCAGAAGGACTTCGATCCTTCCAGGCCGTTTACACCCTATGTGCCCTTCAACAATAGCTGATGCGCGGGATCAGTCCCGCAGATCCTGCAGCTGATCGCGCGGGAAGAAGTCCGGATCGTCCTGTCCATCCAGCATCGCCTCGACCCGTTCGTCGAACTCGCGGGCGGCGGCAGCGGAGGCGTCGGGCCCCAGGAATGCGGAGTATCCGTTTCCAGCGAGGCCAAGCGCGGCGACCGTTCTCCGTCCGCCGTCCTCGCCCCACAGATAGTCGTGGACAACGACCAGGCCGGCGTCGTCCGTGGTCAGGAACTCGGCTGCACTGCGCCCCATAGCCAGAAAGAACAGGATGTCGTAGAGACTCTCCGAATAGGTCAACGACCCGGCAACGAAGTGTCTTCCCTGATGGTCATAGGCCGCAATCCTGATGTTCTCCGCCTCTGCCGATCCCAGCACGAACTCCAGTGCCGCGCGGTTGTCCCGATGGCGCGCCAACATCGCGTTGCAGTCTGAAATGAGTGTCTGCAGACCCGGAGCATCCGGGTCGGAAAGATCCCCGCCTCCGGGAAGACTCCACTGCCCGCCGATGGAGCGCCAGTCCGACCAGCGGGACACGTCCGGCGGTGCTGCCGCAAGCCACCGCGCAAGATCTGCGCGTGACATGCTCAATCTGAGAAAAGCCGAGTACGGTTCGGACATCGCCGCCCTTCCTCCTGGGCATGGGTCTGCGTTGCGTGCAGCGGACAGACTGTAGCAAGTCCGGCAGCAGGCATCCTCCGTTCGCTGTCAGTATCGGCATCACTGCCATCAGGGTGGACTGCCGGCTCCGCTGGAATGTCCTCCCTCCCGGAAAGTCGCAACGGCGGCATCTAAACCCTCCTGCTGCCTGCTGCATCCCATCCGCACATCCCGCCGGGAATAACCCATGTTCCGCCCATCGCTCCCCCTTCTGCTCCTGCTGCTTGCTGCTCTGCCCTTCTCGCCGGCGTCAGCCAGCCCGGAGCCGGCGAACGAACAGGCTCGCCGCCTGATCCGCCAGACATTGCAGGACGAGCGCATTCCGGGCCTGCAGATCGCAGTGGTCAAGGACGGCCAGATCGTGCTGTCCGAAGCGTTCGGCCTGGCCAACGTGGAAAACGGCGTGCCCGCCACACGCAGCACGCGATTCCCGTTGAACTCCGCCACCAAGGCCTTTACCGGCGTCGCCGCCGCACAGCTGGCACAGCAGGGCCGGCTGGATCTGGAAGCACCGCTGTCGCGCTATCTGGATGCACTTCCGGCCGCCTGGCAGACCGTGCGCGTACGCCAGCTGCTGGCCCACACCTCCGGCCTGCCGGACATCCTTGACGAGCGCGGGCTGCTGGGCGGAGGCACCGAGGCACAGGCCTGGCAGGCCGTGACCGCACAGCCGATGGATGCAGCACCTGGCCAGCGTTTCGCCTACAACCAGACCAACTATCTGCTCCTGGCGCGGATCATCGCGCGGCAGTCGGGCGTGCCCTACGACCGCTTCCTGGCCAGCCGGCAGTTCGGCGCCGCCGGCATGGAACGCACCACCTTCGGCGACAGTTACGACCTGATCCCCGACGCCGCCACGATGTACAGCCTGGCCCCGCGCGCGACCGAAGCCGCCGATACTCGGCCACGGCTGTCGCACTGGTTCTACGACGTGCCGCCCAGCCTGTGGTCCGGCGGCGGCATCCTTACCACCGCCGATGACACCGCGCGCTGGCTGGTCGCACTGCTGGACGGGCGACTGCTGCGCGAGGACGGGCGCACACGGATGTGGACCGCCGAGCCGCTGGCCGATGGCAGGGCGGGCCCGTGGTCTGCCGGCTGGCCGGTACTGCAGGGTGCGCCGGACCGCCAGGTCGCCGGCATCGGTGGCGCGCGCTCGGCCTTCATCGTCTACCCTGACCGCGGCATCGCCGTGGTGGTGCTCACCAACCTGGTCGGCGCCAACCCGCAGCGCTTCATTCCGCGCATCGCCGATCTGTATGCGCCCCCGGTCAGCCCCGCGGGCCGCCCATCACCGGCAGGATCACCCCGCTGATGTAGCTGGCGCAGGCCGGTGACGCCAGGAACACATAGGCCGGAGACAGCTCCTCCGGCTGTGCCGGGCGCCCCATGTCACTGTCCTTGCCGAACTCGGCCACGTCGGGGGCCTGCTTGTCCGCAGGATTGAGCGGCGTCCACACCGGGCCGGGGGCCACGCAGTTGACCCGGATGCCACGCGGCAGCAGCTGGCTGGCCAAGGCTTTGGTGAAAGCGTGGATCGCTCCCTTGGTCGCCGAATAGTCGATCAGCGCCTTGCTGCCGAAGAGGCCGGTTTCCGAACCCGTGTTGATGATGCTGGCGCCCTCGCCCAGGTGTGGCAGCACGGCCCGTGCCATCTGCACGTAGCCGCCGATATTGGTCTGCAGCGTCTCCTGCAGATGCTCGTCCTCCAGGTCCTCCAGGCGTTCGCAGTGCAGCTGGAACGCGGCGTTGTTGACCAGGATGTCGACGCCACCAAAGGCCTTGGCGACCTGCTTCACCGCCTTGTTGCAGAAACGCGGATCGCGCACGTCGCCCGCAATCACCACGCAGCGTCCGCCCTCGCTCTCCACATGCTGGCGGGTGATCTCGGCATCCTCGGCCTCATCAAGGTGCAGCACCGCCACGTCCGCCCCCTCGCGCGCGAACAGGACAGCGACGGCGCGTCCGATCCCGGAATCGCCGCCGGTGACGATCGCGCGCATGCCCTGCAGCTTGCCGCTGCCGACGTAGTCCGGTGCCAGGAAGCGCGGGGCCAGGTCAAGTTCGTGCTCATGTCCCGGCTTGGCCAGGTGCTGGGCGGGCAGGGTCTCCGGCTGGCGTCGCGTGCCCGCCTGGGTTGCCTTCTTCCTGGTCGCCTTCTTCGCCGCACGCGCATCCTTGGCCTTTTCCTGGTCCTGCAGGCGTCGCTGCCGGGCCGCAACCCGGGCGGCACGTGGATCACCGGCGGCGGCCTTGCGGGTTGCCGTCTTCACCACGCGGGGGCGTTCGGCCGCTGCTGCGGCGCTGCCCTCGGCAGCTGCCTTCGTACCCTTGCGTACTTTGGGCGACGCCTTGCGGCGGGCGGGAACCTTCTTGCTCGTAGCCATGCGGTGTCCTTCAGGTGTGGGGAATCGGGTGGGCTCAGGCGCGATCGGCCACGCCCTGCACGCCGGCATGGCCAGCGCAGTGCGCACAGCAGAAGATCTGCCCGTTGCCTTCGACGCCGTGGCCGATCACGGTGCAGTTGCAGTGCGCACAGCGTGGCGCGAAGGCGTTGATCGCGCATTCGAACGAGTCGAACGTGCCGCTGCGCCCGCCCTGCTGCAGGGTGAAACTCTTGTCGTAGTCGTTGCCGCATACATCACAGGTGGCCATGTCATACCTCCGTGGCGTGCCAGTACACGCAGTGTGGCCATCGCCGCTGTCGGCTACGGTGAATGCACCGTGTCCCGCATGTGCACGCCGTTCATGCCGCCACCACGCCGCGCGCGGCACGCTGGCGTCCTCATCACCATGGAGCAGGATCATGATCCGCGCATTCAGCGTAGCCGCACTGACCTTTGCCGTCGCCGCATGCAGCAGCACGCCAGTCGCACAGGTTCAACCGATCGACGGCGTGATTTCCGGCCAGTGCCACAGCGACATGGTGCGCGGCGCCGTCGGTCTGGCAGCATCGGCGGCCACCGTTGAACGTGCACGCGTGGACAGCGACAGCCTGCACGTGCAGGTGCTGCGCCACGACGGTCCGCGTGTTCCGCCCGCCAGCGAAGGCGGTGATCGCCTGACCATCGAGAAGGGACGCACCAACAACATCACCGCGATCTACTGCGGCTGAGCCGGCGTGCCCGCCGCAGTACGCGCAGCGTGGCCTGTTCCCACTGCCGCGGGCCGCGCAGGCCGGCAAGCGCGGTGAGTTCGCCGCGCTCCCAGCCGGCGAACACACAGGGATCGATGTATGCCCTGCGGCACACCGCAGGGGTGTTGCCCAGACGCGCGGCAACCTGGCAGACCACCTCGCGCTGTGCTGCGGCCAGTGCGCGCTGGCTGGCGGGCTCGGGCAGCGCGGTGGCAGCCAGTGCCTGCACCGCCGCCACCGTGCCGCCCCAGGTACGGAAATCCTTGGCGGTGAAGTCCTCACCCATCACATCGCGCAGGTACTCGTTCACTGCGCCGGAATCGACCGGCTGCACCTGGCCATCATCGTCGCGGTACTGGAACAACGACTGCCCCGGCAGCTGCTGCAACCGTCGCACCATCTGGCCCAGGCGGCGGTCACCCACCGTCACCTCCTGCAATTGGCCGGACTTGCCCCGGAACCGCATGCGTACCCGCCCCCCGCGAAGCAGCTCGAGGTGGCGGTTGCGCAGGGTGGTCAGCCCGAACGAGCGGTTCTCGCGGGCATAGGTCTCATTGCCGATCCGTACCAGCGTATCGGCCAGCAGCGCCACCACCACGGCCAGCACCTTGGTCCGCGGAAATCCGGACTGCCGCAGGTCGCGTGCCAGCCGCCGCCGCAGCGTGGGCAGTGCCTCGCCGAACGCAATGATCCGATCGAACTTGCCGGCATCGCGCACCTTCGCCCAGTCGGCGTGATAACGGTACTGCTTGCGGCCACGCGCATCGCGGCCGGTCGCCTGCAGGTGGCCGTTGGCATGCGCACAGATCCATACCGCGGTGTAAGCCGGGGGAATGGCCAATGCGCGGATACGCTGCAGCGTCACCGCATCGCGCACTGCGTGGCCGTCAGCATCACGGTAACGGAAGCCTTTGCCTGCACGCAGCCGGGTGAAGCCCGGTTGGGTGTCATCAACGTAGCGCAGGCCGGCCGCGCGCGCCGCCGCGCGCTCGGGTGTGGGGGACGTGGGCATGCCAGCAGTGTGGCGATCGACATGACGCGGCCGCGTCAATAACGCAAGACAAACACGTGAGGATGGGTTCGCGGCTATGCTCCGGCTTTCACAGTCCCTTCCGGAGTCATGATGTCGTTCCCGATTCGCGCCCGTTCGCTCTCCGCCCTGCTGCTGCCGGCCGTGCTGGCCTTGTCCGCCTGCCAGGCGCCGGCGCTGGATGAACAGGATTCGGCCACGGCCCACGCCCAGCAGGCCGCCGAAGCCGCCAAGGCACCGGCCGATGAAGCCGGCAAGGCCACCGAGGCACCGCCGGTGGGCACCTGCGACGCCAGCCAGGTACAGAGCCTGGTCGGCCAGGCCTACACCGATGCGCTGGGCAAGCAGGCCCAGGAAGATGCCGGTGCTCAGCAGGTGCGCGTGCTGCACCCCAATGACGCGACCACGATGGAGTTCCTGGGCGACCGCCTGAACATCGAAGTGGACGCCAAGGACGTGGTCAGCGGCGTCCGCTGCGGCTGATCCCGGCCCGCGCCGGCGGATCACCGCCGGCGCTTTCCGTTGCACCTGCAACCGTGTATTGCGGCGTTGCAGCAACCTGTGCTTTATTCGAGGCATCCGGTGGCCTCACGATGCGCTCCAGGGATTGGGCGGGCTTGAGTGTCCCCGCTCATTTCATTCCGCATCGAGGTAGAGATGGCCCCCCGCAACCGCCAAGGGCTTTACGACCCGCGCTCCGAGCGCGATGCCTGTGGATTCGGCATGGTCGCGCAGCTCGACGACCAGCCGTCGCGCCTGCTGGTGGATACCGCCATCGCCGCGCTTTCGCGGATGACCCATCGCGGCGGCGTCGCCGCTGACGGGCTCACCGGTGATGGCTGCGGGCTGCTGCTGCGTCGCCCCGATGCATTCCTGAAACTGCTGGCCAGCGAAGCGGGCATCACCGTGGCCACCCGCTTCGCGGCGGGCCTGGTGTTCCTTCCGCACGACGCCGACGCCGCGCAGGCCTGCCGGACGCAGCTGCAGGTGCAGCTTGAAGCGGTAGGCTGCCGCGTGGCGGGCTGGCGCGAGGTTCCCATCGACGACAGTGTCTGCGGCCAGCTCGCGCGCGATACGCTGCCGCGCATCGAGCAGGTGTTCGTCGATGCCGGTGTCGGCCAGGACGGCACCGGCTTCGCCCTGGCGCTGTACCTCGCACGCCGTCGCAGCGAACAGCAGCTGCGCGACCATGGCGATTTCTACGTCACCACGCTTACCCCGGATGCAATCAGCTACAAGGGCATGGTCCTGCCGGACAAGCTCAGCCGCTTCTATCCGGACCTGCAGCGGCGCGAGCTGGCCTCCAGCGCGATCGTGTTCCACCAGCGCTTCTCCACCAACACGCTGCCGCGCTGGCCGCTGGCGCATCCGTTCCGCCTGCTCGCGCACAACGGCGAGATCAACACCATCGAGGGCAACCGTCGCTGGGCGCAGGCGCGCAGCAAGGTGTGGAAGACACCGCGCTTCGACATCGCCGAGTTCGATCCGGTGATCTCCATGCATGGCTCGGACTCGCAGAGCCTGGACAACATGCTGGAACTGATGGTCGCCGGCGGCATGGAATTGATCCAGGCGCTGCGCATCCTGGTGCCACCGGCGACGCAGTCGCTGGAGTTCAAGGATCCGGATCTGGCCGCGTTCTACGAGTTCCATGGCCTCAACAGCGAGCCCTGGGACGGCCCGGCCGGCATCGTCGCCTGCGACAGCCGCTATGCGGTGTGTACGCTGGACCGCAACGGCCTGCGCCCGGCGCGCTGGATGCTGACCGCCGACCGCCACTTCCTGGTCGCCTCCGAAGCGGGCGTGTGGGAAGTGCCGACCGAGCGCGTGGTACGCAAGGGCAAGCTCGGCCCCGGTGAAATGGTGGCCATCGATCTCAAGCGCGGCGACCTGCTCGATTCGGACGCGGTGGACCGCATCAACCGCGGCCGCGCACCGTACAAGCAGTGGCTGCAGCAGGGCGTGACCTACCTGCAGACCGAACTGATCGATCCTTCGCTGGTGGAGGAGCCCTTCGACGAGGGCACCCTGCGCAGTTACCACAAGCTCTACCAGCTCAGCAGCGAGGAAGTGGAGCAGGTGCTGCGGCCGCTGGCCGAGACCGAGCAGGAAGCCACCGGCTCGATGGGCGATGACACGCCGATGGCGGTACTGAGCCAGCGCAGCCGGCCGCTGTACGACTACTTCCGGCAGGCATTCGCGCAGGTCACCAATCCGCCGATCGATCCGCTGCGCGAAGACTGCGCCATGTCCCTGTCCACCCAGCTCGGCAAGGAGACCAACATCTTCCATGCCGGCCCGGAGACGGTGAACCACGTCATCCTCAACTCGCCGGTATTGAGCCAACGCAAGCTGCGCCAGCTGCTGAAGATGGACCAGTACCTGCAGGCCAACCGCCTGCTCGACCTGTCCTACAGCGAGGAAGAAGGGCTGCGCAACGGCATCGAGCGCATCTGTGCGGAGGCCGAACGTGCCGCACGCGAAGGCATGGTGATGCTGCTGCTGTCCGACCGCTATCCGGTGGCCGGGCGACCGATGGTGCACGCCTTGCTGGCCACCAGTGCGGTGCATCATCACCTCTCGCGGCTGGGGCTGCGCTGCGACGTCAACCTGATCGTCGAGACCGGTACCGCGCGCGACCCGCACCATATGGCCTGCCTGCTCGGCTTCGGGGCCACCGCGGTGTACCCGTATCTTGCCTACCAGACCCTGTTCGACCTCGGCCGGCGCGGCATCCTCAAGCTCAGCAAGGGCGGTGAGCAGTCGCAGATCGGCCGCCGCTACCGCAAGGGCGTCTACAAGGGCCTGTCGAAAATCATCTCGAAGATGGGCATCTGTACCGTGGCCAGCTACCGCGGCGCGCAGCTGTTCGAGATCATCGGCCTGGAGCCGGAAGTGGTCGCGCTGTGCTTCCCCGACACCGCCTCGCGCATCGGCGGCGCCGGCTTCGCGCGGCTGGATGCCGATGCGCGCGAACTGTGCGCGCAGGCCTGGGATGCACAGCAGGATGTCGATGTCGGCGGCCTGCTGAAGTACGTGCACGGCGGCGAGTACCACATGTACAACCCGGACGTGGTCACCACCCTGCAGCGCGCGGCGCGCAGTGGTGATGCCCGCGCCTGGCAGCAGTACTGCGATGCCGTGCATGCCCGGCCGCCATCGGCGTTGCGTGACCTGCTGCAGCTGGTGCCGGCGCCGACACCCACGCCGCTGGACGAGGTGGCGCCGGCCAGCGAACTGTTCCCGCGCTTCGACACCGCCGCGATCAGCCTCGGCGCGCTGTCGCCGGAAGCGCATGAGGCGCTGGCCATCGCGATGAACCGCCTCGGCGGCCGCAGCAATTCCGGCGAAGGTGGCGAAGACCCGGCCCGCTACGGCACCCCACGGCGCAGCAAGATCAAGCAGGTGGCGTCGGGTCGCTTCGGTGTCACCGCCGAGTATCTGGTCAATGCCGAGGTGCTGCAGATCAAGGTCGCGCAGGGCGCAAAGCCCGGCGAAGGCGGCCAGCTGCCGGGGCACAAGGTCAACGAGCTGATCGCCCGCCTGCGCTACGCGCGGCCGGGCATCGGCCTGATCTCGCCGCCACCGCACCACGACATCTATTCCATCGAGGACCTGGCGCAGCTCATCTACGATCTCAAGCAGGTCAACCCGACCGCGCTGGTATCGGTGAAACTGGTCAGCCATGCCGGCGTCGGCACCATCGCCGCCGGCGTGGTCAAGGCCGGCGCGGACCTGATCACCATCTCCGGCCACGACGGCGGCACCGGTGCCTCGCCGGTCAGCTCGATCCGCTACGCCGGTGTGCCGTGGGAACTGGGCGTGGCCGAAGCGCACCAGGCGCTGCTGGCCAACGACCTGCGCGGGCGCACCCTGCTGCAGACCGATGGTGGCCTGAAGACCGGCCTGGACGTGGTCAAGGCCGCGCTGCTGGGTGCGGACAGCTTCGGCTTCGGCACCGCGCCGATGATCGTGCTGGGCTGCAAGTACCTGCGCATCTGCCACCTCAACAACTGCGCCACCGGCGTGGCCACCCAGGACGAACGCCTGCGCGAGAACCACTTCACCGGCCAGCCCGAGCGCGTGGAGAATTTCTTCCGCCTGCTGGCCGAGGAAGTGCGTGGCTGGCTGTCGTACCTGGGCGCGCGTTCGCTGGAGGAGATCGTCGGCCGCACCGACCTGCTGCGGCAGATCGAGGCCGCACCGCGCGACGGCGTGCGCGTGGACCTGTCGCGCCTGCTGGCAGATGCGCGCTACGAAGGCAGCCACTGCGCGGCGCAGCGGCTGTACGAATCGCCGGACAGCCTGGCCACGCAGATGGATGGCCTGCTGGCGGACGCGATCGAACAGCGCAGGGGGGGCGAACATCGCTTCCTGATCCACAACACCGACCGCAGCATCGGCACCCGCCTGGCCGGCGCGGTGGCACGCGCGCACGGCAACCAGGGCATGGCCGACGCCCCCCTGGAGCTGCGCTTCCGTGGCAGCGCCGGACAGAGCTTCGGCGCCTTCAATGTCGGCGGCCTGCATCTGGAAGTGGAGGGCGAAGCCAACGACTACGTCGGCAAAGGCATGGCCGGCGGCCGCCTGGTGGTACGTCCGCCGCGCGGCGCGCGGTTCGAGGCGCGCAGCACTGCGATCATCGGCAACACCTGCCTGTATGGCGCCACCGGTGGCGAGCTGTTCGCCGCCGGACGTGCCGGCGAGCGCTTCGCGGTCCGCAATTCCGGTGCGCTCGCGGTCGTGGAAGGCGCCGGCGATCACTGCTGCGAGTACATGACCGACGGCGTGGTGCTGGTGCTGGGCAAGGTCGGCCTGAACTTCGGTGCCGGCTTCACCGGGGGGTTGGCCTACGTGCTGGATGTGGACCGCGACTTCGTGGACCGTTACAACCACGAGCTGATCGACATCCATCGCGTGTCCGCCGAAGGCTTCGAGAACTACCGCCAGCACCTGCACCGCCTGATCGGCCGCCATCGCGAACTGACCGGCAGCATCTGGGCGCAGCAGATCCTGGACGAGTTCCGCGATTACATCGGCAAGTTCTGGCTGGTCAAACCGAAGGCCGCCAGCATCGAATCGCTGACCGAGACCCTTCGACGCGCGGCGTAAGCGCCTCCGGCGCGCCGCCCGCAACCGGCGCGCGCCTGCTCCCCCACCGCAGTAGTGCCGGCCTCTGGCCGGCCATCGAAATCACAGAGCCCGCCATGAGCCGCAAGCACGCCTTCCAGTTCCTCGATCTGCCCCGCACCATGCCGCAGCGCATTCCGGTTGAACTGCGCACCTCCGGCGACTGGGGCGAGCTGTACGGAAAGTTCGGCAAGGAGGATGCGCAGTACCAGGCCGGGCGCTGCCTGGACTGCGGCAACCCTTACTGCAGCTGGAAATGCCCGGTACACAACGCCATTCCACAGTGGCTGCAGCTGGTGCAGGAGAACCGCATCCACGAGGCCGCCACGCTGTGCCACAGCACCAATCCGCTGCCGGAAGTGTGCGGCCGGGTCTGCCCGCAGGATCGCCTGTGCGAAGGCAGCTGCACCCTGGAGGAATTCGGTGCGGTGACCATCGGTGCGGTGGAGAAGTACATCGTCGATACCGCACTCGCCAGTGGCTGGCGTCCGGACCTGGGTGCCGTGCAGCCCACCGGCCACAGCGTGGCGGTGATCGGTGCCGGTCCGGCGGGTCTAGCCTGTGCCGATCGCCTGGCCCGGGCCGGCATCACCGCCGTGGTGTACGACCGCTACGAGCAGATCGGCGGCCTGCTGCAGTTCGGCATCCCCAGCTTCAAGCTGGACAAGGACGTCATCCATCGTCGCCGCGAGGTGCTCGAAGGGATGGGCGTGCAGTTCCGCCTGGGCGTGGAGATCGGCCGCGACATCAGCGTGCAGCAGCTGCTGGACAGCCACGACGCGGTGTTCGTCGGCACCGGGGCCTACCGCTACACCGACGGCGGCCTGCCGGGCCAGGACCTGAAGGGGGTGCTGCCGGCCCTGCCGTTCCTGGTGCAGAACAGCCGCATCGTCGGCGGCGATGACCCGCAGGGTCGACCGATCGCCGGCTGGGAGGACCAGATCGCCCTGCCCGACCTCAACGGCAAGCGCGTGGTCGTGCTCGGCGGCGGCGACACCGGCATGGACTGCGTGCGCAGCGCGGTGCGGCTGGGCGCGGCCAAGGTCACCTGCGCCTACCGTCGCGATGAGGCCAACATGCCCGGCAGCGCGCGTGAAGTGGCCAATGCGCGCGAGGAAGGCGTGCGCTTCCTGTTCAACCGGCAGCCGCTGTCCATCGAAGCCGGCGCCGACGACGAAGCGATCGGCGTGACCGTGGTTGAAACCCGGTTGGGTGAGGCCGACGCCCAAGGACGCCGCAACGCGGTGCCGATCGAGGGCAGCGAGTCGCTGCTGGAGGCGGACGTGGTCATCATCGCCTTCGGTTTCGCGCCGAGCGTTCCGGCCTGGCTGGCCGAACACGGTGTGCAGGGCCAGGCGAACGGTCGCATCGTTGCCGGCGGCAAGGACCGCCTGCCGTTCCAGACCGCGCATCCACGCCTGTTCGCCGGCGGTGATGCGGTACGCGGCGCCGACCTGGTGGTAACCGCTGTGGCTGAAGGCCGCGACGCCGCCGCCAGCATCGTCCGTCTACTGTCCAACTGAACCGGGTTCCATTGCCGGCAGTACGTCGGCCAGCGTCGCACGCAGCGCCTGGGTGTCGACCGGCTTGGCCAGGAACCGGTCGATGCCGGCGGCACGACAGGCCTCGCGCGTGCTCTCCAGCACGCTGGCCGTCAGCGCGACGATCGGCACCTGTGCACGCGAAGGACAGGGGTCTTCGCGGATCGCACGCGCCAGCGCGAACCCGTCCATGCCGGGCATGTGGCAATCGGTAACGACAACATCGAAGCCCTGCGCCCGCCATGCCGCCAGCGCCTGCAGGCCATCGGCGGTGGCGTGCACCTGCAGGCCAAGCTCGCGCAGCCGCTGCACCAGCAGTTGCAGGTTGGTCGGGTGGTCCTCGGCCACCAGCACCCGTGCCGCAGGCAGTCGCGCGACCACCTCGGCCGTGGCCGGCACCGCCTCCAGTGGCGCCAGGCAGCTGGCGAACTCCAGGTCGAACCAGATGCGCGTGCCCTTGCCCGGCGAGCTTTGCAGCTGCAGCTCGCCGCCCATCGAGGCCACCAGGTCCCGGCAGATGGCCAGGCCCAGGCCGCTGCCGCCGAACCGGCGCCCCGTCGACGGCTCGGCCTGGATGTAATCGGCGAACACGGCCTGCTGCCGCTCGGGACTGATGCCTACGCCACTGTCGCTCACCTGCAGGCGCAGGCATTGTCCTGCCGCCTGCGTCCGCAGCACCCGCAGCCGCAGTTCCACACCTCCGTGCAGGGTGAACTTCAGTGCGTTGCCCACCAGGTTGAACAGGACCTGGCGCACGCGCAGGCCATCGGCCAGCAGCCACCGCTGCAGCGCAGGATCAAGCACGCACCGCAGGTGCAACGCACGGCTGGCCGCCATCGGTGCCAGCAGCTGCTGCACGGCCGTGGCCAGCGCACCCATGTCGGTGGCACGCAGCTGCAACGGCAGCGCCTGCAACCGATGACTGTCGAGCACATCATCGAGAATCTGCCGCAGCATCTGCGCGGCCACATCGACGGTGGACAGGACCTGCCGCTGGCACGGGTCCAGGGGGCTGTCCGCCAGGCATTCGAGCATGCCCAGCAGCGTGCTCATCGGTGTGCGGATCTGGTGGCTCATGGTGGCCAGGAAGTGCGTCTTCGCCGCTGCAGTCTCTTCGGCCTGATGGCGTGCCCCGGCCAGGGCACGGGTGCGTGCCTGCGCCTGGCTGACGTCCATCCAGTAGCCACTCCACTCGATGTCGTCGCTCTCGCCCGGCAACGGCCTGCCATGCGAACGGATCCAGCGCCAGCCATGGGGACCCAGCGTGCGGAAGGTGATGTCGATCGGCGCACGGGCCCGCGCTGCGGCTTCCAGATGATCCAGCACCGGCTTGCGATCGTCGACATGCACCGCCGCCATGAGCCGGCGATGGTCCAGCCGCACACTGTCCAGACTCATGCCGAACAGCGACTGCACGTCGCCGGCGACCAGCGGCAGGCTGTAGTCGCCCTCGCCGCTGCGGCGCGCCCGGTAGACCACCGCAGGCAGGTTGGCGGTCACTTCCTGCAGTCGCTGTTCCAGCGCGCGGCGCTGGCTGCTTTCGCGATGCAGCCTCCAGTAGCCGAAGGCATACACCAGGATCAGCGCCAGCGCGACCAGCAGCACCGGCACCAGCCAGCGCAACGGCGACCGTGCGGGCGGCGCGCGTGCTCCGCTGGGCGCCCACGTCGCACGGAGCGCGTCGCGCTGCGCGTCGTCCAGTTCCTGCAGCACGGTGTCGAAGGCGGCGACGGTGGCCGCACAGGTCGGCGCAGCCGCCAGCACCCAGGCATCATCGAAGCCGGCCGGCGCGGCGATCACCAGGGCATCGCTGCCGGGCCTGCGCAATGCGGCTTCCACTTCGGCCAACGTGGCAACTACCGCGTCGACCTGGCCGATGGCCAGCAGCTGCAGCGCATGATCGAGCGCGTCGACCTGCAGCAGCCATGCGCCCGGCGCCTGCTCACGCAGGTGGGCCGCCAGTGGCACCGTGTCGAGGCTGGCGACGCGGCGGCCGCGCAGACCGCCCAGTCCCTGCAGTGGCGTGTCGTTGCGACGGCGCACGATCACCTGTGACAGCTGCAGGTAGGGCCTGCTCACGACCCAGCCGTCGGGCACCTGCTCGCGCGGCCATCCCAGCACGGCCTGGGTACCGGCCGGCAGCGCCCCGACCGCGCCGGCCGCGGCGGGAAGCGGATGTGGACGCAGCGCGATCTGCTCGCCCAGCCGCCGCAGGTAGTCGGCAACCAGGCCGCCGGGCTGGCCCTGCGCGCTGAAGGACAGTGGCGGGCGGTC
This sequence comes from Stenotrophomonas sp. 112478_Sma, assembly GCF_056479905.1. Lineage (NCBI taxonomy): Bacteria > Pseudomonadati > Pseudomonadota > Gammaproteobacteria > Lysobacterales > Lysobacteraceae > Stenotrophomonas > Stenotrophomonas sp. 112478_Sma. The sequence continues at coordinate 86,547 of NZ_CM151072.1, read as the reverse complement.
ACTGGGCCAGGCCACGACCAGGGGCATGTCGCACCCGTCGGCCCGCGTGATCATGGGCCACAGCAACAGGGCAGGCAGCACGATGCGGGATCGCAGCCACGGGCAGGAGCGTGCAATGGATGCGGCCGCAGGGCCGGCAGCATTCACGATGGGCATCCTCGAATCGCAGGCGGAGACGACGGCCGCGCAGCGGTACCGCTCTGCCTGCCACGCTAGCGACGCACCGCACAGCAACAATGAGGAAAGTTGCAAAGCGCGCAGAATTGGCCATTCGCGACATAAACTGCCGCTTCTACCAGCCCACGGAGCGTTCGATGCGTATCGGCCTGGCCGCCAACCGGCTCCACCACCAGGATGCGCGCGCCGCCCTGTTCCGCTGGCTGCGTGCCTGCGAACCGGGCCTGCGCGAACTGGGCATAACGCTGCACGCTGTCGGCCGCACCCATGATGCGATCGGGCGCCACGGCTTCCTCGACGGCTATGCCGGCCTCCATCGCTATCCCTACGGCCGCGAGGGCGGGCTGATGAAGCTGGTCGCGGAGGTGGTCGGCATGGGCCCGCAGCGCACGCTCGACGGTGCCATCTATCTGATCGATCCGGTCGATCCGTCCTCGGTGTTTCCCGAAGCGACCGCGCTCAAGCGGCAGTGCGTGATCCACGGCAAACCTTTCATTTCCACGGTAGCCACCGCACGCGACTGGATCGAGGTGGAGCGCGTGCACGCCGGCCTGCAGGCCGACGCCGGTGCCGACGATCTGCACGCCTTCGGTACCCAGACCCTGGCACTGATCGCGCATGATGCGATGAAGGCGGCGATGCTCGCCTTCGCCGACGAGCACTTCGACGTGCTGGCACGCTTCGGCGAGCGGGTGGCGACCGGGACCACCGGTCAGCGCCTCAACGAGCTGGCATGGAGCCGCGGCTGGCCCAGCGACACGCCCTGGGTGACGCGCTACCAGAGCGGACCGATGGGGGGCGATGCGCAGATCGCCGACCGCGTGCTGGAGGGCCGTTGCCAGCGCGCCATCTTCTTCGAGGACCCGCACGTGGCACGCCAGCACGAGGCAGACATCCAGCTGCTGGAACGCGCGGTGACCACGGTGACCGACCAGGCGGTGTGCATCACGGCTCCGGTGGTGGCGGCGCGCTGGGCGACGGCTGCCGCCCGGCGCGCTGGGTCACAGCGCTGACCACCTGTGCCGCTGCGCCGGGCGCGCATCGATCGGCATGACCGCCGCACCCGTGGGAGAGGGTGCCGGGCCGCGGCGGCCATGCACGGGTGTCAGGCGGCCATGTCCAGTACCACGCGCCCGTCGATGGTGCCCGCGCGCATGCGGGCGAACACCTCGTTGATGTTTTCCAGGCGGTCGGTGCTGACCGTGGCCGCCACCTTGCCCTCGGCGGCGAACTGCAGCGACTCCTGCAGATCCAGCCGCGTGCCGACGATCGAACCGCGCACCGTCACGCCATTGAGGACCATGCCGAAGATGTCCAGTGGGAAGTTGCCCGGTGGCAGTCCGTTGAGCGAGACCGTGCCGCCCCGCCGGACCATGCCCAGCGCCTGCTCGAAGGCCTTGGGCGATACCGCGGTGACCAGCGCCCCGTGTGCGCCACCGATCTCCTTCTTCAGGAATGCTGCCGGATCGGTCGTGCGCGCGTTGACCGTGACCTGCGCGCCCAGCCGCCGCGCGAGTGCCAGCTTGCTGTCCTCCACGTCGATGGCAGCCACGTTCAGACCCATCGCACGCGCGTACTGCACCGCCATGTGGCCCAGGCCACCGATGCCGGAGATCGCCACCCAGTCACCGGGCTTCGTGTCCGTCACCTTCAGGCCCTTGTAGACCGTCACGCCGGCGCACAGCACCGGCGCGATCTCGACGAAGCCCACCTCCTTCGGAAGCAGGCCGACATAGTTGGCATCGGCCAGTGCGAACTCGGCGAAGCCGCCGTTGACCGAGTAGCCGGTGTTGCGCTGCGTCTCGCACAGCGTTTCCCAGCCGCCCAGGCAGTGTTCGCAATGGCCACACGCCGAGTACAACCAGGGGATGCCGACCCTGTCGCCTTCCTTGACATGCCCGACCCCGCCGCCCACGGCCACGATGTGCCCCACGCCCTCGTGGCCGGGGATGAACGGCGGGTCCGGTTTCACCGGCCAGTCGCCCTCGGCGGCGTGCAGGTCGGTGTGGCAGACACCGCAGGCTTCGATCCTGACCAGCACCTCGCCCGCCCCCGGGCGTGGTACCGGAACTTCCTCGATGACCAGTGGGCTGCCGAACTCGCGAACGACAGCCGCCTTCATGGTTCTGTTCATGGGTTTTCCTCCGTCGTTCGCTTGCAGACAGAGTGACGCCGGCACGAGGCCGGCGCTTTGATCCCGATCAAATCCTGGAAGATTGCCTGCCGGTTCAGCCCGCCAGCACGGACGCCTCGCGTGCCAGGCGTTCGATCGCGCCCCAGTCGCGGGTCTGCAGCAAGGCCGCCGTGGTCAGCCATGAACCCCCCACGCACAGCACGTTCGGCAGGTGCAGGAACTGCGCCGCGGTCTGGGCACTGATGCCACCGGTCGGGCAGAAGCGCACGTCGGCGAAGGGGCCGTGCCAGGCCGCCAGCAGTGCCGCGCCGCCGGCCTGCACCGCGGGGAAGAACTTGAAGGTATCCAGGCCATGCTCGAGGCCAAGGATCAGCTCGGACCCCGTGGCCACGCCCGGCAGATACGGCAGGTCGGCATCGCGCGCGGCCGCGTACAGCGTCGGCGTTGCTCCCGGCGACACCGCGAAGCGCGCACCTGCGGCCCTGGCCGCCTCCATCTGCGCGGGCGTCAGCACCGTTCCGGCCCCCACCACCGCGTCGGGTACGGCCTCGACCATTGCCCGGATGGCATCCATCGCACGGGGTGTGCGCAGGGTGACCTCGATCACCGGCAGACCGCCCCGGAACAGCGCCTGCGCCACCTGCACGGCATCGTCGACATCATCGGGGGTGAACACCGGAATCACCGGTGCCAGTTTCAGTACCGCGCGAACGCGCGGATCAGCGCCGGACATCGAATCGCTCCTCGCCCATCTGGGCCAGCACGTCAGCTTCGCTGACAGGATTGAAATCGCCGGGGATGGAATGCTTCAGTCCGCCGGCAGCCAGGCCGAAACGCACGGTGGCGTCGGCATCGAAGCCTGACAGGATGCCATGCAGGATGCCTGCCGCGAAGGCATCGCCGCCGCCGATGCGATCGATGATGCCGGTCAGCTGCCGCACGGGCGCCTGCGCACGCACGCCCTCACGGCCCAGCAGCAGGGCGCCCAGCGCATGATGGTCCACGCTCAGCGCCTGCCGTTGCGTGCATGCCAGCCATTGCAGCCGCGGGAACGCGGCGAATGCCGCCGCTGCGGCAGCGTCCACGCGCTCCACGGCGCCGGCCTGGGTAAAGCGCTGGCCCAGGATCACTTCGATATCGCGGTAGTCGGCGAACACGATGTCAGCTTGGTCGAACAGGGCATGCAGGATCGCCTGCGCGTCGCCGCCCCAGCGCTGCCACAGCGTGGGCCGGAAATTGCCGTCGAAGGAAACGCGCACGCCACTGGCACGCGCGGCGCATGCCGCCGCCAGCGTCGCCTCGGCCACCTGCGGCCCCAGCGCAGGGCTGACGCCGGACAGGTGCAGCCAGTCCGCGCCCTGCAGCAGCGCCGGCCAGTCATGATCGGCTGCAGTGCTGCGCGCGAAGGCTGAATCGGCCCGGTCGTACACCACCTCGCTGGCACGTTGCACCGCGCCGGTGGTGAGGAAGTACAGGCCCATGCGACCGTCCGCCACCTCGCGCACCGCCCGCGTATCGACGCCATGGCGGCGCAGTTCACCCAGTGCGTGCGCCCCCAGGGCATTGCCGGGCACCGTGCTGACCATGGCCACGTCATGTCCGAATCGGGACAGCGAGACACCCACGTTTGCTTCCGCCCCGCCCACGTGCACCTGCAGCTGCGGCGACTGCAGCAGCAGCTCGCGACCGGGCGCGCCGAGCCGCAGCAGCAGTTCCCCGAAACATACGATACGCCCCATCTCCACTCCTCCCCGCTTGCCGCCAGCATGTGAAACTGCACGGCGTGAATGTGTACCACGCGTCGGCGCGGCGTTTGGCCATCGGTGTCATTCTAGCCTTCCGATGCGCCCCACGCACCCGTAGGAACTGACGGAAGCATTGTCCTGCAAGCCTCTTGGAGACATTTCAGATCTGTTGCGGTGCAAGATGCCGGATCCGGGACGTGCTGCTAACGTCCGCTCTGACCAGCGGTGTCATCACGCTGAAACAGCCGCAGCACCAGACCTTTGGGAGAGGGGAAAGGCATGCAGTCTCGGAACCACCAAAAAAAGACACCGGTTACCTTGCTCGCTATGGCCGTCGGACTGGCCCTGGCGGCCAATGCGACCGCCCAGCAGCAGAGCAGCGCCGCCGGCGCCACGGACCTGGATACGGTCACCGTCACCGGCTACCGCGCCAGCGTGGAGAAGGCGCTGGACATCAAGCGTGGCGAGGCCGGCGTGGTCGACGCCATCGTCGCCGAGGACATCGGCAAGTTCCCGGATCTGAACCTGGCCGAGTCGTTGCAGCGCATCCCGGGTGTGGTCATCACCCGCGAGGCCGGCGAGGGACGCAACATCTCGGTGCGCGGCCTCGGCCCGGATTTCACCCGCGTGCGCATCAACGGCATGGAGGCGCTGACCACCGTCGGCGCCGGTGATCAGAGCGGTGGTACCAACCGCGGCCGTGGCTTCGACTTCAATGTCTTCGCCTCCGACCTGTTCTCGCAGCTGGTGGTGCGCAAGACCGCTTCGGCCGATGTCGAAGAAGGCTCACTGGGCGCCACCGTCGATCTGCGCACGGCGAGGCCGTTCGACTATGACGGCTTCACCTTCGCCGCCAGCGGCCAGGCCGGCTACAACGCGATGGCGGAGAAGGCCGACCCGCGCATGGCCGCGCTGGTGTCGAACATCTTCGCCGACGGTACGTTCGGCGCCCTGCTGTCGGTGGCCTACTCCGAGCGCCAGGCGCTGGAGGAGGGCTCCAACACGGGCCGCTGGGCCAACGGCCCGAGCAACGGCAACTTCAGTGCGTCGTCCCCGTTCACCGCCGCGCGCAGTGCCGACGTCTACCACCCGCGCTTCCCGCGCTACGTGCAGATGGAACATGAGCAGAAGCGCCTGGGCGTGACCGGTACGCTGCAGTGGAAGCCCAGCGACGCGACCGAGATCTCGCTGGACGCGCTGTACTCGAAAATCGATGCCACCCGCGACGAGCACTACATCGAGGCGATTTCCTTCAGCCGCGGTGCCAACACCAGCCAGCCACGCCTGGCCGGCAAGCCGTCGATGATCGTCAGGAACGGCGTCATCGAGAACAACGCGCTGGTCTACGGCGAGTTCGACAACGTCGACATCCGCAGCGAGAACCGCCACGACGAGTGGAGCACCGAGTTCAAGCAGATCAGCCTCAACGGCCAGCACCGCTTCAGCGACGACTTCACCCTGTCCGGCAAGCTGGGGGTCTCGCGGTCCCGGCATGAGAACCCGGTGCAGACCACCATCATCATGGACAAGTACGACGTCGACGGCTACAGCTACGACTACCGGGGCAACAACCGCTCGCCGATCCTCAACTACGGCATCGATCCCACCGATCCCAACGGCTGGGAACTGGCGGAGATCCGCCTGCGACCGCAGTACGTGGACAATGATTTCGATACCGGCCAGATCGACTTCAACTGGAACATCAGCCCCGGCTTCCGCCTCAAGGGTGGCGTGCTGGCCAAGGATTACACGTTCAAGACCACCGAACTGCGCCGTGGCAGCGAGCTGGCCGTGCCCACCTTCGCCGATGGCAGCAGGATCGTTCCGGTGGACATGACCACGCAGGCCGGCCTGAAGGGCATCAGCGGCAATCCCTCGAACTGGGTGGTGCCGGATCTGGACGCCGTCGCCGATCAGTTCGACATCTACAGCAACAGCGGCATCTACGCCGTCGCACCGCGCGCCAACAACGTGCGCAGCGTGGAAGAGAAGGATCGCGGTGCCTACCTGATGGGTGAGTTCTCCACCGAGATCGGCTCGCTGCCGCTGTCCGGCAACGTCGGCGTACGCTATGTGCGCACCAAGCAGTCCTCCACCGGGCTGTCGACGCTGGCCAGTGGCACCACGTCCACCACCGCCACCCGCACCTACGACGACACCCTGCCCTCGTTCAACCTGGTTGCCGAAGTCACCCCCGATTTCCTGATCCGCCTGGGTGCGGCCAAGGTGATGACCCGACCCGGCCTGGGCAGCCTGACGCCGGGTGCCACTGTGGCCGTGGCCGGTGGCGCACGCACCATCTCCAGCGGCAACCCCAACCTGGATCCGACCCGCGCGACCAATGTCGATCTGAGTTTCGAGTGGTACTTCGCCGAAGGCGCCATGGCCGGCCTTGGCCTGTTCTACAAGGACATCGAAACCTCCGTACAGACGCTGCGCGAGAATCGGCCGTACACCGACAGCGGCCTGCCTGCCGAACTGCTGATCGGCACCGGCGCATCGCCGACCGATGAGTTCACCTTCACCCGTCCGGTCAACACCCCGGGTGGCGAGCTGTTCGGCGCAGAAGCGAACTACACCCAGCCCTTCACCTTCCTGCCGGGCAAGTGGGCCAACCTCGGTCTGCAGCTGAACTACACCTGGGTGGATTCGAAGATCCAGTACATCAACTCGGCCGGTCAGCCGGTGATGAAGAACGATCTGCTGGGCCTGTCCAACACCTCGTGGAACGCGACCCTGTTCTACGAAGGCACCACCTTCTCCGGGCGCATCTCGGCCACCAACCGCGATGACTACCTGACCCAGGTGCCGGGCCAGGAAACCGGCTTCAATCTGGACGGTTACCACGGCATGACCGGTACCACGGTCATCGATGCGTCGATCCGTTACCGGATCAGTGACCAGCTGGAACTGAGCCTGGAAGGCGTGAACCTGACCAACGAAGCGTCCGATGAGTGGGTGTATTCGCCCGCGACCGGCCGCCTGCCGTTGCAGTACACCGAGACCGGCCGTCAGTTCCTGCTCGGCGTGCGCTACAAGTTCTGAGCAGCGCCGGCGATGCGCCGACCGGTGCATCGCCGTTCGCCACGACCGCTGCTGCGCCGCAAGGTGCCGTGGCGGCGTGGCCTTGCTACGGTCCGGCGGCCCTACGCCGGCTGTCGCCCGTTGAAAGGAAACATCTGATGCCGCATCGCTCGACCCTGTCCCGCTGCCTGCTGCTGGCAGTGGCCCTGGCTGCTGGCCCTGCGACAGCTGCCGATGGCCCAACCCTGCTGTTCCACGTCGACGCCAACCAGGGCCTGCAGGCCACCGTGGCGCACGGCGAGGCGATACCGAACTTCCGCGACAGGGTGGCGGTGGTCGATGACGGTGTACGCGGCAAGGCCATCCAATGGCAGGACGATGGCGTCCTGGCGTGGGATGCGCCGGGCAACATCCTGGCCCAGCACGGCACCCTGGCCTTCGATTGGCGTGCGCGGTACGCGGTGGGCGAAGCCCCGTTCGTGATCTTCCGCGTCGGCTATGCCGATCACAGCAGCTGGGACATGGCGTGGCTGCGCATCGACTGGAACGGCCACGGTTTCGATGCGTTCGTCACCGATGCCAATCTTGCCCGCACCCGCGTCTCGTTCCGCATGGACACGCCGCCACGCGCGGACCAGTGGCTGCATCTGGCCTTCGCCTGGGACGAGGACCAGGGTGTACGCCTGTTCATCGATGGACGCGAAGTGGCCCGCGCGCAGACCACCGGCGACTACGATGCCGCGCTGGACCAGCTTGGCCTGGCCGGTCGGGTGATGGCACCGTACCAGGTACAGAGCCGTTACAACTTCCTGCGCGGCAGCGATTTCCAGCACATCCGCATCTACGACCGCATGCTCGATGCGCCGGCCGTGGCGGCGCTGGCCCGTGGCGTTACGCCCACCACCGCCGAGGTTCCCGAGGCAGGCCTGCGTGCCTGGCGCCATCGCTTCGGCTGGGACGGCACCGCACCACCGGCGCTGACCGCGCCGACCACCCGCATCCGCAAGGTCGAATTCGCCGACACCCGCGACCTGAAGGCGTGGATGTGGAAGGCCACCGACGGCATCGCCGAGACCACATGGCCCGGCGTCTACAACCGCTCGCGGCTGCCCGGACGCAACGACTACTTCCAGCTGCCGGACTGGAACACCTACGTGGAGGGTGGAAAGCACCTGGACCTGACGCTGCCGGACGGCGAGACGGTCAACCGCATCGAGATCCGCGGCGCGGCCTTCGGCACGCTGGCACATGGCAGCGACGCCGCGCACGCCACCCGCACCCTGTTCACCCGCCCGCGCGGCGTGGTGCGCAGCGTCGATCCGATCCCGTCCCTCAGCGGCGGCGTGCTGCGCTTCAGCAACGTCGAGCAGGAAACGCCGATCCAGGAAATCTGGGCCTACGCCGTGAGCGAGGGCAGCGAGCCGGACGGCACGGTCAAGCAGACCTACACGATCGACAGCCAGGCGCTGCCGGACTACACCAATCTGGATGCCCTGCGCCGCTACATCGACGGTCGCTATCCCGAGGCCGAACGCAGCACGGTGATGGCGCTGCCCAAGGGGGCCGGCTCACGCCGCCGCGATGCCGGTACCCTGCCCGCGCAGCCGCGCCCGATCGTGCACGTGCTCATTCCTTCCGGGGTAGGCGATGCGCCGCCCGACCAGCCGCTGATCCGCAGCTGGGCCTACAGCTGGGAGAACATGCACGACGGCCTGGACGGCGTTGCCATCGATCTTCCCGCGCTGGATCTGGCGGCCACGCATGAAGGCCTGATTCCGCTCAACATCCGCATCAAGGACCCGATCTGGCCGGCGCGCGACATGATCGACGTGTCGGTCTCGGTGCAGCCGGGACAGAAGCGCACCCTGTGGCTGGATCTGCGCGACCGCATCCTCACCCCTGACAGCCTGTGGTTGAGCATCGCCTCGGCCGCGCCCGGCTTCGATGCCCGGGCGCTCGATGGCGCGCAGATCCGGCTGGTGTTCAAGCCGCGCGCCGAAGCGCTGAAGGAGCACGTGGCCGACCGCTTCAACCAGGTGCGCGACAACTGGGGATTCCTGGTGGAGGAGCACACCACCTCCAAGCGACAGCGCCTGTATGCGCGCGTCTACGCCGACCTGAGCGACCTGCTGCGGGTCGATCCGGACCACGCACTGGGGCGGCAGTACTGGAACTACATCAGCTACAACAGCCAGGGCCGGCCGCCCTACTCCGCACCGGCGGTGCCCGCCGGTGTGCCGGCCTGGGCCTTCCATCAGGTGCAGGACCTCGCACAGGTGCGTCGCTTCGTCGACTGGTGGATCGACCATCGCCAGGTGCCCTACGGCGACTTCGGCGGCGGCATCTCCGATGATTCCGATCTCACCCAGCAGTGGCCGGGCCTGGCGCTGATGGGCGTGCAGCCGGACCGCCTCAATGCCTCGCTCACCGCCCTGTCCGATGCGGTGTATCGCAATGGCATGTTCAGCAACGGCCTGAGCACCATCGAAACCGATGAGCTGCATGCCTACGAAGAGGGCATCAACACCAACAGCGCGATGCTGTACCTCAACTGGGGCGATCCGCTGACGCTGGAACGGCTGATGGAGACGGTCAAGGCATTCGACGAGCGGATCATCCTGCCCAATCCGCAGGGACACCTGCTGTTCTCCAGCAACTGGTTCGGCGGCAACAGGATCTACCGCGAACCGAACTGGCAATGGCAGAAGCCGTATTCGTTCCCGGTGCTGCACCCCGCGTTCCTGCTGGGCCAGTACAACGCCGATCCGACCGGGCGCCGGCTGGTGACCGGCCTGGCCGACAGCTATCTCGCCCATGCCGGCACGGACGCGAAAGGACGCTTCACCCTGCCCAACGAGATCCACTGGGCCACCGGCGCCACCCGCGGCGGTGAACTCAACGACGGTTCCGGCGGCGGCGACACGCTGCATACCTTCTGGGCCGCCTGGCGCTGGACCGGCGATGCGAAGTACCTGCAGGCGCTGGACTATCGCGTGGCACGCGGGGGACCGGGCGCGCTGGCCAATCTCGGCGAGAACATCGTCGAGGTGCTGGGACGCCAGCAGGACTGGTATCCGCAGCTGACTGCCGAAGCCGACGCCGGAAAGACCGGTTTCGCCAGCCTGATGGCCTGGCAGGCCAGTGGTGACCTGAAGTACATCGATGCACTGCATGCCGAAGGACTGCAGGCCAAGGTGCTGCGGGCCTACATGAACACCGAGGGCCACTGGTGGTCCGATCGCGTGGAAGCACCCAGCGAGTTCCTGCAGCGCGCCCGGCTGGGGGGCATCGCGCTCAAGCGCAACCAGAGCTGGCCCGGGCATACGGTCAGCTGGCGCTTCGATCGCGACGGTGCCGCCGAACAGGTTGCACTGCTGGTGCATGCGCCGTCGCGCGAGCGCTTCACCATCACCAGCCACAATCTGGGTAACCGCACCATCAGTGCCGACATGACCGGCTGGAACGTTGCCAGCGGCACGTGGCGCATCCGTGCCGGCGTGGATGCCGATGGAGATGGACGCATCGATGGCACGCCGACGGAGCGCACGGTGCGGCTGGAAACCAGCCGCGCGGTGCCGATGCAGTTCCGTCCCGGGCGCACGGAACTGTTCGAGTTCGAGCGCGTTGTCGCCGGCAGCCCGGTGGAAACACGCGCCGACCTGGGCGTCGGCCGCGGTGATGTGCAGGTGGACGGCCAGCGTGTGCGGGTGACCGTGCACAGCCTGGGCCACGTGGCCACCGGCGCGGGCGTGGCGATCCTGGAAGACACCACGGGCCGTGAGATCGCGCGTGCCGATGTGCCCGCGATGGCGGCACCCGATGACCTGGAACCGAAGACCACCCACGTGACACTGATGATCCCCGCCGGTCATCAGGGTGGCCTGCGCGTGCGCGTCGCCCTCGCTGACGGTGGCGAGGAAGTGACCCTGCTCAACAACGTCGTGGACGTGCCGCGCTGAACGCGGCGGCCGGCGCGGGCTATGCCGCGTCGGTCTCCATACGCTTCACCCGTCGCTGGTACCAGTCATCGCCCAGCGGCTCGAACACCGCGCTGCGCTCCATCACGCCCTGGTAGACGTGCAGCGACACGGCCACATCGGCATCGCTGGCATTGCGCAGCGTGTGGTATTCGTGCGGGGGAATCAGGCTGCCGGCGCTGCCGCGCTGGCCGTACAGTGTCGGCTGCGCGGCAAAGCGGTGGCGAGTGCCCTTCCGCTCCAGCAGCGCATACGGCGTGACCAGCAGTTCTCCCTGCCAGACGCCTTCCACGCACCACATCGCATCGTGATCGTGCAGCGGCGTACCCTGCCCCGGGCCCCAGCACATGGCGATGACGCTGTACCCCAGGGTCCGGCTGCGGTGCAGTTCACGACGTGCGTAGTGACCACGCACCGGTCGCCGTACACACGGCGGCAGCTGTATCGAAGGATCGGTGATGGCATCACGCAGCACGCGCTGCAGGCCCTCGGTGATCGCGTGCGGATCCGCCAGCGCTACCGCACCATCAATGGCGGCAAGCAGGCGCTCCCGGCCGGCGAACGGCAGTGGCGTGAACGTGTCTCCCATGACCCGACTCTAGCCGAGCGGAGTTAACAGAATGTTTGTGCTGCGGTGTCATCACTGCGTGCCGCGCTGCACGAAAGGCACTTTTCCGTAGAGCGCGCGCTCGCCTGCGCGCGGATCGTCAACCGCGCGACTGGTGCGATCGAACAGCATTGTCCGCCGTTGCGGCAGCGTATAAGGGGCCCATTGCGACAATCCGGCGTGATTGGGGTCGCCGCTGCGGGCGAAGGCGATCAAGGCCTCGCTCATGGTCGCCGCCAGCGCACGCGCATCATCGCCACCCCCGGTGCGCGCGCCCGGCAACCCTGCGTTGTCAAAGACCAGCGGGATGTCCAGCGTATGGAAAGCACGCAGGCGCCCCTCCTCCACCGGCGACCCCCAATCCAGCTGGTACGCCCAGGTCGGTGCTGCGCCCGCGGGCTGGCGCGCCCGCGCTTCCAGTTCCTCCACCGCTCCGCGCCAGCTGCGGCCAGCCGTGGTTGCAGCAAAAAACACTTCAGAGGGCGTGTAGTGCGGATACAGGCGGCGATACTCGGCGATCACGGTCTGCGGCCGCAGATCGACGAACTGCTGTCGTTCGAGCTGTGCCGGCAGTGTTTCCCAGGTCAGGGCGAAGTTGGCGGGATCGTTGCCGAGGAACGCGCGGGTCTCGTCGCGGGTGTTGCCGATCACCATCGGAATCGCCGCCGACTGCTGCGGCGCCTGTGGCCAGAACGGATGCACCGGCAGCACCACATCGTCCAGCACCGGGCCGAAGTACAGCGACGTGCTTTCCACGCGCGAGGGATCACGCGCACGGGTGGCTTCCAGCAAGACGTCGACCGGCAGGTCCAGCAGGGCCTGCACATCACGTGCAGCAACGGCCTGCATCGCGATCGCAGCGCGCTGCGCGGCCGCGCGCGGTCCGGCAGCGGTGACCTGCTGGCCACTCATCGTCCACGCGCGGTGGAACAGCCCTCGGGCCGCAGGCATCGCCATCAGCGTGGCGATCTTGGCGCCCCCGCCGGACTGCCCGAACACCGTGACGTTCGCCGCGTCGCCACCGAAGACCGCCGCGTGCTGCCGCACCCACTGCAGCGCCTGTACCAGGTCGAGCTGGCCGACGTTGCCCGAGGCGGCGTAGCGCGGATCGCCCAACGCCCCCAGGTAGAGATAGCCGAACGTGTTGAGGCGATGATTGAGGGTGACCACCACCACATCGCCGCGGCGGCACAGCGCAGCGCCGTCGTACAGCGGATCACTGCCGGACCCGTTGTTGAATCCACCGCCGTGCACGTACACCAGCACCGGCCTGCGTCCACCGTCGCCGAGCGCGGGTGTCCACACATTGAGGAACAGGCAGTCCTCGCTGCCGGGCCCTTCGCTGCCGCCCTGCGGTGCGGCCGGACCGTACTCCAGTGCATCGGCGATGCCGCGCCAGGCAGCTTCATGCCGCGGCGGCTGGAAGCGGTGTTGAGCGGTGTCGGCACCATAGCGAAGCCCACGGAACACCAGTACCCCGTGCTCGCGCTGGCCACGCACACGCCCGCCACGGACCCGGGCCAATGGCAGGCGGTCGTCGCGGACACCCGGCACGCTGGCCAGCGTTGGCAATGCGGTGAAGGCAGCCGTAGCGGACGCGGTGGCCAGCGCCCAGCGGGCGCTGTCGCGCAGGAACCGCCGACGCTGCAGGTCGGCCGGCGCATCGTTCATCGCGCGTCCTCCGCAGGGCCCAGCCAGCGTTGTGCGAGCAGCGGCCAGAGTGCCAGCGTCGACCGCGCGGGGATGTCCATGCCAAAGCCGTGGCCGCCATGGGCGAAGACGTGCAGTTCGTGCTCGACACCCGCACCCGCCAGTGCCTGCGCCATGAGTTCACTGTTGCGCACCGACACCACGGCGTCGTCGGCGGCGTGGACCAGCAGCGTCGGCGGCATGTCGCCACGTACGCGCTGCTGCATCGAATAGTCTGCCTGCAGCGAGGTACCCGGATGCTCGCCCAGCAGGCGGGCACGCGAGCCGCTGTGCGCATGCGCGCCCATGTCGATCACCGGGTAGACCAGCACGGCACGGCTCGGGCGGGCGCTCAGCCGGTCGAGGTCATCCCGTGCGGGATGGACGGCGATGTCGAAGCCGGTGGCCAGCCGCGCCGCGACGTGGCCGCCCGCCGAGAAGCCCATCACCGCCACGTCGTCCGCGTCCAGCCCGCGCCGTCGCGCCTGGTCGCGCACCACCCGCAGCGCGCGCTGCGCGTCGGCGAGCGCGGCCTGGCGGTCGCGCCCCGGCTGCGGCAGGCGGTAGCGCAGGACGAACAGGGTGTAGCCGGCGCCGTCCACCCAGAACGGAACCAGCGCGCTGCCCTCCTTGTCGATCACCACCCGCTGGTAGCCGCCGCCGGGGATCACCAGCAGGGCCCGGCCGTTCGGCCGGGCGGGTGTGTACACCTGCAGAGAGGGCGCGTCGATCTGGTCGGCGTAGCGGTCCGGGCGTGCAGGGTCCGCACTGCGCTCGACCACCCGCGTCGGACGTGCAGTGCCGGTTTCGCCCGGCACTGCGCCTGCCGGCCACAACGGCAGCTGCTCGCCGGGCAACGCCTGGACCACATGCTCGCCTTCGCGCAGCGGCGTGTCGACCGCGCAGGCGGGCGCCGCCGGCAGCAGCAGGGACAGGCACAGCAACACGATGGGCAGACGCATGACTGACGGGGCTCCAACAGGACAGGGCAGGGCGCTGGCGGCGTCGGCAAAGACGGCGTGATGCGCTGCCGCTTGCGTGATGACACCGGTTTACCATATACACGTCCTGCAGACGCTGTCGATAGGCAGCGCAACAACGCCAGAGGGAGACGTTCTTGAGCAACGAACACGGCACACATGGGCACACGCCGCCGGCCGATGCGGCCGCGATTGCCCAGGCCTTCACCACCGCACGCCTTGCGGGCCAGGCACTGGAGGCGTTCCCGGGCGACATCCCGGCGGACCTGGTCGCGGCCTACCAGGTCCAGGACCTGGCCATCGCCCGCTGGAACCAGCCGGTGGTCGGCTGGAAGGTCGGCTACATCGCTGCCGAACGCCGCGATGCGTCCGGGGACGAACGGCTGCTGGGGCCGATCTTCAAGCCTCAGCTCAAAAATGCTACCGGTGGAACAACGGATGTTCCGGTGTTCGTCGGCGGTTTCGCCGCGATCGAGGCCGAGTACGTGCTGGAACTGCTGGAGGATGCCCCCGCCGACCAGCTGCACTGGTCGCCGGAACAGGCTGAAGCGTTGCCGGCCCGCCTGTACCTCGGTGTCGAGGTTGCCAGCAGCCCGCTGGCAACGATCAACGAGCTGGGCCCGCGCGTGGTGGTATCCGACTTCGGCAACAACAACGGCCTCGTGCTGGGGCCGGAGATCGGCAACTGGACGTCCCTCGATGAGTCGGCGTTGCGCGCCGAGACCCTGATCGAGGGTGAAGTGGTCGGGGTCGGCGGCGCGAGCCGCCTGCCTGGTGGCCTGCGCGCAGCGTACGCGTTCGCGTTGTCCCGTTCCGCGCTTCGCGGCCGGCCCCTGCGGCGTGGCGACCTGATCGCCACCGGCAATGCGACCGGCATCCACGACATCCAGGCAGGACAAACGGCGCTGGTGCGCTTCGCCGGCTTCGGCGAGATTGCCTGCAGGGCCGTGCCGGCCGGGTAAGCCGCGGCACGATCCAGTGAACACGCGCGGGAGGGCGCAGATGATCACACGACGACATTTCCTGGCCGGTGGCGCCACTGCACTTGCCACTCCCCTGCTCGCCGCCTGTGGCCGCGGGCCGGGCCCTGACGCAGCCGGCGGCCAACTGCTGACGGCGACCGATGTGCACGTGGCCGATTACCCCACCGTGACAGCGGTGAAGTGGATCGGGGAGACCCTGCAGCGTGAGACCCAGGGACGCCTGCGTCTGCGCCAGTACCACTCGGGCCAGCTCGGCCGCGAGTCCGAAGCGATCGACATGGCCCGCTTCGGCGCCATCGACATCACCCGTGTCTATGCGGGCGCGCTGAACAACGCGTTTCCGCTGACCCAGGCGCTGTGCCTGCCCTACGTGTTCGAATCGGTGGCGCATCAGCGGGCAGCGCTTGATGGCGGCGTGGCCGATGCCGTGCTGCGCGGCTTCGAACGCCGCGACCTGGTCGGCCTGGCCATCTACGATTCCGGTGCGCGCTGCTTCTACAACACCCGGCATCCGATCACGCAGCCCGGTGACCTGCACGGGCTGAAGCTGCGCGTCGCATCATCGGACATCTTCATCCAGCTGATGCGGCTGCTCGGCGCCAACCCGACGCCGATGTCGCTGGGCGATACGTTCTCCGGCATGGAGACGCACATGATCGACGGTGCCGAGAACAACATGCGCAGCTTCCACTCCAGCCGTCACTTCGAGGCTGCGCACTACTGGTCGCAGAGCGATCACTCCTATGCACCGGACGTGCTGCTGATGTCACGCGCCAGTTTCGAGCGGCTGCAGCCGGATGACCGCCAGCTGCTGCTGGAGACCGCACGTGCGTCGGTGAAGGTGATGCGCGACCAGTGGGATGCCTCCGAGGATGCGGCACGACGCGCGGTGCTGGCGTACGGCGTGAAGGCCAACGAGGTCGACATGCCGGCGTTCCGCGCCGCCGCGCAGCCCCTGCTGCAGCAGTACCTGCAGCACGCGGAAATCGCCGCGCTGGTCGATCGCATCCGCGGTGCAGCCTGAGGACTTAGCCATGACCGAAACGACGACATTTTCCCCACCCGGCCCCGGGCAGCGCCTGCTGGACCGCATCGCCGACATTGCCATCTACACCGCCGTGGCGGCCCTGCTGGGGCTGGTGGTGGTGCAGGGCTGGCAGGTCTTCGCGCGCTATGTGATCAACGATTCCCCGAGCTGGACCGAGCCGGTGACCCTGCTGCTGCTCAGCACCGCGATGAGCCTGGGCGCGGCCTGTGGCGTGCACACCAACCGCCACTTCGGCTTCTTCCTGCTGCATGCCTACATGGCGCCGGCGCTGCGCCGCGCTGTGGACGTGCTGGTGCAACTGGTGGTGGCCGTGCTGGGCGCGTTCATCGCAGTGTGGTCGGCCGAGCTTCTTCTCGACGGCCTGGACATCAAGACCGCCGGTGCCGAGCTTCCGCAGAGCATCAACTACCTGCCGCTGGCGCTGGGCGGCGTGCTGATGGTGGTGTTCGCGCTGAACCGTGCGTGGAAGGCCACGCAGTCCACGCCGGCAGACGCTGCCGTCGATGACGCTGAAGGAGATCGTTGATCCATGGGTATCGCCATTCTGTTCTCGGTGTTCGCAGTGTTCCTGCTGCTGGGCGTGCCGGTGGCCTACGCGCTGGCTGCGGCCGCCCTTGCCACCCTGCTCTACCTGGACATCCCGTCCATCGTTCTGGTCCAGCAGATTTCGGCAGGTACCGGGTCTGCATCGCTGATCGCCATTCCACTGTTCATCTTCGCTGGCGAGATCATGATGCGCGGCGGCATCTCCGAGCGCCTGATCGCGCTGGCGTCCTCACTGGTGGGGCGCTTGCGTGGTGGCCTGGGCCAGGTTTCGATCCTGTCTTCGCTGTTCTTCGGCGGCGTCTCCGGCTCGGCCATCGCGGATGTCTCGGCGGTGGGTGGCACGATGATTCCGCAGATGGTCAAGCGCGGCTATGACCGCGATTTCGCCGTCAATGTCAGCATCACCGCCGCCCTGGTCGCGCTGCTGGTTCCGCCCTCGCACAACCTGATCCTGTTCTCGGCCGCAGCCGGTGGCGGCCTCTCGATCGCCGATCTGTTCGCGGCCGGCATCGTTCCGGCATTGCTGATGACGCTGGCATTGATGATCACCGGCTACGTCGTCGCGCGCCGCCGCGGCTATGGCGTGGAGGTGTTCCCGGGCTGGCGCGCGGTGATGCTGCGGATGATCTCCGCCCTGCCCGGCCTCGGTCTGGTCGCGCTGATCTTCGTCGGCATCCGCGCTGGCATCTTCACTGCGGTGGAAAGCGCGGCGATCGCCGTGGTGTACGCACTGCTGGTGACCACGGTGCTGTACCGGCAACTGCGCTGGCGCGAGTTCTTCGCCACGGTCGTCCACGCCGCACGCAGCACCGGCGTGATCCTGTTCGTGATCGCCACCGCTGCGGTATTCGGCTGGCTGCTGGCCTACCTGCAGGTGCCGGCGGCGGCGGTGGATTTCCTGCAGTCCTTCGCGCACAGCCAGTTCATGGTGCTGCTGATGATCGTGGTGATGCTGTTGCTGCTGGGAACCTTCATGGACCTGGCACCGATGATCCTGATCTGCACGCCGATCTTCCTGCCGGTGGCGCGCGCGTACGGCATCGATCCGATCCACTTCGGGCTGGTGCTGGTGCTGACCGGCGGCCTGGGCCTGGTGACACCGCCGGTGGGCTCGGTGCTGTTCATCGGTACCGCCATCGGCAAGATCAGCGTGGGCCAGAGCATGCGTACCATCTGGCCGTTCTGGTTCGCTGCGCTGGGCGTGCTGCTGGTGGTCACCTTCTTCCCTGCCCTGTCGCTGTGGCTGCCGGCCACGCTGCGCAGCTGAGCCGGAGACCGCTGCCATGCACCGTCCGCTTCGCCGCATCCCTGCCGTGGCCCTGGCCAGCCTGCTTCTGGCCGCGCTTCCGGCGCTGGCCTCCGGCCCGGCCTCACCGACCTGGGCACGTGGGCTGGAGAACCAGCGACAGGCCGATCTCGGCGACGGCACCTACCTGAACCCGGTGCTGGCCGGCGACCGCCCCGATCCGTCGGTACTGAAGGACGGACAGGACTACTACCTGACCCTGTCCTCCTTCGACGCCTATCCCGGCCTGCCGATCTGGCATTCGCGGGACCTGGTCAACTGGCAGCCGCTGGGTCATGCCATCACCCGCAACGTGGGTGCGATCTGGGCACCGGACATCGTCAAGCACCAGGGTCGCTACTTCATCTACTTCCCGGCCCGGACCGGCGAACACCGCAGCAACTTCGTGGTGTGGGCCGATGACATCCGCGGGCCGTGGAGCGATCCGATCGACATCGGCCTGGGCGGCTACATCGACCCCGGCCATGCGGTGGGCGAGGACGGCAAGCGCTACCTGTTCCTCAGCGGAGGCGACTATGTGCAGCTGGCCGATGACGGGCTGAGCGTGGTCGGCACACCGAAGCATGTCTACGACGGCTGGCGCTATCCGCAGAGCTGGGATGTGGAGGCCTATGCGCAGGAAGGACCGAAGATCCACTTCCGCGAGGGCTGGTACTACATGACCACCGCCGTGGGAGGCACCGCCGGCCCACCCACCGGGCACATGGTGATCACTGCGCGCTCGCGTTCCATCCATGGGCCCTGGCAGAACGCACCGAACAATCCGATCACGCGCACGCAGTCGGCGTCCGAGCCGTGGTGGTCGCGAGGCCACGCGACGGTGGTCGAAGGCACCGACGGTCGCTGGTGGATGATGTACCACGGGTATGAGAACGGCTTCTGGACCCTGGGCCGGCAGACCCTGCTGGACCCGATCGAGTGGACGGACGATGGCTGGTTCGTTGCCAGGGGCGGTGACCTCGGCCAACCGCTGCGCAAGCCTTCCGGAAGCGCCCTGGCACCGCACGGCATGGCGCTTTCGGATGATTTCCGCGGCGGCAGGCTCGGGCCACAGTGGGCGTTCTTCAACCCGGGCAGTGACGAGTACCGGCGCCTGCGCTTCAGCGGCGATGGGCTGGTGATGCAGGGCAAGGGCAGTGCGCCGCGCGATGCGTCTCCGCTGACCACCATCGCCGGCGATCCGGCCTACCAGTTCGAGGTGGAGCTGGAGGTAGCGCCGGGCGCAGTCGGGGGGGCGCTGCTGTTCTACAGCGACCGTCTTTATGTGGGCGTGGGCAGCAACGGCGAGCAGTTCATCATGCACCGCTACGGCGAGGAACGCCCTGCCCGGCTTGCGCCCAGCGAGCGCGGCGGGCGGCTCTGGCTGCGCGTCACCAACAACCGCCATATCGTCACCTTCCATACCAGCAGCGACGGCCGGACCTGGCAGAAGTACCCGGTTCAGATGGAAACCTCGGGTTACCATCACAATGTGGCTGGTAAGTTTCTCGCCCTGAAGCCGGCGCTGTACGCTGCCGGTGACGGTGCGGTGACCTTCCGCAGCTTCCGCTACCGCGCGCTGGACTGAGTGCGCGGCCGGAAATCCCCCGACTTACCTGGTCCATTACATGTCAGTGCGCAACAAGAATGATGCCGCCACGCCGGCATTGGCCAAAGGCAAGGCAGCCACGATCAACGACATCGCGCGACTGTCCGGAGTGTCCAAGAAAACGGTTTCAAGGATCATCAACAACTCACCGCTGGTGCGCAAGGACACGCGCGACAAGGTAGAGGCCCTGATGCGCGAGGTGGGCTATACGCCCGATCCGCTGGCGCGCGGCCTGGCCTTCCGTCGATCCTTCCTGATCGGCATGGTCTACGACAACCCGACCGCCCAGTACATCGTGGACATGCAGTACGGTGCACTCGACGCGCTGCGCGGTTCCAGCTTCGAGCTGGTCGTGCACCCCTGCGACAGCCGCAGCCCGGGCTACATCGACGGCGTGCGCCGCTTCGTGCAGCAGCAGAAGCTGCATGGGGTGATCCTGGTGCCGCGTGCCTCCGAGGACCAGGCGCTGGCGGACATGCTGGATGAGATCGGCTGCCGCTTCACCCGCGTGGCCGCGCTGCCGCTGGACGAGAGCTCGCAGATGGTGGTCACCCACGATCGTGACGGCGCCGCCGAAGCGGCCGACTACCTGCTCTCGCTGGGCCACCGCGACATCGCCCTGGTGACCGGGCCCAGTGCCTATCGTTCGGCGCACGAGCGTACCGCCGGCTTCATTGATGCGCTGTCGCAGCGTGGCATCGAGCTGCCCAAGGACCGCATCATCGAGGCGGGCTACACCTTTGAATCGGGCGTGGCCGCCGCCGAGAAGCTGCTGCTGGGCAAGCGCCGGCCGACCGCGATCTTCACCGGGAACGATGAAATGGCGGCGGGCATCTACAAGGTGGCGCTACGTGCAGGCATCAATATCCCGCGCCAGCTGTCCATCATCGGCTACGACGACAGCCCGCTGGCCTCGCGCCTTTGGCCGTCGCTGACCTCGGTACGGCGCCATACCCGCGATACCGGCCGCACCGCTGCGGCGATGCTGATCCAGCCCGACGGCCAGCCGGCGCTGCAGATCGCCAGCGTGCGCCCGCACCTGATCGTGCGCGACTCCTGCCAGCCGCCGGAGGACTGATCCGGCGGGGATCAGTCCGGTAGCCCGCAGGCCTGCCTGCGACTCCGTTGAAGCCGCCTCACCTTGCCGCGACCGTTGAGCGCTATCGTGCGGCGCAAAATGACACCGGTTACCAACGTCGCTAGAATCCCCCTGAACCGTGCCGGGGCCGAATGATCGGCCCGCCCCCTGCTCTGGAGATGCCATGTACTGCAAGACCCACTACGCCACCCATCCCGACGCCATCAAGGGCGCCAGCAACGACCAGCTGCGCGAGCTGTACCTGCTCGACGGCCTGTTCAACCCCGGCCAGGTGACGCTGAAGTACACCCACTACGAGCGCTTCGTACTCGGTGGCGCGGCGCCCCTGGATGCGCCGCTGGCGCTGCCGGTGCAGACCGAACCGGCGTCGGCCGCCGGCCATCCGTTCCTGGAGCGTCGCGAGCTGGGCGTGATCAACGTCGGCAGCGGTACCGGTACGGTCACCGTCGACGGCACCGTCTACACGCTGGGCCCGAAGGATGGCCTGTACGTGGCGATGGGCAGCAAGGATGTCGCGTTCGCCTCGCAGGACGCCGCCAACCCGGCTCAGTTCTACCTGGCCTCGACCCCGGCCCACGCGCGCTTTGAAACCAGGCAGCTGTCGATCAAGGACGCGGTGGCGCTGGACCGCGGTGCGCTGGAGACCAGCAACGAACGCACCATCTACCAGTACATCGTGCCGGCCACCTGCCAGTCCTCGCAGCTGCTGCTGGGCCTGACCGTGCTCAAGCCCGGCAGCGTGTGGAACACCATGCCGCCGCACCTGCATGACCGCCGCAGCGAGGTCTATTTCTACTTCGACCTGGGCGACAACGACCGCGTGTACCACTTCATGGGCGAACCGGACGCGCAGCGCCACATCGTCATCCAGAACAACGAAGCCGTGGTATCGCCGCCGTGGTCGATCCACATGGGTGCCGGTACCAGCAATTACGCCTTCATCTGGGCGATGGGCGGCGAGAACCTGGATTACACCGACATGCACGTGCTGGACATCTGCCAGCTCAAGTAAGTCCTGCCTGGCCGCCGCGCACGCGTGCCGGTGGCCGTTCGCCTGCATCACGCACACCTCTACCAAGGAACGCACACGCAATGGCCAATCCCTTCAGCCTGGAAGGCAAAGTCGCTCTGGTAACCGGTGGTAATACCGGTCTGGGCCAAGGTATCGCGGTTGCGCTGGCCACCGCCGGCGCCGATGTCGCCGTGGCCGGCATCGCGCCGCCCACCGAAACCATCGAGAAGATCACCGCGCTCGGCCGACGCTGCCTGGCGGTGGAAGCCAACCTGATCAGCATCGAGCCGGTCGAGCGCGTGGTGCGCGAAACCATCGAGGGACTGGGTGGCCTGGATATCCTGGTCAACAATGCCGGCCTGATCCGCCGCGCCGACGCGGTGGAGTTCAGCGAACAGGACTGGGATGACGTGATGAACGTCAACATCAAGTCGGCGTTCTTCATCTCGCAGGCGGCGGGCCGTCATTTCATCGCCCAGGGCAGCGGCAAGATCATCAACATCGCCTCGATGCTGTCATTCCAGGGCGGCATCCGGGTGCCGTCGTACACCGCCAGCAAGAGTGGCATCGCCGGCATCACCCGCCTGCTGGCCAACGAATGGGCCGGCAAGGGCGTCAACATCAACGCGATCGCGCCGGGCTACATGGCCACGGACAACACGGCGGCCCTACGTGCCGACGCCGACCGCAACAAGGCGATCCTGGATCGCATTCCGGCCGGCCGTTGGGGCACACCGGAGGATCTGGCCGGCGCGGCGGTGTTCCTGGCATCCAGCGCATCGGATTACATCAACGGCGCCGTGCTGCCGGTCGATGGTGGCTGGTTGGCGCGCTGAGGCACACCGGTCTGTAGAGCCAAGCCCATGCTCGGCTGTCGCGCTCTGATCGAAAAACAGCCGAGCATGGCTCGGCTCTACAGGAGTGCCGCGATGCGAAGGCTGTTGCTGTTGTTGCTGCTGTCGTGCACCACCGCGCAGGCGGCGCCGGTGCGGGTGTTCATCGCCGGTGACTCCACCGCGGCCGAGTACGGTCCCCAGCGCGCGCCGCAGGCGGGCTGGGGCCAGGCCCTGCAGAGCTACCTCGATCCGGCGCGGTTCGAAGTGCGCAACCACGCCCGGGGAGGCCGCAGCACGCGCAGCTTCATCGATGAAGGCCGCCTGGATGCGATCGCCAGCGAGCTGCGCCGCGGCGATGTGCTGCTGATCCAGTTCGGCCATAACGACGCCAAGTTCGAAGATCCCACGCGCTATACCGATCCGGACAGCGACTATCCGCGCCTGCTGATGCGTTACGTGCAGGTGGCGCGCGACAAGGGCGCCACGCCGGTGCTGGTCACGCCGGTGGCGCGGCTGCTGTATGACTTCGGTTCGCTGCTGGACACACATGCGCGTTACACGCGGGCGATGCAGCAGCTGGCCGCGCGCGAGCGCGTTGCCCTGATCGAACTCAACGACCGCAGCACGCGCTGGATACGCGCGCTGGGCGAGCAGGGTGCACGACCCTACTTCCTGTTCGTGCCCGAGCAGGGCAAGGCCGACGGCACCCACTTCAGTGTGGCCGGCGCCAACGCCGTCGCCTGCCTGGTGCTGCGCGAGTGGAGGGTGCTGCAGCCGGGGCTGGAAGATGCACTCGTGCGCGACATCGACTGTGACGTGAGCGCGGCGGCGGGGCAGGGCGGGCAACCGGCGCAGCCCTCGCGCGTGGTCCATGAGCATGACATCGCCATCCGCCAGCCCGGCCCGCATGGTGGCGCCGGGCCGACCACGGCCTATCCGTTCTTCGCCGGAGAGAAGGACCTGCCGTTCGTGCTGCGCAAGCGCGTACTGCACAAGGGTGCAGGCATCGGCCTGCATCCGCAGCACAAGGACGAGATCTACTACATCGTCAGCGGGAAGGGCAGCTACGTGCTGGACGGAAGGCAGTACGACGTCAGCGCAGGCGATGCCCTGCTGACGCGCAAAGGCAGTTCGCATGCACTGCAGCAGGTGGGTGACGAGGATCTGGTGCTGCTGCTGGCATACCCGCGCTGACCCGTGGAGTCGGGCGTGGAGCCGGCCCTACGGATGCCCCTGCCGCATCACACGTCGCCGCCGTCGGCCCAGCCTTCGCCGGTTCCCTTCTGGAACACGCGGTCGTCGGACTGCACATCACCGGCCGGCAGGTGCTGCTGCTCGGCCAGCGAGGCATAGATCGGGGTGAAGTCCGGCGACGTCGCCTGCATCAGCTGCTCGAAGCTGTCGATGACGAAGTAGGTCTTCTGGAAGGTATCGATGCGGTAGCGCGTGCGCATGATGCGCTGCAGGTCGAAGCCGATACGGTTGGGCGCGGCCGATTCCAGCGAGTACAGCGATTCGCCCTTTGACGAGACGATACCGGCGCCGTAGATGCGCAGGCCATCCGGGGTATCGATCAGGCCGAACTCCACCGTGTACCAGTACAGGCGCGTGAGGTTCTGCAGCGCCTCCGGGCCGATGGCGTGGGCTTTGACACCGCCACGGCCGTAGGCCTCCATGTAATCGGCAAACACCGGATTCATCAGCAGCGGCACATGGCCGAACAGATCGTGGAACAGGTCCGGCTCGGCGATGTAGTCGATCTGGTCGGGGCGACGGATCCACCACGTGACCGGGAAGCGGCGGTTGGCCAGGTGGTCGAAGAAATCCAGCTCCGGCAGCAGCCCCTCCACGCCCACCAGCGTCCAGCCGGTGGCTGCGCCGAGTACTTCATTCAGCTGGTCGAAGCGCGGAATCATGTGCGCGCTCATGCCCATCTCGTCCTGCGCGTCCAGGAACTCCCGGCACGCACGGCCAACCAGCAGCTCGCGCTGGCGCTGGTACAGCGTGCTCCACGTCGCGTGGTCATCGGCGCTGTAGGTATCCCACGGCTGCTCGACGAGCGCGGTGGTGTACACCGGCACGTAGCCCTTGTCGGTCTGCTGGTGTTCGACGCGGCGGGGCTGGGCGGGATCCATGGGACGCTCCTTGAAGGGATGTCCACGATGCTAGGGCAGGGCGGGCGCAACAGGGTTGCAAAAGTTGCGCGGAATGACCTTGCTGGCGCAATATCCTTGCGTACACACCATGTTGCGGGGCAACAATGGCCGGAGAAGTCCAGTTCGATCGCACGGATATACGCCTGCTGGCCGAAATCCAGCGGGATGGTCGCGCCACCAATGCCGAGCTCGCGGCCCGGGTGAACCTCTCCCCCTCCGCCTGCCTGCGCCGCCTGCAGCGGCTGGAGAGCGAGGGTGTGATCGTCGGCTATGGCGCGCGCCTGGAACCCCGGCAGCTGCGGCTGGGCCTGCAGGCGTTCGTGCGGGTGCAACTGGAAAAGCACGACCAGGCGGCCATCGCGCATTTCGTGGACAGCGTGCAGGGCTGGGATGAAGTGGTGGCCTGCCATGCGCTCACCGGCGACATGGATTACCTGTTGCACGTCTACGTGCGCGACCTCGAGCACTTCTCGCGCTTCCTGCTGGACCGCCTGCTCAATGCCGGTGGCGTGGCCGATGCCAATTCCAGCTTCGTGCTGCGCACGGTGAAGGGCTTCCAGGCGTTGCCACTGTCGCAGCTGGAACCCTGAGCACCGGTCAGCGCGGGCGAGGGCTCAGCACTTGTCCTTGCGCCCCATCAGCCTGCCCAGCCGCGAGGTCTCCTCGCACTTCGGCGCGGCTACCGGTGGCGGTACCAGCGCGGCGGCGCGCGCCTTCTGCAGCTGCTGGATCTTCGCGCGGATCTGCGGCATCGCGGCCATCGCCGCCTTTTCTCCCTCCAGGATCGCGGTCCCGCGCTGGCTGAAATCAGCCGCACCGATATCCAGCACGCGCGGGCGGATCACGATGTCGGCGCGGGCCAGTTCCTGCTCGCCCAGGCGCTGGCCCATGATCGCGATCGACTGGTTGACGATGCCGAGCATGTCAGTCGGTGCCTTGCCACTGGCCTTGCTGGAGATGTCCACGGCGATCACGAAGTCGGCACCGAGCTGGCGCGCGGCATCGACGGGCACCGGGCTCACCACGCCGCCATCGACGTAGTTGCGTCCGCCGATCTTCACCGGCTCGAACACGCCGGGGATGCTGCTGGACGCACGGACGGCCTGGCCCACGTTGCCGCGCACGAAGATCGCGCGTTCGCCGGTTTCGAGCTGGGTGGCGACGGCGGCGAACGGCTTCTTCAGGCGCTCTGCCGGACGGTTGGCGACCTGCTCGTTGACGTAGTCCTGCAGCTTCTGGCCCTGCACCAGCCCGCCGGAGAACAGGCGCACGTCGCGGATGCTGGCTTCATCCAGCGCGACGGCCCGGCTCTGCATCTGGAACGCATCCATGCCGCTGGCGTACAACGCGCCGACCACACTGCCGGCGCTGGTGCCGGACACCACCACCGGCTCGAAGCCGTTGGCCTCGAGCATCTTGATCACGCCGATGTGGGCAAAGCCCTTGGCCGCGCCGCCGCCCAGCGCGATGCCGATCTTCACCGGCTTGGCCTGCGGCACCACGGTCGGCGCCGGCGGCGGCGCCGGACGCACCGGATCGCCACCGCAACCGGCCAGCAGGCCAAGCAGGGCAACGGACAGCAGCACGCGGGGACGGAACAGGCTCATCGGCAATGCGCTCGCGGCGCCGGATTCAGGGAAGGGCGCCAGCATACCGAAGCCACGGCGGGCCGGGCAGGGCAGGACGACGCCCTATTCATGGACCGCCATGGGTAGCGCCGGGCATGGCCTGGCGGGCAGTTCAGGGCCGCTGCGCTCGCCGGGCATGGCCCGGCGCTACCCGTGGGCGATCAGAACCGGTTGTCGCCGTCGAGGATGCGGCCGATGCCGCCCAGCACCGAGCCTTCGCCGCGGTTCTGCCCACCTCCCTGCGGCGCGGCCATCCACATCCGGCCGGCCAGGCGCGAGAACGGCAGCGATTGCAGCCAGACCTTGCCCGGTCCGGTCAGGGTTGCCAGGAACACGCCCTCGCCACCGAACACCATGCTCTTGATGCCACTGACCCGGCGCACGTCCATGTCCACCGTCGGGTGGTAGGCGACCACGCAGCCGGTATCGACGTCCAGGCGCTCGCCGGCGGCCAGTTCGCGCTCGACCACACAGCCTCCGGCGTGGATGAACACCCAGCCATCGCCTTCCAGCTTCTGCATGATGAAGCCTTCGCCGCCGAACAGGCCGGTCATGATCTTGCGCTGGAACTGCACGCCGATCTGCACGCCGCGCGCCCCGGCCAGGAAGCTGTCCTTCTGGCAGACCAGGCGGCCGCCGTGCTGGTCCAGCTTCATGGCCAGCACGGTGCCGGGGTAGGGCGCGGCGAAAGCGACCTTGGCCTTGCCCTGCCCGGTATGCGTATAGAGCGTGGCGAACAGGCTCTCGCCGGTCAGCACGCGTTTGCCGGCCGACATCAGCTTGTCCATGATGCCGCCGCCCTGGCCGCTGTGCGTGCCGTCGCCGAACACCGTATCCATCTGCACCGAGGCGTCCTTGAACATCAGCGCGCCGGCTTCGGCGATGGCGCTCTCGCCGGGATCCAGCTCGATCTCCACGAACTGCATCTCATGGCCGACGATGCGGAAGTCGATGTCGTCGGCCCGGCCCCGCGCAGGCCCGCCCGGCACGGGTGGCGGCGTGTTGGGCATGCCCGGGGCGGGCGCCTGCAGCTCGGGCACCTCGGCGATCGCGGTCCAGCCGCTCATACCTTGGCACCAGGCCAGCGCGCGGGGGTTGGCCTGCGCGTAGCGGCGCGCGGCTTCGTCATCGAGCGGCCCGATGCGATCGGCCTGGGCGGAGGAATGGAAGTACCACTGGGTCATGGCGGTGCGCCGGGTCGGGGTGGGAAAGCCCGAGTCTAGCGACCCTCCCCGGTGGCCCGCGACCGCGCCATGAACAGCGGCCATTTGCGGCGCAGGTGCTGTATTGCAACAATTATCTGGTAGCGCCGTTTTACCACCCCTCCAAACACAGCCTACCGCCATGTCCCCGACCCACACTTCCCGCGGCCGTATTCCGGTCGCGCGCCCCCTCGTTGCCGCTCTCTCCGCCCTGCTGCCGCTGGTTGCAGCCGCCCAGGAAACCCCCGCCGCCAAGGATCCGGTCGCGCTCGATACCCTGCAGGTGACGGCCCAGCGCCGCGTCGAGAATGCCAAGGACGTGCCGGTCGCGATCACCGCGATCCAGGGCGAGAAGCTTGATGTGCTCGGCTCGGCCGGCGACGACATCCGCTTCCTGGCCGCGCGCGTACCCAGCCTCAACATCGAATCGTCCTATGGCCGTGCCTTCCCGCGCTTCTACATGCGCGGCCTCGGCAACACCGACTTCGACCTCAATGCCTCGCAGCCGGTCTCGCTGGTGTACGACGACGTGGTGCAGGAAAGCCCGCTGCTGAAGGGCTTCCCGTTGTTCGACCTGGCCAACGTGGAAGTGCTGCGTGGGCCGCAGGGCACCCTGTTCGGCCGCAACACGCCGGCCGGCGTGGTCAAGTTCGATTCGGCGCGTCCGTCGCAGGATGCCGATGGCTACGTCCGCGTCGGCTACGGCAGCTACAACAGCTGGAACGTGCAGGGCGCCTACGGCGGCCCGCTGACCGACCGCTGGTCGGCACGCGTTTCGGCGATCTACCAGCGCCGCGACGACTGGGTCGACAACACCCGCGTCGGCGCGCCCAACAGTGGTTTTGAAGGCTATGACGAGGCTGCCGGCCGCGTGCAGTTCCTGTACGAGGGCGACGATTTCGAGGCCCTGTTCAACCTGCACAAGCGCAAGCTCAACGGCACCGCCCGCCTGTTCCGCGCCAACATCATCCAGAAGGGCAGCAACGCGCTGGTCGAGAACTTCGACCGCGACAAGGTGGCCAACGACGGCGTGAACTTCTCCGACCTGGAAACCTGGGGCGGCAGCGCGCGCCTGCAGTGGAACCTCGGCTCGGTGACCCTGCACTCCATCACCGGCTACGAGACTGCCGAATCGCTCAACCGCGGCGATATCGACGGTGGCTACGGTGCTTCGTTCCTCGGCGCCGGCAATTATGGCCCGGGCTTCATTCCGTTCCCGTCCGAATCGGCCGATGGCCTGCCGCACCACCGCCAGTGGACCCAGGAATTCCGCGTGGAATCCAATGAGTGGGGCCGCTTCGACTGGCAGGCCGGTGTCTTCTACTTCGATGAAGACGTCACCATCGACAGCTTCAACTACGACTCGCTGACGCCGGGCAATCCGCAGACCGGCCATGCCGTGCAGAGCCAGCGCAACAAGGCGTGGGCGGTGTTCGCATCGGGCGACTTCGATGTCACCGACCGCTTCAAGCTGCGCGCCGGCGTGCGCTACACGCAGGACAAGAAGGACTTCACCGCGCGCGTGCTGCAGGCCGTGCAGGGTGGCACCCCGGTGAGCGGGCCGTACCTGGCCAACACCGACGTCGATGACGTCAGCTGGGATGTCAGCGGTGTGTACAAGCTGACCGACAACGTCAATGCGTATGCGCGCGTGGCCAAGGGCTTCCGCGCGCCGTCGATCCAGGGCCGTCTGGCCTTCGGTGGCGTGTCGCAGGCCGATTCCGAGAAGGTGATCTCGTACGAAGCCGGCATCAAGGCCGACCTGTTCGATCGCCGCGCCCGCCTGGGCTTCAGCGTGTTCCGCTACGACGTCGACGGCCAGCAGCTGATCGCGGTCGGAGGCAGCAACAATACCGCCACCCTGCTCAACGCCGACAAGACCATCGGCCAGGGTGTGGAGCTGGACCTGGAAGCCTACCTGGCCGACAACGTCCTGCTGACCCTGGGCAGCAGCTACAACGACACCGAGATCAAGGACGGAAACCTGGCCGTGGCGATCTGCGGCGGTGGCTGCACCATCACCGACCCGACCACGGTGATCAACGGCGGCACCTACGCCCTGGTCAACGGCAATCCGCTGCCGCAGGCGCCGAAGTGGATCCACAACATGACCCTGCGCGTGGGCTTCCCGCTCACCGATGGCAGCGAGCTGTACGCCTACACCGACTGGGCCTACCGCAGCCCGGTGAACTTCTTCATCTACGAGTCGCCGGAGTTCCGCAGCCGCAGTTCGCTGGAAGGCGGCCTGCGCCTGGGCTACAACTGGGAGTACGGCCAGTACGACGTGGCGGTGTTCGGCCGCAACCTCACCAACCAGACCCGCGTGGTCGGTGCGATCGACTTCAACAACCTGACCGGCTTCCTCAACGAGCCGCGGACCTGGGGCGTGGAGTTCACCGCGAAGTTCTGATGCGGTCGCTGTACCGAGGCAATGCAGAAGGGCCGGCGCAATGCCGGCCCTTCTGCGTTCGGTGTCCGCCGGGCATGGCCCGGCGCCACCTCTGCGCCGCGAGCGCTTACAGCGCGCTCTGCGGGCGTACCTTCAGCACTGCCTCTTCGGCGGTGCAGTTGCGGCTGGAGTGCAGGCCGGCCTTGCGCGCGGCGGCGATCTCGCTGCGTGCCGCCAGCAGGTCGCGCTGGAACGCGGCATTGTCATGCAGCCGGGCAACGGCGGCAGCCCCCATGAAACGGCCTTCGAGGATGTCGCTCTGCCAGTGCACGTTGCACACCAGGCGGCTCTCGCCATAGTTGCGGCCACGGGCCTGGATGGCATCGGCACGATCCGGCGCGATCTCCGACAGGATCAGGGCCCATGCCCAGCCGATCGAGGTGTGGCCGGACGGATAGGACCCGTTGCTGCGCAGGCCCGCTTCATCATCCGGCGTGCAGGTCGGCTCGCCATTGACCATGAACGGGCGCGGGCGCTGGTAGTGGTTCTTGGCGACCTTGGTGGCAGCGCTGGCGTCGATCCGGCTGCGCTCCAGCAGGCGGTACAGCGCGGGCGTCTTCACCGCGTCCACATCGATGTCGACCGCGCAGGAAAACTGGTTGGCACCTTCCGGAAAGCCCAGTTCGGCATCCAGTGTGGCCTGGGCGAAGCGTGGGCTGCCGCGCAGTGCACGCGCTTCGCGGCTGACCTGTTCATCCAGGGCGAAGCCCGCCGAGCCCGCGGCGGGTGGCGCCGGAACCAGGGCCAGGCTGGCCGGTACGGCGCGCGCGTCCAGATAGCCCACGGCCTTGGTGGTGACGTTGGCTTCGACGGCGGTCGGCCGGGCAGCAGACGCGGCACAGCCGGCCAGCGCCAGCACGATGGCCAGGCCAAGCAGGGGACGGGCAGGGCGGAAGATCACAGACATGGTCAGGCTCAGCAGAGGAAACACCACGCCATGATCGCAGCCCGCAGCCGGCGTCGCAGTGGCCGTCGGTCATACGGCCAGACCCGGCATGGTCATCAAAACGGGGCAAAAGCGTCATCGCGCTCCGCCATTCTCCCGAATCCGGGCGCAGCGCACGGACTTTCACGCGCCGGGGCATCGAGCATCGGCGCAACGATGGCACGCGTGCCATTCCATTCCAGCCGGGTCGGGGGGATCCGCTGACAGAGGGAGAGAAGCGATGCGCAGCACCGCAACAGGAAGTACCGTCCTGGTCCTGCTCGCCACCATGGCCGTCACGCCGGCCACCGCCGCCGATGTGGTCGGCGTGGCCTTCGTGCACGGCACCGGCGCGCAGACCAACGCCACCCAGGACTACTGGCAACCGGCGATCATCGACACCGTCCGCCAGGGGCTGCCGAACAGCAGCAACTATGTGGTCATCAACTGCGATTTCACGCAGTACATGTGGAAGCCGGAAGCCGCCGGCTGCCTGGCCGACCAGCTCACCGGCTTCATCAACAGCCGCGGCATCACCCAGCTGGTGGTCATCACCCATTCCAACGGCGGCAACGTGATGCGCTGGATCCTCTCCAACCCGACCTACGACAGCCGCTACCCGAACATCATCCGCACGGTGCGCAAGGTCAACGCGCTGGCACCCTCATCGGCGGGTACGCCGCTGGCCGATGCCGTGCTCAACGGCAACACCTTCGAAACCTCGCTGGGCTGGCTGCTCGGTTACAAGAACGATGCCGTGCGCATGCAGCAGGTCGCCAGCATGGCCACCTACAACGCGCAGAACCTGTACGGCACGGCCGGTCGGCCGGCACTGCCCAAGCCATTCCGCGCGGTGGTCGGCAGCGATGTCGAATCGGCCGTGTGGGACAGCAACAGCTACTGCGGCGGCTACGCGGCCAACGTCGGCCTGGAGTTCACCCAGAACTGGCTGTCCTCGTGCTCGGACGGTTTCCTGGAGTGCAGCAGCCAGAAGGCGGCGGGCAGTACCTGGTTCACCGACACCGCGCGCACGCAGGGCGCCGAGCCGTTGAGCCACAACCAGAGCCGCCGCGAGTGCTTCGGCCTGGGCGCCATCCTGCGCAACGACCTGGCCCAGTGAGGACGACGACGATGACGATGAATTCCCTTCCGCTGACCATCGCCGTGCTGGCAGCCCTGGCCACGGCCTCCGCCACGGTGCACGCTGCGCAGCCACTGCGCGCCCTCCCCGGCGACCAGGTGGTGGCCACGCTGGTGGCCGCACCGCTGCCGCCTGACGACAGCGAACACGCGCCCCTGGCGTTTGCCTGGGCACTGGACCCGGCGCAGGCCCTGCAGGCCTCCACGCCCTACGCCTCGGTCAGCCGCAGCTACTGGCAGCAGGTCGATGGCGCGCAGCTGCAACGTGGCCTGGAGCTGCCGCTGACCGCCCCCGATGCGGTGATCCAGCTGAGCCCGGCAGCCGGTGCGCGCGCGGTTCCGGCGCAGTCACTGCAGGTCCGGGATCCGGCCGGCCGCAGCAGCGTCGCCCGCGCCGTCGACGCGCGGCAGCTGCAGGACGCCGGCATGCCCGTGGGCGAAGGCAGCAGCATGCTGCGCACCGGCACGGGCAGTGCTGCGGGAAATTACCGCCTGCAGAGCGCGCAGGCGCAGGGCCGCTACGTCGTACAGGTGCTTGAACCCAACAGCCCGTTGCGGCTGGAGGTGCAGGCCAGCCAGGCGCAGGTCCTGGCCGGCGGCAGCGTACAGCTGCGGGCACGCCTGCTTGAAGACGGAGCCAGTCCCGCCCAGTTGCAGGCGCGCCGCGGAGGACTGGGCGGCGAAGCCTTGCTGGTCGCACCCGATGGCCGCAGCTGGCCGCAGCGGTTGCTGCGTACGGCCGACGGCAGCCTGCACGCGCAGGTACGGATTCCCGCCGAGGCCAGCAACACGCAGGGGCTGTGGGAACTGCAGGTGTTCGCACAGGCCGATGGCGTACTGCGCGACGGCAAGGTCGCCTTCGCCGTAGCCCGGCCGACCGCCCGCTTCGTCGGGCAGGCCACACCGGACCAGGCCAGCCGGCGCGTGGCGCTGCCGTTGCAGGTCGCCGCCGCCGGGCGCTACGAAGCGCGCGGCACCCTGCACGCCACGGGCCCGGATGGCCAACTGCGTCCGGTCGCGCAGGCGCACGCCGCCGCATGGTTCGACGGTCCCGGTCGCGGCCAGCTGGTGCTGCCGTTCGACCAGGCAGCGCTGCCGGCCGGCTTCGGTGCCCCCTTCGAACTGCGCGAGCTGCAGTTGCATGACCAGAGCCGGATGGCACCGATCGAGTCACGCGCAGTCGCGTTGCGGTTCTGAGGCATGACGTGGCGGGCCGGAATGCCGGCCCGCTACCCTGCACCGCCTGCAGCGCCACGCCGACGCCGGCACTGCGCAGGCGTACTGCTCACCCCGCGTACGCCGTCAGCCGGCCATCCTGTTCAACCACCCGGATCGGCCCGCCGAACACCTCCGACAGAGGCTCGTCACACAGCAGCGTGGCCCGACTGCCGTCAGCCAGCACGCGGCCGTCGCGCAGCAGCACCACCCGCTCGATCTCGGGAATGACCTCTTCGATGTGATGGGTCACCAGCACCAGGGTGATGCCCTGCTGCGCCAGTGCCCGCATGGTCGCGATCAGCTGCTGGCGGGCGACCAGATCCAGGCCGGTGGAGGGTTCGTCCAGCAGCAGCGCCTGCGGCCGGTTCACCAGCGCGCGCGCGATCAGCACCCGGCGCGTCTCGCCGGCAGAGAGCTCTGCATAGGCGCGCTCGCGCAGGGCCAGCGCACCGGTCATCGCCAGTGTCTCGCCGGCGCGGGCACGCATCTCGGCGGTCACCTCACGGAAAGCCGGCACCACGCAGCTGGCGAAGAAACCGGACAGCACGGCCTGCTCGACGGTGAGCCCCGGCATCTCGGACAGCGTGCTGCTGAGGTCACCGGTGACGATGCCCAGCTGCGAGCGCAGCCGGTCCACCTGCCAGCGGTTCTGGCCCAGCACCTTCACCGCGACCGCGCCGTCGCCCTGCGCCAGCGGGTAGAGCTCGCGGGTGATCAGCTTGATGAAGGTCGATTTGCCGCAGCCATTCGGGCCGAGCAGGGCGGTGTGCTGGCCCTGCGCGATGCGCAGGCTCAGCCCATGCAGGACCTTCACCTGGCCGCGCATCACGCTGGCGCGGTCCAGTTCGATCAACGGCGGCCGCTCCCCGGCGGACGGGACGGCGACAACGGCGCGGGCGCGCGGATCCAGGCTCGACAACTCAGGTCCCCAACTGTGAACGGTGCCACGGAAGCGGTGCTGGCGCACCGCGGTCAGAGGTGCAGTTTGCAACGCAAGCGGCCATGATGTCTGCCATCCCCGTGCGATCCGGAGAGCCTCCATGTCCGATGCCCTGATATCCCTGTTGACCGGTGGCGTGCTCGGCCTGGGAGGGTGGGCCATGCTGGCGGTGCTGCTGGTCTTCACCCAGATCACCATCTTCTCGGTGACGCTCTACCTGCATCGCAGCCAGGCCCATCGCGGCGTCGATTTCCATCCGGCACTGGCCCACGTGTTCCGCTTCTGGCTGTGGCTGACCACCTCGATGATCACCCGCGAGTGGGTGGCCATCCATCGCAAGCACCACGCCAAGGTGGAGACCGAGGACGACCCGCACAGCCCGGTCACGCGCGGCATCGGCACGGTGTTCTGGCGGGGAGTGGAGCTGTATCGGGAAGCACGCGGCATGCGCGCGGATATCGAGCAGTACGGACGCGGCACGCCCGACGATGCCATCGAGCGCCACCTGTATACCCCGCATGCGACCCTCGGCCCGGTGCTGCTGCTGGCCATCAACAGCGTACTGTTCGGCCTGCCGGGCGTAGCACTGTGGGCAATCCAGATGGCGTGGATTCCGTTCTGGGCGGCCGGCGTGGTCAATGGCCTGGGGCACTGGTGGGGTTACCGCAACTACGAATCGGCCGACACCTCCACCAACCTGACACCGTGGGGCGTCTGGATCGGTGGCGAGGAACTGCACAACAACCACCATGCCTTCCCCAGTTCGGCACGCTTTGCCATGCGGCGCTGGGAAGTCGACATCGGCTGGTGCGCGATCCGCCTGCTGCAGGCCCTGCGCCTGGCCAGGGTGCTGCGCGTCGCACCGGCGATGGATGTGCGCCCGAACATCGCCGTGCCCGACGCCGAGACCCTGAAGGCACTGCTCTCGCATCGCTTCCAGGCGATGACCGATTACCAGCGCAACGTCTTCATGCCGGCCTTGCGCGAGGAAGCCGCCCAGGCGGGCGCCAAGCTGCGCCGGCTGCTGCCGCGGCGGCTGCGCCGCGGCCTGGTCAACGATGGGCGCTGGCTGAAGCCGGACAACCGTGCCCAGCTCAGCGAGTGGGTGGCGCAACGCCCGCGCATCCGTGTGCTGGTCGAATACCGCGCGCGGCTGGCTGCGCTGCTGGAGGCGCGCGGGCACGATGCCGCCGAGCGCCTGCGACACCTGCAGGCGTGGTGCCGCGAGGCCGAGGGGAGCGGAATCGCGGCGCTGCAGGCCTATGCCGAACGGCTGAAGGGCTACACGCTGGTGGGCGCATGAGGGCAGGGGCGCTGCTGCTGGCCGCGCTGCTGCCGGCCGCCGCCCCGGCCCAGGTCAGCGACACCCGCAGCTACCTGCAGAAGATGGACAGCGACGGCGACGGCCGGGTCAGCGAGACCGAGTACGTGCAGTGGATGCTGTATGCCTTCGACCGCATGGACCGCAATGGCGACGGCGTGCTGACTGCCGATGAACTGCCCGGTGGCAAGGGCAGAGCGATCACCCGCGAGCAGCAGCGGCAGGTCATCGTGCAGCGCTTCCACAAGCAGGATGCCAACGGTGACGGGTTTCTCGACGCCCGTGAGCTGTCCGCGCCCCCGCGTTGAGCGGGCGTAGAATCGGGGCATGCCTGAACTGCCCGAAGTCGAAACCACTCGCCGCGGCCTGGCCCCGCATCTGCAGGACCGCCGCGTCCACGGCGTGATCCTGCGCCGCGCCGACCTGCGCTGGCCGATTCCGCCGGAGATTGCGCAGCTGCTGCCGGGACAGCGCATCGAAGGCATCCGCCGGCGCGCGAAGTACCTGCTGCTGGACACGGCCATCGGCAGTGCCGTACTGCATCTGGGCATGTCCGGCAGCCTGCGTGTACTGCCCGGAGATACCCCACTGCGGCCACATGACCACGTGGATATCAGCCTGGACAACGGGCGCCTGCTGCGCTTCAACGATCCGCGCCGCTTCGGCAGCCTGCTCTGGCAACCGGCCGGGCAGGTCCATCCGCTGCTGCAGGGGCTGGGGCCTGAACCGCTGGACGAGGCCTTCCATGGCGATTACCTGTTCGCCCGCAGCCGCGGCCGCAGCGCCCCGGTCAAGACCTTCCTCATGGACCAGGCGGTGGTCGTGGGCGTCGGTAACATCTACGCCGCCGAGAGCCTGTTCAAGGCCGGCATCAGCCCGCTGCGCGAGGCCGGCAAGGTCTCACGCGAGCGCTACCAGCGGCTGGCCACCGCGGTGAAGGAAACGCTGGGCTACGCGATCACCCGCGGTGGCACCACACTGCGTGATTTCATCAGCCCCGATGGCGCACCCGGCTACTTCGAGCAGGAACTGCTGGTCTATGGCCGCGACGGGCTGCCCTGTCCGACCTGCGGACGCCTGCTCAAGCACGCCATGATCGGCCAGCGTGCCAGCGTGTGGTGCAGCCACTGCCAGCGCTGAGGCGGTCCAGCCAGCGGCAGCTGAATGGGAGGTTGCGCCCTCCGCTGCCCGTTAACGTTTGTCTGCCTATGATGGCCGACCCTTCCCTGTGCCTGACGCGCCTGCATGCAACGACGCGACTTCATCCGCAACGCCTCCCTGGCCCTGGCAGCCTTCGGCCTGCCGTCCCTGCCCGCCTGCGCCGCCAGCAGGAACGGCCAGGTCGGCCTGCGCCGCCTCGGCCAGCCGCAGGCGTTCAGCTTCGCCACCCTGAAGGGGCAGGCACGCGCACTGGCACAGGCCCCCTACCAGAGCCACAAGCGGGTGCTGCCGGGCCGGCTTGAAGCGCTGGACTGGGACCAGTACCAGTCCATCAGCTATCGCCAGGACCACGCGCTGTGGGCCGACCAGCCGGGCAAGTTCCAGGCCAAGTTCTTCCACCTGGGCCTGTACTTCCATTCGCCGGTGCGCATGTTCGACGTGGTCGACGGCCAGGCGCAGGAACTGGCGTATGACGGTGCCGCGTTCAACTACGGCAAGAGCGGGATCCGCAACGGCGAACTGCCGGCGGACCTGGGCTTCGCCGGGTTCCGCCTGAACACCCGCAAGGATACCGACCGCGATTTCGCCGCGTTCCTTGGCGCCAGCTACTTCCGCGCGGTCGGCAAGGAAGGCCAGTACGGGCAGTCCGCACGCGGCCTGGCGATCGATACCGGCATGGGCAGGCCGGAGGAGTTTCCCGACTTTATCGCCTATTACCTCGAGCAGCCTGCCGCCGATTCGGACACCATCATCGTCTATGCGTTGCTGGACTCGCCCAGCGTAGCCGGCGCCTACCGCTTCGCCATCACCAACGGCGATGTGCTGCTGATGGACATCGACAGTGCGCTCTATCCGCGCAAGGCGATCGAGCGCCTGGGCATCGCGCCGTGCACCAGCATGTACCAGGTGGGTGAGAACGACCGCCGCATGGACTGGGACTGGCGCCCGGAGATCCACGATACCGATGGCCTGTCGATGTGGACCGGGGCCGGTGAGTGGATCTGGCGGCCGCTGTGCAATCCGCGCAACCTGCGCTTCAACATGTTCGTCGACCGCAATCCGCGTGGCTTCGGCCTTCTGCAGCGCGACCGCAACTTCGATCACTACCAGGACGACGGCGTCTTCTATGAGAAGCGCCCCTGCCTGTGGATCGAGCCGAAGGGCGAATGGGGCGAGGGCTCGGTGCAGCTGGTGGAGATCCCCACGGTCGATGAGACCTTCGACAACATCGTCGCCTTCTGGAATCCGAAGGAGAAGCCGCAGCCGGGACAGGAGCTGCTGGTCGGCTACCGCCTGTACTGGGGCGCCGAGCCGCCGGCACGGCCACCGCTGGCGCATTGCGTGGCCAGCCGCACGGGGCTGGGTGGTGTGGTCGGCAAGAAACGCGAGTACTTCTCGTGGCGCTTCGCCGTGGACTTCGAAGGCGGCGAACTGGCAAAGCTGATCGACAAGGCCGAGGTCGAGGCAGTGGTGGAAACCAGCCGGGGCCGTGTCGAGATCGTATCGGCGCGTCCGCTGCGCGAGATCGACGGTTACCGCGCGATGTTCGACCTGGTGCCGTCGGAGGGCAGCACCGAACAGATCGACATCCGCCTGTACCTGCGCAGCGGTGGCAAGCCGCTGACCGAAACCTGGCTGTACCAGTACACCCCGCCGCCGGCCGGTGCACCGGAGCGGACGCTGTACTGAGTGGGTGTCGGTTTGCAGGGCTTGCAGCCCCCCATCCGCAGACGCCGGAGCAACATCAGAAGCTGGCTCCCTGTGGATAGGCAATTTCCCGGGATGAGTTGGACATGCCGATGGGGTCAGATCCGTTTTCCCGAAGGAAAACGGATCTGACCCCACAGTTTCACTCGACGTTGACGTTGCTTGAAGCTTCCGCAGGTGAGCGCAGCCCTGCCAAACACCGCCTACAGCGGCAAGGGTGCCTGCATCGGCTCGATGCGGCCTTCACCGCGGGTGATCTTCTTGAACTCGGCCCGGCTCACCGACACATAGCGGTCGTTGCCGCCGATCTCCACCTGCGGGCCGTCCTGCACGGCATGCCCATGCTCATCCACGCGGACGGTCATGATCGCCTTCTTGCCGCTGTGGCAGATGGTCTTGATCTCCTGCATCTCGTCGGCCCATGCCAGCAGGTACTGGCTGCCTTCGAACAGTTCACCGCGGAAATCGGTGCGCAACCCGTAGCACAGCACCGGGATGCGCAGTTGGTCGACCACTTCGCTGAGCTGCCAGACCTGCGCGCGGGTCAGGAACTGTGCTTCGTCCACCAGCAGGCAGCCCATCGGCCCGTTCGATGCCAGGTCCTGTTCGGCCCAGCGCTGCAGGTCGGTGTCGCGGTCGAACGCCATGCCTTCGGCGCGTAGCCCGATGCGCGAGGCCACTACGCCTGCGCCCGCGCGATCATCCAGGCGCGGGGTCAGGATCGCCACCCGCATGCCGCGCTCGCGGTAATTGTGCGCGCTCTGCAGCAGGGTGGTGGTCTTGCCGGCGTTCATCGCCGAGTAGTAGAAGTAGAGCTTGGCCATCGGCCAATTGTACGCATCCGCTGCGCAGCCGGCCGCAGGCTACTTCGCTGCCGGTGGCACGTTCGGCAGCTGCTCCAGTTCGCCCACTTCGACGGAGGCATCCAGTGGGCGGGCCCAGAACGCATCCTGGTTGCACCAGTACCGCTGGGGATCCCACCAGGCCTTGTCGTAGACCAGCTGCGCCGGCACCTGAGGGGTAACCAGGCCGGGCATAGCGTCGGGCCCCGAACGCGACGCCACCATCAGCCCGGGCGAGATATGGCCCGTACGCGAGCCGGTGATCTGGCCAAGGCCCTGGCGCAGCTTCCTCTCCATGCGCGGCTTGGCCTGGGCATCGCCGAAGCGTGCATACACGGCCTGGCCCCGGTGCACGGCCTGTGCGCGTTCGGTCTCGTCCAGCTGCTCCCAGTAGAGTTCGCGCTGGCGCAGGAAATCGTGGTACATCCGCTCGGCGGCCAGATCCATCCAGGCATAGGCCAACGGCCGGTCGACGGCGGTCCCGACGCCCTGCCAGTACATCCGCGCCACCATCGACTGCGAGAACTTGTCGGCATACAGCGCGGCAGTGCGGAAGCTGCGCAGCGCCTGCGCGTACTTGCCCTCGCGATACAGCCCCAGGGCATGACCCCGCCATCGCAGGTCAGGATGGGCCTCAAAGAAGCCGTTGGTGAGTACATCGCGGGGAATGGGCTTGGCCGGTTGCAACCTGCACTCCAGCGCCGGCGCGGCGGCCACCGCCAAGCCTGGCGCAGCCATCGCGAGTATGACCAGGCAGAACAAGCGCGTGTGCGTGTTCATGACATCACTCCATTGATGCGTCTGCCCACTGATAGCACCGGACGGCGCCCATCGCAAGCCGGGCCGGGCGATGGCGACTCTGTGGTGGTGCCCGGCCGCCCGGTACAATCCGCCCATCATGCACGGTCTCAATCCTCCCCAAGCCGCCGCCGTCCTGCACATCGAAGGCCCGTTGCTGGTGCTCGCCGGTGCCGGCAGCGGCAAGACGCGCGTGATCGTGGAGAAGATCGCCCACCTGATCGGCTGCGGCCGCTACCCGGCCCGCCGCATCGCCGCGATCACCTTCACCAACAAGTCGGCCAAGGAGATGCGCGAACGTGTGGCCAAGCGTCTGCGCGAGCAGGACGCCGACGAGGTGACCATCTGCACCTTCCACGCCCTGGGCCTGAAGTTCCTGCAGATCGAGCATGCGGCGGTGGGCCTGAAGCGCGGCTTCTCGATCTTCGATGCCGACGACGCCGCCGCGCAGATCAAGGACCTGATGCATGGCGCCAAGCCCGACGATATCGAGGACATGAAGAACCTGGTGTCGCGGGCGAAGAATGCCGGTCTCTCGCCCGAGCAGGCGATGGCTGCCGCGCGCAGCAACCGCGAGAAGGAAGCAGCCAGCGTCTACGAGCGCTACCAGCTGCGCCTGACCGCGTTCAACGCGGTCGACTTCGACGACCTGATCCGCCTGCCGGTGCAGATCCTGGAGGAGAACCCGGAGATCGCCCTGGCCTGGCGCGAACGCATCGGCTACCTGCTGGTGGACGAATGCCAGGACACCAACGACGCGCAGTACCGCCTGCTCAAGCAGCTGGCCGGGGACAAGGGCAACTTCACCTGCGTAGGTGACGATGACCAGTCCATCTACGCCTGGCGTGGCGCCAACCCCGAGAACCTGCAGCAGATGGGGCGCGACTACCCCACGCTGGAGATCATCAAGCTGGAGCAGAACTACCGCTGCTCCAACCGCGTGTTGCGCGCGGCCAATGCGTTGATCGCCAACAACCCGCACGAGCACCTGAAGAAACTGTGGAGCGATCAGGCCGACGGTGAGCGCATCCGCGTATGGGAATGCCGCAACAGCGAGCACGAGGCAGAGAAGGTGGCCGCCGAGATCGCCTTCGTGGCGCAGTCGCGCAACGTGCCGTGGAGTGACTTCTGCATCCTGTTCCGCGGCAACTTCCAGTCGCGGCCGCTGGAGAAGGCGATGCAGCTGCTGCGTATTCCCTATCACCTGACCGGCGGCACCATGTTCCTGGAGCGCCAGGAAGTGAAGGACACGCTGGCCTGGCTGCGGCTGCTGGTGAACCCGGACGACGACACCGCATTCATGCGTGCCGTGCAGGCGCCCAAGCGTGACGTGGGTGCCGGAACGCTGGCCAAGCTGGCCGAACTGGCATCGGAAAAAGACATGCCGATGGCCCAGGCGGCCGAGGCGATCGGCGCGCTGTCACAGCTGCCGCCGCGCGCTGCCAACAGCCTGGCGCGTTTCACCGACATCCTGCGCGACCTGCGCGCACAGATGCGGCAGGTCAGCTCCGGTGACATGATCCGCAAGGTCGCCAAGGAATCGGGCCTGCTCAGCGAGCTGCGCCAGCAGGCCAAGGAAGAGGCCAGCTACCAGCGCCGCGCCAACAACATCGAGGAACTTGCGCAGTGGTTTGAAGGCGGGCCGCGCGGTGCCACCGCCGCCGATCTGGCCGGCCAGCTGGCACTGTTGTCGCGCAGCGACAAGGATGAGGGCGGCAACCAGGTGCGGATGATGACCCTGCATGCCTCCAAGGGCCTGGAGTTCCCGTATGTCTTCATCGTCGGCTGCGAGGACGGCGTGCTGCCGCACCAGGTCAGCCTCGATGAAGGCAACCTGCAGGAGGAGCGGCGGCTGCTGTACGTGGGTATCACCCGCGCCAAGATCCAGCTGTGGATGAGCTACAGCAAGCTCACCCGCAAGTTCGGCGAGCATGTGCGGCTCAAGCCCAGCCGCTTCTTCGACGAGATCCCGGCCGAGGAGATCCAGCGCGACGGCGCCGACCCGGTGGCCGATGCCGCGCGCAAGAAGGAGCGGGCAACGGCGGGACTGGCGGCGATCGAGGCCCTGTTCGACTGACCGGGGTCGGATCCCTTCCCGCAGGGAAGGGCTCTGACCCCAGCACATCGCCCTACAATCGGGCCTCTCCACCCACAGGTCTGCGCATGCATCCCATCGAAAGCGAACGCCTGCGGCTCCGCCGCATCGAGCCTGATCGTGATGCGGCGCCGATGCTGGCGCTGCTCAACGATCCTGGTTTCGTGCGCTTCATTGGTGACCGCAACGTGCACAGCGAAGCGCAGGCCCGCGAGTACATCGCCCTGCGCGTGCTGCACAGCTATGCGTTGAACGGATTCGGCATGTATGCCATCGAGCGTCTGTCCGATGGCGCCTGGCTGGGCAATGCCGGGCTGGTCCGGCGCGACGGCCTGCCGGGACCGGACATCGGCTATGCACTGTTGTCGGAGTACACGGGGCAAGGCTACGCAGGGGAAGCGGCGCGGGCGGTCTTCACCCACGCGCGCGGCGCCCTTGGCCTGCAGGACCTCTATGGCATCACCGACCTGGACAACGTCGTGTCCGGGAAGATCCTGCTGGGCCTGGGCATGTGCGAACAGGGGGTCATCCAGCTGCCGGGCATCGCCACGCCCAGCCGTCTGTATGCCACGCCGGGAGCGGCGCCGGTCGGCTAGTCCGCCTGTACCGCATCGACAGCGTCGGGCCAGGCCCGGCGGGCCGCCTCAGCCGCGCAGGTCCGCCAGCTGCGCCTGCAGTTCGGCCACTGCCGCTTCCAGCTGGGCCACCCGTTCAGCCAGGCCCGGGTCGGCCGGCTCGCTGCCACCGGCACCGCCTGCGTACCGTGCCGCCAGCGCCGCCGCGTCCACCTCGCCGCACAGCAGGTGCATGTAGCGGTCCTCGCGCTGGCCGCTGGCGCGCGGCAGCACGATGAGCAGCTCACGCTGCTGCAGGCGCTCGATGGCGTGGCGGGCTTCGTCGGTGTCGGCGAAGCGGTACAGGCGCTCGCTGCGCGTGACCAGCTCGCCCAGTGTCTGCGGCCCGCGCAGCAGCAGCATTGCCAGCAGCACGGTCTGCTGCCGGGTCAGGTCCAGCGCGGCCTGCAGGCGATGCTCGTAGCGGTCTGCACGCGAGGAGAAGTGCTGGCGCGCCAGGCCCATCGACTCCAGCTGGCGCAGCGCGTGCTGCGCACTGCCGGCGTCGACGTTCATCACCGGCTCGCGCGCGGTCTTCTGGTTGGCGGCCGACTGGGCGGCGTTGACCGTCAGCGGGTAGGTGTCCGGCGTGGTCGCCTCCTTCTCTACCAGGCAGCCCAGCAGGCGGGCCTGCACGGGGTCGAGCAGGGGACGGTCGGGGGTCTGGATGGCATCGGTCATGGCGGCCTCCGGGAAGGCATCGGGTCAACCGCCAAGCATAGCCGTCCCGATGGCGCCTTTGCCGGTAAAATGATCCGATATCTGTTGCCGGTGAATGCCATGCGTCGTCCTGTTTCCCTGTCCCTCACCCTGCTCGCCACGGCGCTGCTGGGTCTGTCCGCCTGCAAGCGCGTCGAGACCCCGGCCAACGACGCGGCCGCTCCGGTGGCCCCGGCCGCCAAGACCGGGGCGGCCGGCGACGCGACCGCCAACGACAACCTCAACGCGGTGCTGTGGATGCAGCGCGCGCAGGAGTACCGCGCGATCACCGAGCAGACCTACCGTGCCGCCGCCGACCGCCTGGACGGCGCGCTGAAGGAAGCCCACTGGGACGCGCTGGTGCCGGAAGAGCGCGGCAACGAGGCCAAGGGCCTGAAACCCGCGGTGGTGCTGGACGTGGACGAGACCGTGCTGGACAACTCGCCCTACCAGGCGCGCCTGGTGCGCGACGGCAAGGAATACGACGAGCTGAGCTGGGACCAGTGGGTGGCCGAAAAGAAGGCCAAGGCGATTCCCGGCGTGGTCGATTTCGCCAAGGCGGCCAATGCCCGAGGCGTGACCCTTCTGTACATCTCCAACCGCGCCGTGCACCTGAAGGAAGCGACCCTGGCCAACCTGCGCGAGCAGGGCCTGCCGGTCGCCGATGACAGCGTGTTCCTGGGCCT
Source organism: Stenotrophomonas sp. 112478_Sma (assembly GCF_056479905.1). Taxonomy (NCBI): domain Bacteria; kingdom Pseudomonadati; phylum Pseudomonadota; class Gammaproteobacteria; order Lysobacterales; family Lysobacteraceae; genus Stenotrophomonas; species Stenotrophomonas sp. 112478_Sma. The sequence goes on along the minus strand of NZ_CM151072.1, from coordinate 42,215 downwards.
GGGCACCGTGGTCGAAGGCTGCGAGCAGGCCGGCAGCGAGAAGAACTGCCGCCGGCGCCTGGCCGGGCAGAAGTACCGCGTGCTGATGCAGTTCGGCGACCAGCTGGGCGACTTCGTGGAAGTGACCGCCAACACCAATGAAGGGCGTGACGCACTGCTGCAGCAGTACCACGACTGGTTCGGCGAGCGCTGGTGGATGCTGCCGAACCCGACCTACGGCGGCTTCGAGCCGGCGCAGTTCAACAATGACTACAGCCAGTCGCGCCAGGCACGCCATGATGCCAAGCGCGCTGCCCTGGACTACGCGCCGTGAGCCGCGCACCGCTGCCGCTGCGCGACGATGAGCGCCTGATCTTCGCGCTGGATGTCCCTGACCGCGTACAGGCACTGGAGTGGGTCGACCGCCTCGGCGAGAGCGTGGCCTTCTACAAGATCGGCATGGAACTGCTGGCGTCCGGTGACTACTTCCAGGTGCTGGATGAGCTGGCGCGCCGCGACAAGCGCGTGTTCGTCGATCTGAAGTTCTTCGACATCCCCGCTACCGCGGCGGCGGTGATCCGGCGGCTGTCGCAGTGGCCGGTCAGTTACGCCACCATCCACGGCTGGCATCCGGCAATGATGGAAGCCTGCGCCGCGGCCAGCACCGGCGACATGCGCCTGCTGGCGGTCACCGTGCTGACCTCGATGGGGCGTCCGGACCTGGCGCAGATGGGAATCGACCGCGAGCCGGTGGACGTGGTGGTCGAGCGCGCGCTGGCCGCGCAGGCCGCCGGTATCGACGGAGTGATCGCATCAGGCCAGGAAGCCGCGCCGATCCGTGCCGCGACCGGTGCAGGCTTCTCGATCGTCTGCCCGGGCATCCGCCCCGGGGGTCCGGTCGGCGACGACCAGAAGCGTACCGTCGGCGTCGCCCAGGCGTTTGCCGATGGCGCCGACGCCATCGTGGTCGGTCGACCGATCCGCCTGGCGGCCGATCCGCAGGCAGCGGCGCGGTCGATCCAGCAGGAAATCGCGTCGGCTTTGGCTGCACGCTGAGTCCCGCACCAACAGCGATCACGGTGACATCATGAACGCCATCGCGCTGCATGCGGGATGGCGTTCGCAATTGTGGCTCCCGTAATGACGCGACCGTCCCCACACCGATGAACTGTGAGCCCGCTCGCAGTGCGCGGGGGTGGTCGCCCTTCCAATCGATGCACCGGCGTGGACCGCGGCTTCGCCGGTTCCAATCATCGATAGAGGGAGTACAAGGATATGTATCGCAGCACCTCTTTGCTGTTCGGTGGCCTGCTGGCCGCTGCCATCTTTCCTGCCACCGCAGCAGCGCCAGCGACCGGGTCGCCCCACATCATCGGCGGCGCCCCGGCCGTGCCCGGCGAGTATCCGTTCATGGTCAGCCTGCAGGGCCTGGAGCTGGGGGACAGTGACTTCGACCGCCACGTCTGCGGCGGCACGGTGATCTCGCCGTCCTGGATCCTGACCGCCGCGCACTGCGTACAGGGCAACTCGCCCGCGCGGCTGGCGGTGCTGGCCGGCAGCACCACGCTGGCCACCGCGCCATCGCCTCGAGCGTCCAACATCAGGGCGATCCACGTGCACCCGGCCTTCAACAGCGGCAACACCCTGGAGCACGACGTGGCCCTGATCCACCTCAGCGCGCCGCTGGCCGACGTGCAGCCGGTTGCCCTGCGCCTGCGTCCGGACGCCAGCTATCTCAAGCCGGGTCGTGATTTCACCGTGATCGGCTGGGGTGACACCGGCATCGATGACGACGTGATCTACCCGACCGAGCTGCAGGCGGTGCGGACGCCCTTCGTGCCCTTCACGCAATGCCAGCAGGCGTACGCCGGTGAGCTGGCCCGCGGCAAGGTGATCTGTGCCGGTCGCGAGGGCATCGACAGCTGCCAGGGCGATTCGGGCGGGCCCCTGCTGTTGCGCCTGCGGGAGGGCTGGACCCAGTTCGGCATCGTCAGCTGGGGCGAAGGCTGTGCCCTGGCCGGCTACCCGGGGGTTTATGCCCGAATCGCCGAAAAACATGCCGTGGATTTCATCGAATCCGTGTGGCAACGCGATTGATTCAATAAAATCAATAAGTTGAATAACATTACATCATGTGTTGCCTTAAGTTGTGCGGCGGCGTAGGATCGCGCCATCCGGTCTTCGGACCGGACCTGCGCCACAACACTGTCCTCCGGCCTCGAGCCGGCTTGAGGAGCCTGTGATCCCCGTGATCCGGGCTCTTTTTTTATCCCGGTGGCGGCGCTGGGGTCAGATCCCTTCTGCCGCAGCAGAGGGGATCTGACCCCCTTGGCTGGAAACCGTGACGTCCCGGCTTGCCGCTGTCACCTTGCAGGCCGCAAGATGCGGACCGGTCCGGGGAGTCCGAAGGCATGAGCACGGTAGTGCGAACGAAGTCTGCACGAGGGTGGGGGCTGGCGGCCATGGTGCTGCTGGCCGTGGCCGCGTGCCGCGAGCCTGGCAGTGATCCGGCCCGACCGGCAGCCGAACCGGTGGCCGCCGTGCAGGCGATGGCGCAGCGTCTGGCCGAGGACGATCTGCTCGGCTACGCGAAGCTGTCGGTGCCCCCCAGCCAGTACCAGCGGCTGCAGCAGGCCTGGGCGGACGGACACAGCCAATGGCCGCTGACCGAACTGCCGCTGGGTGACCAGCTGCTGCCGATGCTGGCCGCCCTGCGCAGGCCCGGCGCCAGCGCCGAACTGCAGCGCAGTTTCGACCGCCAGCTGGCCGGGCAGTCCGGCGCGGTGCGCCAGGCCGCGCAGTCGATGGGCAACTTCGGGGTGCAGTACCTGCGCCATCAGAAGGGATACACGCCCAGCCAGCAGGCCCACTACATCGCCCTGGTGGAGGCCCTGTCCGGCTGGGCGCAGGGCGCACCGATCAGCGATCGCGCACGGGCGCGCAGCAGCATCGCCGCGCTCGTCGGCGCCGCCACCCAGGTCGGCTTCGAGGATGATGCCGGCCTGCAGGCCGCGGGGATGGAGGGCAGCCTGCAGCAGCTGGCGCCGTTCATCCACACGCTCAAGGCCGTGCTGGCCAGCTACGGGCTGGGGGTGGACGAAGCCCTGCGCAGCATCCGCGGCGAAGTGCTGTCACTGGAGGGCGACAACGCGCTGGTCCGCCTGCAGTACGACCTGGCCGGGCGCGAGCTGACCCTGCAGCTGCCGCTGAGCCGGCGCGAAGGTCACTGGTACCTGACCCGCACTCTGGCCGATACCGACGCGATACTGCGCCAGGCCGACGCGGCCCGTGCGGCAGCCGCGCCCGCCCCGGCCGAACCCGCCGATGCAGGCGAAGAAGCGGCAATGCCGCCGCCTAAGCCATAATGGCGCCGATGTCGAAACAGAACCCGCTGCCGTTCCCCGGCGAAGAATCCCAGTCGACGCCCGCCGAAACGGCGCTGGCGTCCCCCTCGACCAGTACCGGCCCGAATCCGGTGCCGCCGCCCGTGCACGCCCGTCCTCCCGGCCGCCGCCCGCTGTGGGCACGGCTGCTCGGCCGCCTGGTCGAACCGTGGCTGTCGCTGAAGATCGAACCTGAGGATCCGGGCCAGTACAACGATGGCCGCCCGGTGATGTACGTGCTGGAAGACTACGGGCTGTCCAACGCGCTGATCCTGGACAAGGCGTGCCGCCAGGCGGGCCTGCCGTCACCGCTGGTGCCGCTGGCCGGCGACCCGACCGGTCGCAAACGCGCCTACCTGGCACTGTCGCGGCGCAGTTCCAGCAACTCGCTGATTCCGGAACAGCGTGGCGCCAAGACTCATTCCGATTCGCTGGCCAAAGTCCTGCAGGCGCATCGCGTGCATGAGGATCTGGACGTGCACCTGGTGCCCGTGTCGATCTTCGTCGGCCGCGCGCCGGACAAGCAGAGCGGGTGGTTTGCCGTACTGTTCTCGGAGAACTGGGCGCTGGTCGGCCGTTTCCGCCGCCTGCTGGCGGTCCTGCTCAACGGCCGCAGCACCATCGTCCGCTTCGCTCCGCCGATTTCGCTGCGCTCCACCGTCAACGAGGGCCTGGAGCCCGAGCGTACGGTGCGCAAGCTGCAACGCGTGCTGCGCACCCATTTCCGCCGTATCCGCGAATCGGTGATCGGCCCGGACCTTTCCACCCGCCGCCTGCTGGTGGACCAGGTGCTGGCCGCCGAGCCGGTACGCGAAGCGATCGCCGCGCAGGCCAAGCGCGACAATTCCAAGCCGGCCGATGCCTGGAAGAAGGCGCATGCCTACGCTTGGGAAATCGCTGCGGACTATTCCAGCCCGGTGGTGCGCTCGGCCAGCTTCATGCTCAGCCATGTCTGGAACCGGATCTATGCCGGTGTGCTGGTTCACCATCTGGACAAGTTCAAGGCGGCCGCGCCGGGCCATGAAGTGGTGTACGTGCCCAGCCACCGCAGCCACATGGACTATCTGCTGCTGTCCTACCTGCTGTACGACCGCGGCATCGTGCCGCCACACATCGTGGCGGGCATCAACCTCAACCTGCCGGTGGTCGGCACGCTGCTGCGCAAGGGCGGCGCGTTCTTCATCCGCCGCTCGATCCGCGGCAACGCGCTGTACTCGGCGGTGCTCAGCGAGTACGTCGCGCAGCTGGTGGCCGGTGGCTATTCCATCGAGTACTTCGTCGAGGGCGGCCGTTCGCGTACCGGCCGCCTGCTGCAGCCCAAGGGCGGCATGATCTCGATGACCCTGCGTGCCTTCCTGCGCCAGCCGCGCAAGCCGGTGCTGTTCCAGCCTGTCTACATCGGCTACGAGAAGCTGATGGAAGGCGGCAGCTACCTGGACGAACTCTCCGGCCGACCGAAGGAAAAGGAATCGATCTGGCAGCTGCTGTGGGGCATCCCCAAGGTGCTCAAGCAGAACTACGGGCAGGTGGTGGTCAACTTCGGCGAGCCGATCGCGCTGAACGACGTGCTGGCCGAGAAGGCGCCGGAGTGGAAGGGTGAGGCGGTGCCGGAAGACGAGAAGCCGGCATGGCTGTCGACCACTGTCGATACACTGGCCGAGCGCATCCAGGAACGCATCAATGGCGCGGCGGACGTCAACCCGATCAATCTGCTGGCATTGGCCCTGCTGTCCACGCCCAAGCATGCAATGGGCGAGGCGGACCTGATCGCGCAGATCGAACTGTGCAAGACCCTGCTGGTCGAGATGCCGTATTCGGACCGGGTGACGGTGACTCCGCATTCGCCGGAGCGGATCATCGCCCACGCCGAGGAGATCAACGTCCTTACCCGCATCAAGCACCCGCTGGGCGACGTGCTCAGTGTGAGCGGCGACACCGCGGTGCTGCTGAGCTACTTCCGCAACAACGTGCTGCACCTGTTCACCGCCTCCTCGTGGGTGGCGTGCTGTTTCCAGAACAACCGCCGCATGAGCCGCACCGGCCTGGTCCAGCTGGGCCGCACCGTCTACCCGTTCCTGCAGGCCGAGCTGTTCCTGCCGTGGACCGAGGACGAATTCGCCCAGCGCATCGACCAGACCATTGACGTGTTCGTGCGCGAGGGACTGCTGCAGAACGTCAACGAGGACGATGGCGGCATTCTTGCCCGCAACACCGGGCAGACCGACGAAGTGTTCCGCCTGCGTGCGATCGGCCACTCCCTGCAGCAGGCCTTCGAGCGCTACTACATCGCCATTTCGGTGCTGGTGAAGAACGGGCCGGGCACGCTCGGCGCCGCCGAACTGGAAAGCCTGTGCCAGCAGGCCGCACAGCGCCTGAGCCTGCTCTACGCGCCGGCGGCACCGGAATTCTTCGACAAGGCCCTGTTCCGCAGCTTCATCCAGAAGCTGCGCGAACTGCGGCTGGTATGGCCCGACGAGAACAGCAAGCTGCTGTTCGACCAGCGCCTGGATGCCTGGGCCAAGGACGCCAAGTTCATCCTCGGTCGCGAACTGCGCCACACCATCGAGCGGGTCAGCCCGGAAGCCGCACGCCCGGACGAGCCTGCGCCGCAGGATTGAAGGTCGCGCCGGGTCCTACGGTAGGTGTGGACCTTGGTCCACACACCTTCCAGTCGGGCCAACCAAGATTGGCACCCACCTGAACCCGGCTCACGCCGGCTCGTCGGGAATCTGCAGGCTTTCCAGCCGGGTGATGCAGTCCTTCAGCTGCAGCTTGCGCCGCTTCAGGCGTTTGGACTCGAGCTCGTCCTCGCCATTGGCCGCCATGCGGGTGATCTGTTCATCCAGCAGGCGGTGCTCGGCGCGCAGGGCGGCGAGGCGTTCGGCGATCTCGGCGGGGCTGTAGGTGTCCACAGCCTCCGAGCATACACAGCGATGATGACCACCGGGAGAGGGCCGGACCGTTCCCCGGCCGGGGCCGCTCCAAGCCGGTAGAATGGCAGGCATGAGTGCCGTGATCTCCCTTCCCGACCCCCTGCCGCGCACGCCCCGCGATCCGCGCGCGGCCGAGCGCGAGCAGCACAAGCTGGCCAAGCGCCTGCGCCGCCAGGTGGGCGAGGCGATCGCCGACTTCGGCATGATCGAGGCCGGCGACAGGATCATGGTCTGCCTGTCCGGCGGCAAGGACAGCTATACCCTGCTGGACATGCTGGTGCAGCTGCAGAAGAAGGCACCGGTGCCGTTCGAACTGGTGGCGGTGAACCTGGACCAGAAGCAGCCGGGCTTCCCCGAGCATGTGCTGCCGGAGTACCTGGCCGGGCTCGGGGTGCCGTACCACATCATCGAGCAGGACACCTATTCGGTGGTCAGCCGGGTGATTCCGGAAGGCAAGACGATGTGTTCGCTGTGCTCGCGCCTGCGCCGCGGCGCGCTGTACCACCATGCCGAGACCCACGGCTTCACCAAGATCGCGCTCGGCCACCACCGCGACGACATGGTGGCCACGTTCTTCATGAACCTGTTCCACCACGCCAAGCTGTCGGGCATGCCGCCGAAGCTGCGCAGCGATGACGGCCGGCACGTGGTGATCCGGCCGCTGGCCTACGTGCGCGAAAGCGACATCGTCGCGTACGCGCAGGCACGCCGGTTCCCGATCATCCCCTGCAACCTGTGCGGCAGCCAGGAAAACCTGCAGCGCCGCCAGGTCGGCCTGATGCTCAAGCAGTGGGACAGGGACCACCCCGGCCGCATCGAGCAGATCGCGCGCGCCATGGGCCAGGTCCGGCCCTCGCAGCTGGCCGACACGTCCCTGTTCGACTTCATGGCGCTGGGCCGTCGCGATGACGCACCGCTGCCCGATGCCCATGCCTGGCTGGCCGGTACCCCGGTCGACGCCGACGCAGATCCCGAGACGCCCACCGCATAAGGTCGGTCGCCCTTTCTCTTTGCCATCCGGAAATCCATGTTCTTTCGCAACCTGACGTTCTTCCGTTTCCCGACCGCCACTGATTTTTCTGAAATCGATACGCTGCTGCCGCACGCCGTGCTCAAGCCGGTCGGCGCGCTGGAGATGAATTCGCGCGGCTTCATTTCACCGTTCGGCCGCGAGGAGAAGGAACTGCTCTCGCACCGCATCGCCGAGCACCTGTGGCTGACGGTCGGCGGCGAGGACAAGATCCTGCCGGCAGCCGTGGTCAACGACCTGCTCGAGCGCAAGCTGGAGGAGATCGAGGAGAAGGAAGGCCGGCGCCCCGGCGGCCGCGAACGCAAGCGCATGAAGGACGACCTGCTGCATGAACTGCTGCCGCGCGCCTTCGTGAAGTCCTCGCGCAACGACGCCTTCATCGACCTGCAGCACGGCTACGTCGCGGTGGATACGTCCAGCCGCAAGACCGGCGAGTACTTCATGTCCGACATCCGTGGCCTGCTCGGCAGCTTCCCGGCAATGCCGCTGAACGCCGAAGTCGCGCCGCGTTCGATCCTGACCGGCTGGATCGCCGGCGAACCGCTGCCGACCGGGCTCAGCCTGGGCGAGGAGTGCGAGATGAAGGATCCGGTGGAGGGCGGTGCGGTGGTCAAGTGCCAGCACCAGGAACTGCGCTGCGACGAGATCGACAAGCACCTGGACGCCGGCAAGCAGGTGACCAAGCTGGCGCTGATCTTCGAAGACAACCTGTCCTTCGTCATCGGCGACGACCTGATCGTGCGCAAGCTGAAGTTCCTCGACGGCGCCCTGGACCAGCTCGAGCATGCCGACGAGGAGGGCCGGCGCGCCGAGTTCGACGCACGGTTCGCCCTGCAGAGCGCCGAGATCCGCCGCTTGTTCCTGCTGCTGGAAGAGGCGTTCAAGCTCAGCAAGGCTGACTGAACAGGCACCGCGTGGGCCGCCGGTCATCCAGCGGCCCGAAGCGGCGCTATGCTGGCTGCATGAGCCGCCTGCTGCGCCGCCTGATCTCGCCCACACCGCCCGCCACCGTGCAGCGCGATACCGTTCGCCTGCGCCTGGAGGATGCCGAGATCGACGTGCTGCGCGTACGCGATCCGCGCGCGCGCCGCATCAAGCTCAGCGTCGACGAACGCGGCGCGCGCCTGACCCTGCCGCCGCGCGCCAGCCTGGTGATGGGCGAACGTTTCCTGGAGCAGCATCGCGACTGGTTGGCACTGCAGCTGCGCCAGTACCAGGGCCAGGGCCTGCCCGCACCGCTGCAGCCCGGCGTGGACGGGGTGCTGCCCCTGCGCGGGGAGCTGCTGCCGCTGCGCTGGCAGGAAGGCCGCTACGCACGCCTGGACATCGACGAGCACGGCGCCTGCCTGCAGTGGCCGACCCGTGCCGGTGACGCGACCCTGCCCCGTCTGCTGCGCGAGTTCTTCGAGGCGCAGACCCGCGCCGACGTGGGCCGCTGGCTGCCGCGCTACCTGCCCGGCCTGCCACGGGCACCCAGCCGCCTGCGCTTGAAGGTGATGTCCTCGCAGTGGGGTTCGCTGGCTCCCGATGGCAGCATGGCCCTGGATCTTGCGCTGGTCCTGGGGCGTCCGCAGGCATTCGAGTATGTGCTGGTGCATGAGCTCTGCCACCTCATCCAGCCCAACCACTCGCCGGCGTTCTGGCAGGAGGTCGAGCAACGGTTCCCGGCCTGGCGTGAGCAGCGCGACTACTTCCAGCAGGAAGGGCGACGCCTGAAGGCGATGCTGAGGCAGCTGCTGTAAGCCATCACCCTGCCGGTCCGGCCGTACAATGCGGCCATGCCCGGCATGCTCAAGACTGTCTTTCTTTCCATCGTCGCCCTGGCTGGCGCGTTGCTCGCGCTTGCCCTGGTCACCAGTGCCGGTGGCTGGCTGCCTGCGCTGCTCGGCCTGCATCCCGGCAGCGAAGCGCAGCTGGGCTGGGACCTGGCGTTCACCGTGCTCGGCGGCATCGCCGCGATCGCCTTCGCCACCTACTACGCGCCCTGCTGGCCGCGTGCGCACGGCACCTCGATCTGGTCGCTGCTGGTGCTGGGCGCAGGCTACGGCCTGTGGACGCTCGGCGCGGATTTCCCACGCTGGTTCGTCATCGGCCTGCTGGTATCACTGCCGGTGCAGCTGCTGCTGGGATGGGGGTTCGGACGCCGGCCCTCACGCAGCGCAACACGGGCTTAACAATCTCCCCCTAGGCTCGGTGCCCGCCGAACGTCGGCAACGCGGCGCAGGGGCCTGTACCCACGGAACCCGGGAACAGGCGCGGCGTAAGACACCACAGGGAACCGGGGAATCATCCGATGCGTTACCAGACCCGGGAGGCCGCCGCCGCGGCCTCCCAAGCGAAGCTGTTGTCCCGCGCCGTGCATGCGGTGCTGATCGGCGGCCTGGCCGTGCTGCCCGTCGAAGCGATGGCCGAGGAGGCGATCGAAGGCGATACCCGCCAACAGCTGCAGCAGCTGGACACGGTCACCGTGACCGGCAGCTATGCACGGAGCCTGGAGCGCGCCGTCGACCTGAAGCGCGCCAACATCGGCTTCTCCGACTCGATCGTCGCCACCGACGTGGCCGATTTTCCCGAGCAGAATCTCGCCGAAGCGCTGCAGCGCATGCCGGGCGTCACCATCGAACGCAACAAGGGCCTGGGCAGCAGGGTCAGCGTGCGCGGCCTGCCCAGCGAGTTCACCCTGGTCTCGATCAACAACCTGGCGACGGCGTCCGGCAGTGGCGGACGCGACGTGCAGTTCGACATCTTCGCCTCGGACGTGGTGCAGACGGTGACCGTGCAGAAGTCGCCGACCGCCGCCGATGAGGAAGGCGGCATCGCCGGCTCGGTCTACATCGAAACGGCCAAGCCATTCGACTTCCCCGAGCCGAAGTTCAGTGCGTCGGCCGAAGCTTCGCACAACTCGATCAACGGCAAGATCGATCCGAAGATCTCCTTCCTCGCCAGTGACACCTGGGGCAACTGGGGCGGCCTGGTGTCGTTCTCCAAGGCCAAGCGCACCAACCGCACCGACTCCAACTCAGGCATCAACTTCCGTCCCATGGGCCGCTTCCTGGAGGCGTCGGGTACGCGCGGTTCGCAGGCCGCCGCGGTGCTGGCGCGCGATGCCGGCATCGTCGTCAGCAACCGGATGGACAAGGATGAAACCAGCCGGATTGTCTTCCAGGACAAGGTCGGCGACCGCGTCTACCTCAACGAGCAGGACCAGTGGGGCGCCACCGCCTCGCTGCAGTTCAAGCCCAGCGACACGTTCTCGCTCAGCTTCGACGCCATGCTCGGCGGCTACGACACGCACGAGGACGAGTACGATGCCGCAGCGTACTCGGCCTCCAGCCGCAGCACGCTGGACACCATCCACGATTACGACCGTGACACGCTGTCGGCCTACGGCATCACCGTGCTGAAGGACGTGTCCTACACCGCCACCCAGCACGAAATCCTGAGCAAGGAACGCAACGCCGATACCGACTACCGTCAGTTCAGCAGCACGCTGGACTGGAAGGTGGGCAACTGGGACATCGACGCGCTGGTCGGCTACTCCGGCGCGCGCAAGGACTCGGACTACGCCAACCTCAAGCACGTGGCCTACGCGCCGTCGCGCACGCGCTGGACCCGCAACGGCGGCGTGACCGTGCCGAGCACAACCGGCGGCTTCGACATGTACAACGCCGCGGACAAGTACCTGTTCGAAGCGTACGAAACCGAGCTGGAGAAGGTGAAGGATGACAAGTACGCCGCGCAGCTCGACCTGAGGCGGCAGATGAACCTGGCCTTCTTCCCGGCACTGAGCGGCGTGCAGTTCGGCGCGCGCTACACCGACAAGACCAAGGAACGCGCGTTCGGCAGCGGCAAGATCCAGGGCCCGACCGCCGGCAGCGCCGCCTGGGTCAATACGCGCACGCTGGCCGACAGCAACCCGGTGTGGATCAGCCAGCTGGCACCGGGTGGTGCGTATCGCCCGAGCGACCTGGACTGGCAGCAGGTTTCCAACGCCTATGCGCGCGCTACGTTCCGCTACCCGGGCTATGAAACCCCGATCGATCCGGGCCAGTACTACGAGGTGAAGGAGAAGACCCTGGCCCTGTATGCCATGGCCGATCTCTACTTCGACATCGGTCAGGTACCGGTGTACGCCAACCTCGGCGTGCGTTCGATCGACACCGACGTCGATTCGTCAGGCTTCCATCCGGTGCAGAACGCCGATGGCAGCAACGGCTACACGCCGACGCCGATTTCGAGCAGCGGCGACTACAGCAGGATCCTGCCCAGCTTCAACATGACCGCCGAGATCGCCGACGGCCTGGTGCTGCGCGGTGCTGCCTCGGAAACACTGATGCGTCCGTCGCTGACCGACATTGCCTACCGCCGCACCGTCAGCTGGAGCAGCTTCCGCTTCATGGATGGCAACCCGGCACTGAAGCCGACCACCGCCAGGCAGTGGGAAGTGGGCCTGGAAAAGTACCTGCAGAACGGTGGCCTGCTGGCCGCGTCGTACTTCTCCAAGAAGATCGACGGCGTAGTGCGGCAATCGTTGACCGGCATCGTGCCGAACGTGGAGAAACTCAACGCCAACGGTTCGCTGGACGGCTACTACGACTTCGAGGTCTACCAGCCGGTCAACGCCGATGGCTCGTACAAGGTCACCGGCGTGGAGCTGGTCGCGCAGCTGCCGCTGTCGATGCTGCACCCGGCGCTGGAAGGCTGGGGCATCAATGCCAACTACACCCAGCTCGACAATTCGCTGACCGGTGCATCCGACCTGGATATCCCGACGCCGCCGGAAGGCCTGGCCGAGAAGGCGTACAACTTCACCCTGTACTACGAGAACGATCGCTTCAGCGCGCGCGCCTCGTACAACTACAAGGACAAGTACGTCGAGTACATCCATCTGAACATGTATCCGGTTTACCGCGATGCCTATGGCCAGCTCGATGCCTCTATCGGGTTCCGCCTCACCGACACCTGGAAGCTGAACCTGGAGGCGATCAATCTGCTCGACGAGAAGACCACCGGCTACACCATCGACAAGGCCTTCCCGACCCAGTACGAGTTCTCCGGCCGTCGCATCACCTTCGGCATCCGCGCGGACTTCTGAGCCCGCCGCTGCAGGGCCGTGGCCAATGCCCCGGCCCTACAGATCGAGCGACGGCAGGGTCTGCTTCACCGCATCGATGCCCTGCCACGGATCGGCCTTCAGGCGCTTGGCCCGTGCCAGCGCCTTGTCGAGCGGGAAGGCGTCGGCCGCCTTGATCCGCGCAAGCTCTTCCCAGCGCAGCGGCACCGCCACGCCTGCACTTTCGCGGGCGCGCAGCGACCAGGAGCAGACGCTGGTCGCGCCACGCGTATTGCGCAACCAATCGATGAAGATCACACCGCCGCGCTTGGCCTTGCTCATCGTTGCCACATAGCGTTCGGGCGCCTGCTGTGCCATCGCCTGCGCGAAGGCCTCGCAGAATGCCTTGGCCTGTTCCCAGTCGGCGGCGGGCTGCAGGGGGACCACCACATGCACGCCCTTGCCGCCGGACAGCCGCACGAAACTGCGCAGGCCGATCTCCTGCAACCGGTCGCGCACGTCGCGCGCGCCGGCCTTGACCTCGTTCCAGCCGACGCCCTCACCGGGGTCCAGATCGAATACCAGCCGGTCCGGATGTTCGGGATCGGCGACCGTGGCGCCCCAGGGATGCAGCTCGAGCGTGTTCATCTGCACCAGCTGCAGCAGGCCGCGCACATCGTCGATGTAGACGTAGTCCTCGCGACCGCTCTTCTGCTGCAGGGGGACCGCATGCACGGCGTCGCCCAGGCCCGGGCCGTGGTGCTTCTGGAAGAAGCAGGCCTTGCCCGCGCCATCAGGGCAGCGCAGCAGCGAAAGGGGCCTGCCCACGATCCCGGGCAGGATCCAGCGCGCCATCTGCCGGTAGTAGTCGGCCACGTCGCCCTTGCGGATCTTCTTCTTCGCGAAGACCACACGCTCAGGGTGACTGATGGCAACCGCGTCGTCGCTGCTCGTGGTCTTTGCAGGCATCGCCAGATCCTCGCCGCTCTTGTCGCTGCGCAGCCGCTTGAAGCTGGCCTGTCGCAGCAGCCCCTCCTTGCCCCAGCCACGGAAGGCCACTTCGGCCACCCTCACTGGCTTCACCCAGTGCACGCTGGCGGCGCGAAACGGGACGTGCGCGGGCAGCGCCACCGCAGCGTCCTCCACCGCCAACGGCTTCAGCGTCCGCGCCAGCGCGCGCAGGCTGTCATCGTCGAAGCCGGTGCCGACGCGACCCACGTAGCGCAGGCCGTCCTTGTCGGGAGTTGCCAGCAGCAACGATCCGAACCCCACGCGCGAGCCCTTCGGCGCGGTATGGCCGACGATCAGGAACTCATCGGTGTCCTCATGCTTGACCTTCACCCAGCTGCGCGCACGCACGTTGACGTAGGGCGCGTCCACCTGCTTGCTGACGATGCCCTCATACCCGGCCTTACCACTGGCGGCGAAGACCTGCGGCCCATGGCCGAGCACGTGATCGCTGAACGCCAGCGTTCCGGGCGTGTCACCGATCAACGCCTTGAGCAGCGTCTTGCGCTCAAGCAGCGGTGCCGCGCTGATGTCCACTCCCGCCACGCCGGGCAGGTCGAAGAGAAGGTAGCGTAGCGGCGCCTTCGAGCTGCCATCGATGACCCGCTGCAGGGCGGCGAAATCGCTGCGCCCCTTCTCGTCGAGCACTACCAGTTCACCGTCCAGGCGCGCGTCATCAACCGGCAGCGCCTGCACGGCCTGCACGACTTCAGGGAAGTCCCCGGTCCAGTCCAGCCCGTTGCGCGAGCGGAGCTTCACTTCACCGCCGTGCAGATCGGCCAGCAGGCGATAGCCATCCCACTTGATCTCGTGCAGCCAGCGATCGCCATCGGGCGCGGCATCGCGGTGGTCGGTCAGTTGTGGTTTGAATGCACGCGGATACGGGCGGTCGCGGGCGCCCTGCAGTTTCAGCGCGCGCGCGTGCCAGCGCGACTCCGCCTTGCGTGTCTTCCTGTCCGTCATCTTCTTCGCGCTCCCGGGGTGTTCATGCAATGGCGCGTGCAGCAGGTCGTCGGCCTCTGCGTCGCGGGCCTCGCTGTCTTCGCGCTTGATCAGCAGCCACTGCACCTGGCGTCCCTTCATCGCGGTCCGCACCAGTTTCCATCCCCCGGCCAGCCGCTGGCCATGCAGGACGAAATCGATCTTGCCCGCTGCCAGCGCCTGCAGTGGATCACCCGCGCATGCCCAGGTGCCGTGGTCGAAGACCTCCACGTGACCGGCACCGTAGTGGCCCTCGGGAATATCGCCCTGGAAGCCGGCATAGGACAGGGGATGATCTTCCACTTCCACCGCCAGCCGCTTCTCGCCAACCCGCAGCGATGGCCCTTTGGGCACCGCCCAGCTCTTGAGCACGCCGTCCATTTCGAGGCGGAAATCGAAATGGCGCGAACTGGCGTGGTGCAGCTGGATGACGAAGATCGGCCGCCGCTTCGGATCACCCGGCGCCGGCTGGTCGTCCGGTTCCGGCGTCTGCCCGTTGCCGCCGCCGAGCCGACGCTTGCGCCGGTACTGATGCAGCGACATGGATCACCCTGCCTTGCGCCGTGGCGCGGCCTTCTTCGCTGCCTTCTTCGCGGTCTTCCTGCCTGTCTTGCCGGCCGCCTTCTTCGCCGGCGCCTTGCGCGCGGCCGTCTTGCTCGCGGGGGTTCGCTTGTTCGCATCCAGGCTCTTCTGCAACAGGGCCATGAAATCGACCACGTTGGTGGTGGCGTCCTCGCGCGGTGCAGGCTCTTCGTCCACCCGGGTGGTGCCCCCCTTGGCCTTGATCCGTTTGTTGAGCACCTGCTGCAGGCGCTCGCGGAACTCGTCGTGATACTGCGACGGATCCCAGTCGCCAGCCATCGACTCGATCAGCTGCTCGGCCATCGCCGTTTCCTTGCCGGTGATGCGGTACTCGGACAGGGTGCCGGTGGGCAGCTTGAGGTCCTCCGGATCGACAAGCTCCTGCGGATAGCGGAGGATCATCAGCACCAGGGCGTGCTCGTGCGGCATCACCGCGCAAAGATACTCGCGGGTACGCACGACCACCCGTGCGATGCCGACCTTGCCGGTGCTGCGCAGCGTCTCGCGCAGCAGTACATAGCCCTTCTCGGCCTTCTTGCCCGGCACCAGCAGATAGGGCTTTTCGTAGTAGCGCGGATCGATCTGCGCCGCGTCCACGAAGGTCTCCACCTCCACGGTCTCATGGCTTTCGGGCGCCGCCGATCGGATGTCGCCTTCCTCCAGCACGACATAACTGCCCTTGTCGTACTCGTAGGCTTTGACGATGTCCTTCCACGGAACTTCCTCACCGGTATCGGCGTTGACCCGTTCGAAGCGGATCGGTTTGCGGTCGCGCGAATCGAGCATGCGGAACTGCAGATCGACCTTGCGTTCGCCGGACATCAGCGACACCGGCACGTTGAGCAGGCCGAAGGAGAGTGTTCCGGTCCAGATCGGGCGGGCCATGCGCGCACCTGTGCTTGAGCAGGACCGTCAGCTTCCGGTGCCGGGTGTAAACCACCCGTGTCGATGCCGTGCACGCCGGGTCGGCGCGCAGCGTCACGGCCAGGTCACTGCAGCAGGGGTCTTACCGCCGCTGCCGGAATATGATCCAGCGCGCGCCATGCGTCTTCCACCACCGGCCGCGCCTGCGACCAGCCCAGCCGCGACTGTCCTCGCATCTGTTCCCAATGCTCGGCCAGCTCCTCGCAGGTATCGGCCGCATCCCCACGCGGCCAGTCCGCCGCATGTGTGGTCAGTGCGAAGGCATACACCGGGCACAGGTCACGCCAGTTGCGATGACCGTGACCACGACGTTCCTCGTAATCGCTGAGCATGTACTGGAGGTAATCCTGGGCTACGGCCTGCGGATCTTCGTGTCGACGCGTCCGGCGCTGCGCGGTGCGCTGGCCGAGCGGATCGAGCAGGGCGTTGAACACGGACGGGGCGGGACGTTCCAAGCGGGGCATGACCGGCTCCTGCAGCGGGTCGGGTGGGCAGGAATACCGGCGGCAGCGTTATCCAGCCGTGACAGAGATGTTCATGACGCAGGGTTCGCGGTGCCTTTACCTCAGTGGCGGTGTAGTGGTCCTCCCCATGCGCAGGTACCTGATCATGAGCCGAGAGACCTCCCGAGACCCGCTCCGCGAGAACCGTGCGCCAATTCCCGGCGAGCAGCGCGGCAAGCACGACAACGATGATGCCGACTTCCGTGGCACGGGCGCGCCCTTCTTCGACGCCGCACAGTCCGGCGAGCATCTGCCGGTGAAGCGCGAGGCTGAACAGGCCGCGCTGGACCGCAAGGACGGCGGCGACCGCCATCGGGGAGGGCAGGAGAGCCCGCTCAAGCGACGCGAACGCAAGCAGCACGCCAGCGACAACCAGGACGAGGCGCTGGAGGAAACGTTCCCGGCCAGCGACCCGACGTCACCGTTCGTGCCGGCCAAGGCGCCCGACTGACGTCCCGCAGGCGCCGCCGGTCAGGTCAGCGCCATGACCACTGCAGGCCGACACTGGCGCGGCGGCCCGGGCCGGGCTCGTAGTAGCGGCCATTGCCATCGTTGACGATGACCGAGCCGATGTAGGCCTGGTCAAGCACGTTCTCCAGCCGGGCGAAGGCCCGCAGCTCGCCTCCGGGCAGCCGCCACTGGCGGCCCCCTTCCAGATGCAGCAGGGCGTAACCCGGCGCGCGTTCGTCGGCGAGGTCGTTCACCACGGTATCGCTGCTCGCGGTGGCCTCCACCGCCCACTGCCAGTCCGCAGGCGTCCACTGCAGGCGGGCGAAGGCCTGCTGGCGTGGAACACCCGGCAGGCGGCTACCGGCATCCACGCGGGTATCGGGCACACGGCAGCCGCTGCCGGCACAGGTCAGATAGGGCGACCGCACCTGTGCCTGCAGCCAGGTCCAGGCCAGCTGCAGTTCCAGCTGCTCGGCCAGCGGCTGCCGGTACTGCAGTTCGATGCCCTGGCGCCGTGTACGGCCGATGTTGCGGTAGGTGCTGCGGCCACCGATATTGCTGGCAACCGCCAGCTCGTCGTCGGTATCTGCACGGAATAGGCTTGCATCCAGCTGCATTCCATCCTGTGCATGCCATTTGCTGCCGATCTCCAGCGTGCGGCTGCGCGCCGCCGCCAGATCCAGCGCCAGCCCGGCCTGGCCGTCGGCGCGATAGCCCAGTTCATTGAAGGTCGGTGTCTCGAAGCCACGGCCCACGGCGGCATGCAGGCGCCACTGCGGGTGGGCTTCAAAGCTGATCCCGGCCACGGGTGTGGTGGCCCGGTAGCGGCGGTGGCCGCTGTCGTCCGGGTTGCGGTCGGTGATGTAGCGGTCGTCCGATTCGAAGCGCACGGCACTGTGCCGCACACCGGCCAGCAGCGACCAGCGCGGACTCCACTGCCACCAGGCCTGGGCGAACTGGTCCACGTTCTGCACGATGTCGATCTGGTCGCGGCGCAGGCGCCCGCGCACGCCCAGCGTGCTGCCGACGAAGTTCTCGTAGCCGGTGCGCTGCTGGCGCTGGCGGTCCGCACTGAGCCCGGCGACCAGGTCCAGCGGTCGGTCGGCCACCTCGCCCTGCCAGCTCCAGCGCGCGTCCAGGCCGCCATAGCCACTGTCCAGGTCGATCACACCGCCGGCATGCAACGGGTTGGCCTGGGCCGTCGGCGGGATCGCCAGATACTGGGTGACCGAGCGCTGGCCGGCATAGCCCATCAGCTGCCACCGCTGCGCGCCGGCCTCGCGGCTCCAGCGCAGGCCGGCCTGCTGCTGGCGCACTGATTTGCGGGTGTTGTACTGATGAGCGACGGCGGTGGCCTGGCGCGGGTCGGCCGCGACCTGCGCGCGGGTCAGACCCAGCGGATCCTGCGCATCGGGCGCATCCAGCGCGTTGAGCAGCAGCTCCAGCCGCCCGCCTGCCAGTTCGCCGCCGACGCGGGCGTTGAGCGATTCGCGCCGGGCACGGCTGTGGTCGCGCCAGCCATCGGTACTGAAGTGGTTGGCCGCGATGTTGTAGTCCAGCACCTGACCCGCGCCGCGCAGCTGCGCACCCACGCTCAGGGTCGTGTCCGCGCCCGCGCTGAGCCGCAGCCGCCACGGGTCGCCCGCCCGGCCCTGCGCGCTCCACACCTGCAGCACGCCACCGGAGGAATTGCCGTACAGCGCCGAGAAGGGTCCACGCAGCACCTCCACGCGTTCGGCACCCAGCAGGCTGGCGTGCGACAGCTGGCCCTGCCCATCGGGCATGGTCGCCGGCACACCGTCGATCAGCACGCGTACCCCGCGCACGCCGAACGTCGAGCGGGCGCCAAAGCCCCGGATCGACAGCTGGGTGTCCTGCGCGAAGTTCTGCCGGTCGCGGGCCAGCAGGCCCGGCACCCCGCCCAATGCTTCGGACAGCTGCGCCCCGGTGCCGGGGCGGTCAGCATCGATCCAGACCGTGTCCTGGCTGGCGGGCAGGGCGAACGGATCGATCCCCTGCACACGGGCTGCCTGCACCTGCACCGGGGGCAGGGCGGTCGTGGACGGCTCCGCCATCGCGACCAGCGGCGACAGCAGCAGGGCAGACAGGGGCAGGCGATTGCGGCGTGCGGGAGGATTCATGATTCAGCTTGATGGATCGGTCGGCAACGCACGCCATGGTACGGGGCCGCGGATGACGATGGTGGCGGCCAGCCCCGGCAGGCTTTGTTACGATGGGCCGTTTTCGGCCGAAATGCCGCAAGCCGCGTGGCGCAATTCCTCCCCCTTTCCGTCTACCGAACGAGTACCGCCGTGTCCTTCTTTGCAAACGTGGAACTGGTCCCAGGCGACCCGATCCTGGGCCTGACCGAGGCATACAACGCCGACAGCCGCCCGACCAAGGTCAACCTGGGTGTGGGCATCTACTACGACGAGAGCGGCCGCATTCCGCTGCTGCGCGCCGTCAAGCAGATCGAGCAGCAGCTCGCCGCCGAAGCCAAACCGCGCGGCTACCTGCCGATCGACGGCCTTCCGGCGTACACGCAGGCGACGCGTGAGCTGGTGTTCGGCAAGGATTCGCCGCTGCTGGCCGCAGGCCGCGTCACCACCGCACAGACCGTCGGTGGCAGCGGTGCGCTGCGCGTCGGCGCCGACGTGCTCAAGAAGCTGCTGCCGCACGCCACCGTCGCGCTGAGCAACCCGAGCTGGGAAAACCACCGCGCGGTGTTCAGTGCCGCCGGCTTCGAGGTAGTGGATTACACCTATTTCGATCCCGCGACCCACGGTGTCGACTTCGACGGCATGCTGGCCGACCTGCAGAAGCTGCAGCCGGGCAGCGTGGTGCTGCTGCACGCCTGCTGCCACAACCCGACCGGTGCCGACCTCACGGTCACGCAGTGGACGCAGGTCGCGCAGCTGCTCAAGGACCGCCAGCTGTTCCCCTTCATCGACATGGCCTACCAGGGCTTCGACAAGGGCATCGAGCAGGATGGCGCCGCCGTGCGCATCATCGCCGAAGCCGGTATCGACAGCTTCATCGTCGCCAACTCGTACTCCAAGTCGTTCTCGCTGTACGGCGAGCGCGTGGGTGCACTGTCGATGGTGGCGCCGACCGCCGCCGACGCCAAGGCCGTGCAGTCGCAGGTCAAGCGCGTGATCCGCACCATCTACTCCAGCCCCTCCACCCACGGTGCAGCGCTGGTGGCCGGTGTACTGACCAACCCGGAACTGCGTGCGATGTGGGAGCAGGAGCTGACCGAGATGCGCGAACGCATCCACGCGCTGCGTCAGGGCCTGGTCGAGAAGCTGGCGGCCGCCGGCGCCCCGCAGTTCGGTTTCATCAACGAGCAGGCGGGCATGTTCTCCTACTCCGGCCTGAGCCGCGAGCAGGTCGAGCGCCTGCGCGACGAGTTCGGCATCTACGCCGTCGGCACTGGCCGCATCTGCGTGGCTGCGCTGAACCAGAACAACCTGGAGTATGTCGCCAAGGCCGTGGCCACCGTGGCCAAGGGCTGAACCCACGCTCCAGTGGCTTGAAGACAAAGGCGCCGGAAGGCGCCTTTGTTTTTGCAGCGTGTCCTGCATCGCCTCCCCTTCCCACGAGCCTCGACAAAAGGAAGGCGCTACGAGCGCATCTGGAAACGATTACGCCTTCCCGCGCTCACGCACGCAGCGGCCAGACGGGCGACAATAGGCGTTTTCCCGCTGCCGAGACCTGTCCGCCCATGTCCCGTACCTCGTTGACCCGCTTCCTGATCCAGGAACAGCACGCCGGCCGCATCAATGCCGACCTGCGTCAGCTGATCGCGGTCGTCGCCCGCGCCTGCACCAGCATCTCCATCGCCGTCAGCAAGGGCGCCCTCGGCGGCGTGCTCGGCGACGCCGGTACCGGCAACGTGCAGGGCGAGGCGCAGAAGAAGCTGGATGTCATCAGCAACGAGATACTGCTCGAAGCCAACGCCTGGGGTGGCCACCTCGCCGCCTGCGCCTCGGAGGAAATGGACCACAGCCAGCCGGTGCCGGACATCTACCCGCGTGGCGATTTCCTGCTGCTGTTCGATCCCCTCGATGGCAGCTCCAACATCGACGTCAACGTCTCCGTCGGCACCATCTTCTCGGTGCTGCGCTGCCCGACCAACGTCGAACTGCCGGGCGATGACGCGTTCCTGCAGCCGGGCAGCAAGCAGATCGCGGCCGGCTACTGCATCTACGGGCCGAGCACCCAGCTGGTGCTTACCGTGGGCCACGGAACGCATGCCTTCACCCTGGATCGCGAGAAGGGCGAGTTCGTGCTGACCACCGAGAACATGCAGATTCCGGCGGCCACCCAGGAATTCGCCATCAACATGTCCAACCAGCGCCACTGGGAAGCACCGATGCAGGCCTATGTCGGCGATCTGCTGGCCGGCAAGGAAGGTGCGCGTGGCAAGAACTTCAACATGCGCTGGATCGCCAGCATGGTGGCCGATGTGCATCGCATCCTGACGCGCGGTGGCATCTTCATCTATCCGTGGGACCGGAAGGATCCGTCCAAGGCCGGCAAGCTGCGCCTGATGTACGAAGCCAACCCGATGGGCCTGCTGGTCGAGCAGGCCGGCGGTGCCGCCTGGACCGGCCGCGAGCGTATCCTCGACATCCAGCCCGACCAGCTGCACCAGCGCGTGCCGGTGTTTCTCGGCTCGCGCGAGGAAGTGGCCGAGGCGGTGCGCTACCACCACCAGCACGACGCCGCACAGGCCTGAGCGGCGCACTGCGGCCACGCTCATGGCAGTTCGATGACATGACCGTGGGGTGACACCGACGGCGGCAAACGGCACCATCAAGCCCTTGCCGCCGAAGGAATGCACGCATGCACGAGCAGGGCCCGGTCGATTTCATCGAAGTCATCCACAACGCGGTGCCCACGGAGGTCTGTGCTGCCATCGTCGAGCGCCTGCGTGCCACCCGCGGCCTGATGCCAGGTGCCGTCGGCAGCGGCGTGTTCCCGGAACTCAAGCACAGCAAGGACCTGCGCATCAGCGGCCTGGAGGGCTGGCAGGACGTCGACGTACAGCTGCAGCAGGCCGTGTTCAAGGGCCTGCTGACTTATCTACGCTGTTATCCACAGGCGCTGATCGCACCGTTGATGTTGCAGATCCAGGACAGCGACGGTCAGCCGCGACGCCTGTCGGCCGAGGACTTCCCCGACATGCCGGAGCAGCAGTTGGCCGACTTGGCGCGCACCTGCCTGCGCCCGGGCGCGATCAACCTGCAGTGGTATGCCGCAGGCGAGGGCGGTTACCCGTACTGGCACTGCGAGCTGTACCCGAAGGATGCGCAGGCCGAGACGCTGCACCGGCATGTGCTGTGGACGCTGTACCTTAACGATGGATTCGACGAAGGCGAAACCGAGTTCCTGTTCCAGGGCCGCAAGATCGCACCGCGTACCGGCAGCCTGCTGATCGCTCCGACCGCCTTCACCCACACCCATCGCGGCAACCGGCCGCAGGGCGGCGACAAGTTCATCGCGACGAGCTGGATTCTGTTCCAGAGTGCGCAGAAGTTGTTTGGGGGTGGGTGAGGCATCACTGATTTATCACCCCATCAGACGGTGAACCCACACCATATGGTGTGAAGTTCCAGTCGCAGCACCGACCGCAGTCTTGCGATGTTGGCAATCGATGCTCGGCGGCGGCAGATTCATCGCAACGAACTGGACCCCGCCCGGAATACGCAGAAGCTGTCAGTGGGGGGGGCACCACCAGGAGCTACGTGCTTGGCGTGTGCGTTCGCCCATATCGCTCCGGTCGCCTGTCGGCGATGAGCACTTTGGCGTTCCGCAAATGGAAAAGCATGGTCGGCGTCCAAATGAGGCTGGCAAGGATGAGTGCTGCAGCTACCCATAGCCACTGTGCGGTCAAAATTCCCGCAACAAGGACAATACCAATGGGCGCCACAGAAACCAAAGCGATTACGTAGCAGATTGCATATTTAACGTGGCCCAGCTCCGAAACGATTTCGGTTCCGCAGCTACTGCATTCGGTCCTTACCTTCTTCTCGATCGAACGGCGAAGCGGAAAGCCCTGCCCCGGAGCACCACAACTAGGGCATGAAAATTTGAATGGGGATTTCAATTGCATATCTCCTCTCCCACTACAGCCGCAGCCGCCAATGCGCCAGAATTGTTGTGTGCTGCTTTGATTGCAGAAGCGCGCAGAAGTAGTTCGGTACTGGGTGAGACGTCACGGACAGCCCCGAATATGTTCTGGCAGGTCTGTGATTCTGCCATTGCCTACTGGAGAGCCGTCGAGCAATACATGTCGCTGTTCCTGTTCGACTCCCAGTAGATCCCGCCATACAGCTTGACGATCCGCCCCTTGACGGTCAGCTCCACCGAGCGTGCCAAGCGGCCATCGCAGAACACCATCAGGCGGTATTCGGTCTGCTGTCTGTCCATTTTCACTTGCCACTTGTTCTCTGCTGCCTGCTTCAAGAAGAAGGCAGCGACCTGCTCTGGATCAGATTCGAGCTCAGCATCGAAGACCACCGCCAGGAAGGTGACCTTCTGCAGCATCTGGACATCAGCCGGAGGGAATCCAGAAGGCAACACGAACGTCCTGGCGGCCCCGCGCAAATCTGCTTCCGTTGGCTTCCCATTCCAATCTCCGCCTCCTATCGAACGGCCCATTGAGAGGTAGGTCGCACCTATCAGGACAGCCACCGCCACGTACAGCAGCGACCGGAAAAACGATTTGGTCTTTACCATCCACTTCCCCAACTGCCGTCTCTCTCCGAGATCGGACATGACTCTGTTTTCCCTTACTTTTCCGCAGATAAAATCTTGCAGTTTGTCAGCGCAAGAATCGCGAAGAACGCCACCGTCATACCAATGAGCTCAAACTGAATTGAGTCCGGATGACGCTTGCAGGCTTCAAACGCAGGAACGTCCCCCACATGATCAAGGCACTCTCTGACAAGACGGTAGAGCGACGACGCCCTACTGTAGAAATAGACCAAGGCGCCGACACTTGTAGCCCTCGCCGTCAGAAGAAAGATCTTTACAAACTTGGCATTATTCACAATTTTCTTCCAGATTTCTCTCGCATACCGTGAGAACAGTTGCTGCGATAGCACTTGCATATCCAGGTCTCGAGAGCTTCGATAATGGCCGCGCGACTGTTTCATGACTTGATGAAATAAATTACGTGGGGCTTATTTGTGACATTCGCAAGCAGCAGGCGACATGCGAGATCATCGCGCCTAGCAATAGCAGCCCGACAATTTTCATCCGCCACCCAGCCGATCAGCGGCTGGGCGGCGCCTGATCGACCAGAGCTTCGCGAGCTCTGTGAGCACCAAGGCTGCAGCTAGGACCCACGAGTGCTGGCTGACAGCGCCGGTGTATTCCAGAAAAAATAGCGACGGCATGAACAAGAAAATTCGGAATGGAGATTGAGTAAAGGCGAGGCGTCGCCCTGCATTGCTCCCCCTGATCAACAGATATCCGGACGCAACAAAAGAAGCCAGTAGAGCTACGCTCACCGCAGAAACAATGACTGGAAATACGCTTCCATACATTTGCTGCGCTTTGATCGCATCAGATATGTCCGAAAGAACTGGAACCCTCCCCTGGTAGACGTTTGCTCCCGCCATGAATGCCAAACCAATGACATCCATCCAGCCCCATAACATCAGCCAAATCGTAGTGTCAGTATTTCTCCCGCCTTCGGACCTCACGGCCCCACTCCGGGTTTTTGCATAGGCTCTACAATAATCATGTTGGTTTGATCTGGCACTTCTGATTTCCAGTGGTAAGACTAGCCACCAACTGCCCAGCTGTCCGGGCCACAAACGAATTTTCGCGTGATCCTGCGCTGCGTACCTTCTTTTGTATCGCGAGGGCGCTCACCGCCTTTCTTCTGGTCTTCAGGACAGTCAGTCTTCCACTCCTGAATGATGTCCCTCTTTGTATTCAGAAGCTCGTTGGATTGGATCCCGGAATGTTTGATTCCATTCAATCGGAGACTCTGTCGTAGTCTCATCTCAGCCACGGCACCATTTAATTCAACAACCGCTGATCTTGCTCTGCCTGTCGATCAGCGGCGCTTGCATTCCAGATCGTTCTGGCACAAAAAGACTGGCATTGATCTGTTGGCCCCCATCTGGCAAGCGGCTGCTCAATCTGCAACTGGGCATCGGCCTTCGCTTCATCAACGTTATCGATCCGCCTGCACGAAGCGCCTAATTCCTTGCTGCGCTCAGCTCGTGGCTTGCACGGGATCGCCAGGCATATCCCGCCTCCCTTGCCCGGAATGCTGCCGTGAGTACCGCCCGTACCAGCTTCGACCATATCAGTCCGAAGCCACTGTCAACGATTCCCTTGTCGTCGAGAGCTTCCGAGTGAGCGCCATCTGTACAGAATGACGGCTGCCGCCACCCCGAATATCGCCATGCCAAGACCTACCACTTCCCTTGCCCCAAAGACTTCGCCTGACAGAAGTCTGCCAATAGTCACCACAAGGAAGTTCACCGGGAGCATCACAAGAAGCGCGATGCCAAGCCAGAAAAGCGCTTTCATAATGTTTGCTTTCCAAAATCGCAGAGGCGAAGCAGGGTCCGTCACGTTGTCCTTCTACCCTCTGGCGGCTTCGTCCGGGTCTGAGGAAGTGGATAGTAATCTGGAGTTCACACAGTTGAACAGAGCGATGTGTGCCGTCGCGATGTCGTACCCGTCGCCGGGGCGCAGATCGCGATCACGGTTTTCCCCACGCGTTCCGCGGTAGCTACTTCAGAACAACGACCCCTGAGGCGAATCCACCTTCGGCGGCAGCGGCTTCTGGAAGCGGCTGCAATCCAGTTTCGGCCAGTGGCTGTTCTGGGCGTCGAAGCCCAGGCGCTTGCGCGCCAGCTTGAAGCGGTTGTTCAACAGATCCGCATAGACCCCCTGGCCACGCATGCGCGTGCCGAAGCGGCTGTCATAGTCCTTGCCACCGCGCAGCTGCTGGATGGTGCTCATCACGTGCGCAGCGCGATCCGGATGGTGGGCGTCCAGCCAGTCGCGGAACAGCGGCGCAACCTCCAGAGGCAGGCGTAGCAGCACATAGCCGGCAGTGCGCGCACCCGCCTCGTGCGCCGCTTCGAGCACGCTTTCCAGTTCACTGTCGTTGATCCAGGGAATCACCGGCGCGACCATCACGCCAACCGGAATGCCCGCCTCGTGCAGACGCTTCATCGCGCGCAGGCGCGCGTGCGGTGCAGAGGCGCGCGGCTCGAGCTTCGCCGACAGGCGTGGATCCAGCGAGGTCACCGAGAAATGCACGCTGACCAGGTTCTCTGCCGCCAGTGGCGCAAGCAGGTCGATATCGCGCTCGACCAGCGCGTTCTTGGTGATCAGCGAGAACGGATGCTTCGTCTCCAGCATCACCTCGATCAACTGACGGGTCAGCTTGAACTTGCGCTCGATCGGCTGGTACGCATCGGTGTTGATGCCGAGCGCGATCGGTTGCGGGACGTAGCCTGGCCGGGACAGCTCCTTGCGCAGCAGCTGCGGCGCATTGGTCTTGGCAAACAGCTTGGTCTCGAAATCCAGGCCCGGCGACAGGTTCAGATAGGCATGCGACGGGCGCGCGAAGCAGTAGGAACAGCCGTGCTCGCAGCCACGATACGGATTGACCGACTGGCTGAAGCCTACGTCCGGGGACGTATTGCGGCTGATGATGCTGCGCGCGGTTTCAGCGCGTACCTCGGTGCGCAGACGGGGGGCCGCGAACTCTTCGCTTTCATCCACGTCCCAGCCGTCGTCCACCGCCTCGCTGACGGTGCTCTCGAAGCGCCCGGCAAGGTGGGAGCTGGACCCTCGGCCTTTGATCGCGATACCCATGTGGGTAGCCTACGCCGCTGCCGTCTCAGCGGCTGCGACAACAGTATTGGCCCCGCCGGGCAGGGTCCGGCGCTACCTCAGAGCAGCGCCAGATAGCCCCGAACGGTCGCATCCAGCCCGTCATACAGGGCCTCGCCGATCAGCGCATGCCCGATCGAGACCTCCAGCACCTCCGGCACGTTCGCCAGGAAGTCACGCAGGTTGTCCTGCGACAGGTCATGGCCGGCATTCACGCCAAGCCCCACGGCCTGCGCGCGGCGCGCGGCCGTGGCGAACAACGCCAGCATCGCTGCGGCGTCGCCTGCGGCGTGCGCTTCGGCATAGGGTCCGGTGTACAGCTCGATGCGATCGGCGCCGACCTCGGCCGCCTGTTCCAGCAGCGGGTTGCCGGCATCGACGAACAGGCTGACCCGGCAGCCCATCGCCTTCAGCTCGGCCACCAGCGGACGCAGGCGCTCGCCGTCGCGCTCGAAGTCGAAACCGTGGTCGGAGGTGATCTGGCCATCGCCGTCCGGCACCAGGGTGGCCTGCGCCGGACGCGTCTGCGCGCACAGCGGCAGCAGCCCCGGGTAGCCGTCGCGTGGCGGTGCGAAGGGATTTCCTTCGATGTTGAATTCGACGCCACGGACGCGGGTCAGCGTGGACAGCGCAAGCACGTCCTCGGCGGTGATGTGGCGTCGATCAGGTCGCGGATGCACGGTGATGCCATGCGCTCCGGCATCCAGGCAGGCCTGGGCGGCACGCACCACATCGGGTTCGGCACCACCGCGCGAATTGCGCAGGACGGCGATCTTGTTGACGTTGACACTGAGCTGGGTCATCGAACGGTACTACTTGGAAAGAGGGGACGGATCGTGTTCGTCGCGTTGATCCGCGCCACGGGCCTCGGCCTGCTCACGCAGGCGGCGCAGTTCATCGGCATCGATCAGGGTTGAGGGATCACTCTGCAGATCACCGAACCGGGCCACGTAGCGGCCACGCACCCAGGCCAGCAGGAAGGCGAGGGCCGCCAGCAGCGCCAGCGCCATCAGCCCCGGGCTTGGGGTTTTCAGCGCGAAGGCGAAACAGCCCAGCGCCGGCAGCAGGTACAACCAGTACATAGTCAGGCTCCCCGGATGATCGCCGCAGTGTAGCGCCGCCTTACAGCAGCGGCGAGGCCAGGCGCGCGAAAGCCTCGGGCAGGCGTTGCAGCCACAGCGAGCGGGCCGCGGCCTGGTCGTGCACGCGGGTAGCGCGCTCGAACTCGGCCTCCAGCAGGCCCGCCAGGGCGGCCACCCGCTCGCGGTCGCTGATCATCATCGACAGTTCGAAGTTCAGGCGGAAGCTGCGATGGTCGAAGTTGGCACTGCCGACGATGCAGACGTCGTCGTCGGCGATGAAGGCCTTGGTATGCAGCATGCGGGGGCCGTACTCGTAGATCTTCACCCCGGCGTGCAGCAGCTCGTCGAAGTAGGACCGTGCGGCCTGGGTCACGAACCAGGAATCGCTCATCTTCGGCACCAGCAGGCGCACGTCCAGTCCCCCCAGCGCGGCCGAGGTCAGTGCCATCCGCGCGGCTTCGCCCGGCACGAAGTAGGGCGTGACCAGCCACACGCGCTCCTGCGCTTCCTGGATGGCCGCCACGTGGAGCCGGTGGATGGTCTCCCAGCCCGAGTCCGGGCCGGACACCAGCACCTGTGCGTTGATCGAGCCTTCGCCGCGGAGCGGCATGTCCGCCGGCCACATCCGCGCGATGTCGAAATGCGAGTGGTCCTGACCGCTGGCGTAGAGCCAGTCCTCGGCAAACACCAGTTGCAGGCTGCGGACTACGTGACCGCGGATGCGCATGTGCAGGTCGCGATAGGCGTTGGCGTTGCGGCTCTCATCCTCGTCATCGGTGATGTTGATGCCGCCGGTGAAGGCGAGGCGGCCATCGACGATCACCAGCTTGCGGTGGGTGCGCAGGTTCAGCCACGGTCGCTTGAAGGGCTTCAGCAGCTGGCGGGGATGGAACCAGACCGCTTCACCGCCGGCGTCGAGCAGCGGCTGCAGGAAGCGTCGCGGCACCGCGGACGAGCCCACTGCATCGAGCAGCAGCCGCACCTGCACGCCGGCGCGGGCACGTTCGACCAGGGCATCACGCAGTGCGGTTCCGGCATGGTCGGGATTGAAGATGTAGTACTCCAGATGCACGTGGTCACGCGCCTGCGCCACCGCTTCCAGCAGCGCGGCATAGGTCGCCGCGCCATCGACCAGCCAGGTCACTTCGGTGGCACTGCTCGGCGCCAGTCCGGTGGTGGCCTGGGCGATCTTGGCCAGCTCGGTGCAATCGGCATCGGGCGGGCAGACGTCGCTGTAATGCTCCATCCCCGATCGCGCGCGGCCACGACGCAGGCGCTGCCGCTTCACCTTCTGCGGACCGAGCAGGTAATAGATGAAAAGGCCGAGGTAGGGCAGCAGGGCCAGCGACAGGATCCAGCTCAGCGTGGCTACCGGTTCGCGCTTCTGCAGCATGATCCAGCCCGCCAGCGCGAGCAGGTACAGCAGGTAGGCCACGGCCAGGATCGAACCCAGGTGGGCAATGCCATCAAGCCAGTGGCGGAGGGAGTCGAAGAGGGCGAGCATGCGCCGATCATAGCGGGCGCGTGAAGTCAGAGGGGGTCAGATCCCTTTTCCGCAGGGAAAGGGATCTGACCCCGTCGGGCTTCGCAGGCACAAAAAAAGACGCCCCTGTCTCCAGGGGCGTCTGCAGTCGCGTCATGACTGTTGTGTTGCGGTATTGCGTTTACTGCTGTACGAAGCCGATCTTCTTCATCTGAGCATTCTTCGCGGCAGCCAGAACCTTGGCCATCACGTCGTACTCGGAATCCGGGCTTGCATCGATCCGCAGTTCCGGCTGGTTGGTCGGGTCACGCTGGACCTCCTGTTCCATCCGCTGCTGCAGCTCGCTGGTGCTGATCGGGCTGTTGTTCCACGAGACCTGGTTGCTGGCGTCGATCTTCAGTTCGATCGGCGGCGGCGGTTCGACCAGCTGCGGCGGTGGGTTGAGCACGCGCTGCGGCAGGTCCACGGCGATCGGGTAGGTCATGATCGGCGCGGTCACGATGAAGATGATCAGCAGCACCAGCATCACGTCCACGAGGGGCGTGACGTTGATGTCGGCCATGGGGCCCTTGCCACCACCACTACTGAATGCCATGGCTTATTGCCCCTTTTCTTTGGTCGCGACGAAGCCGACGTCCAGCATGCCCTGCTCCTGCGCGACCTTGGTCAGGTCGTTGATGACGCGCA
Organism: Stenotrophomonas sp. 112478_Sma; assembly: GCF_056479905.1. Taxonomy (NCBI): domain Bacteria; kingdom Pseudomonadati; phylum Pseudomonadota; class Gammaproteobacteria; order Lysobacterales; family Lysobacteraceae; genus Stenotrophomonas; species Stenotrophomonas sp. 112478_Sma. The sequence continues at coordinate 12,261 of NZ_CM151072.1, read as the reverse complement.
TCTTGGTGGTGCGGTCACCACGCAGGTTCAGCGGCGGCTGCGGGGTCTGCTGGGCGGCGGTCGCCAAGCGCGACTCGAGCGTCTGCTTGGTGATTTCTTCGTCGTTCCAGTAGATCGAGCCGTCTTCCTTGACTGCCAGGGTGATCGGACCGGAGCGCTTCTCGGCGTCATCCGGATTCTGGATCAGGTTGGCTTCCGGCAGATCCACCTTGACCTTGTGGGACATCAGGGGCGCCGTGATGATGAAGATGATCAGCAGCACCAGCATCACGTCCACGAGGGGCGTAACGTTGATGTCGGCCATGGGGCCGCCGCTGTTACCACTACTGAAAGCCATAACGGGCTCCGTCTAGATCTTGATGACTACTTGCTTCGTCGCGGGTGGAAGCGCGCCGCAATCAGCGGACGCGCGAACCGGTGGCGAAGAAGTCGTGCAGGTCGTGCGCGAAGGTATCGAACTTGCTGATGGTCGCGCTGTTGATCTTGCTGAAGAAGTTGAAGGCGAACACGGCCGGGATCGCGACGAACAGACCGATCGCGGTCATGATCAGCGCTTCACCCACCGGGCCGGCAACGGCGTCGATCGAAGCGGAGCCGGTGGCACCGATCTTGATCAGCGCGCCGTAGATGCCCCACACGGTACCCAGCAGACCGACGAACGGAGCGGTCGCGCCGACGGTGGCCAGCAGGGTCATGCCCGACTGCAGCTTGTTGCTTTCGCGGGTGACGGCCTGACGCAGGGCGCGGTCGACGAATTCCGAACGGCTCAGGTTCTCACCCAGGCCACCGGTACCGCCGCCTTCAGCGCGCTGGTGGTGGGCAGCTGCCTGGGCAGCGTCCAGGGCGATCTTCGAGAACGGCTCCGAAGCCGGCTGCTCTTCCATCGCACGGATGGCGTCCTGCGCGTTCGGGGTGTCCCAGAACAGGCTGACGACGCGATCGGCAGCGCTCTTCAGGCGGGTGGCGCGGAAGATGTTGATGACGGTCCAGTACCAGGACATGGCCGACATGATCACCAGGGTCAGCAGCACGACCCAGGAAACAGCGAAATCACCCGGCTTGGTGGTCATTTCGTGGATCAGGTGCTCGAAGCCCATCTGCGACAGGGCGTTGGACGGATTGCCCCCGGCAGCAGCGGCGATGAAAATTTCCTGCAGCATGACGCTTACCTTTGTTGTGTGTGGTGATAAAGGGTGTAGCTAAGCTAAACAATCGAACCGGAGCGGGGGTGGCCCGAAGCCACCCGAACGCATCAGTTCAGCGCAAAGTTGACCGGGACGCGAACGCGACCTGCCGTCTTCTTACCGCCAGATTCAGCGGCGTTGAAGCGCCACTTGCGTGCTGCTTCCATCGCAGCACGGTCCAGGTCGCGGTTACGGCTGGACTTTTCCACCGTGACATTGGTGACGTTGCCGCTGGCATCGACATCAATGATCAGGATCACTTCACCCTGGATACCAGCGCGGAATGCTGCCGGCGGATAACGCGGGGGATTCATCGCCTTGGACGAGATGTCCACGCTGGCCTCGATCGACGCCGGCGGGCTTGGCGGCGACGGCGGGGTCGGCGGAGTGACGATATCGTTCGGACGCGGTTCCGGCACGTCCACGACCGGCGCCTGCGGCGGCGGCGGGACCGGCGACGGCTTCGGCGGCGACAGATTCTTCACCGGCGGCGGCGGAGTATCTGTCGGCGGCGGCGGCGGCGGCGGCGGGGGCGGCGGCGGCGGTGCGTCGACGATGGTCACCATCACATTGCGTTCCTTCTCCGCAGCGGCCTTGGGAGCCACGGCAGGGATCAGAAGCATCATGAAGGCGGCCAGATGCAGGGCGATTACAAACGCGATGCCGACGATGCGAGGCCAGCTCAGCCCCTTGTCATCGGGTTGTTCGTACCGGTGAACGACTAGTTGTTCCGTCATGCGCCAAGAGCTCAATAGTGGGGCCGGGATGCCGGGGGCGGAATCCCTGATCAGCGGTGCATGACACCGCAGGAACCTCCAAGCTTATACCAATCCTGAGCGCCTGCGCATCAACTGAGCAGGCGTTCAGGCGTTATTCCTACTTACTTCAGGTTGATGATTTTCTTGGCATCAGCCTGGTTCTTCACGCCCTTCGCCAGCGCCTGCTGGGCGGCCTGCTTGGCCTCGGGGACGCGACCTTCGGCATGCAGGACGCGTGCCAGGTTCAGGTAGGTCTCACCGTCCTTGGACAGCGGGGCGGCCTTCTGCCACGCATCGATCGCCTGCGGCACCTGGTCGGAGTAGTAGTAGGACTGGGCCAGCGCCAGGTAGACCTGGTAATCCGGCTTCAGGATGCCCTTCTGCAACCCTTCGTTGATGACCGCGATGACGTCCTTTTCCTTGTTCTCGGTGTTGGCATAGATCGAGTACAGCTGCTTGTACTCGCGCTCTTCGGTGAGCTGGCCGCTGCTGCGCAGCTTGTCCATCACCGCGGCGGCCTTGGGCATCTGGTCGGCCTGCATGTACATGTTGGCCAGATTCAGCTGCGCCTTCTTGTCGTTAGGGTTCTTCGCCGCCAAGGCCTCGGCGGCCTGCACGGCTTCACCGGTCTGGCCGGCCTCGGACAGGGCGGCCATCAGCAGCTGGTTCCAGCTGTCCTTCGGCTCGGTGGAGCCGGCGATGGCCTGCTTCAGCACCGGGATCGCTTCCTGGTAGCGCTCCAGCTGGTACAGCGCCTGGCCCTTGGCGATCAGCTCGTCCGGCTTGGTCGACTTGCTCTCGGCGAAGTACTTGTCCAGGGTGGCCAGGCCTTCGGCGGTCTGGTCTTCCTGCAGCTGCAGCTGGCCCAGCATCAGCATCGACTGGAAGTGGCCGTTGTTGTCCAGGCCGTTGAACTGCAGCACCTGCTTCAGGTAGGCGATGGCGGCGGCGACATCGTCGGTCTGGTAGGCGGCCTGCGAAGCCAGCTGCGCGGCCAGCGACTTGTCGTACTCGTTCGCGGCGCTGTCAGCCAGGATCGCGTCGGCCTGGGTGCGGGTCTCCGGGAACTTTTCCTTGTTGTAGCTGTCTACCAGTTTCTGCAGCTTGCCACCCATCTTGGCCGAGGACTTGGCCGCCGGCTCCTGGCGGGTCGCATTGGGGTACAGCGGTTCGGCCTTGGCCTGCTTGCTGCTGCCGCCGCGGTTGCCACGGTCGGAGGAACGCGAGGACTGCGCGAGCGCATCGGTGACCACGGCGCCGGTCAGGGCGGTCGCGACGAGGACGGAAAGCACAGCTTTGTGTTTACGGAAAATCATCGTTCACCTCGATCGAACCGCCGGATAGCGGCAAAGTCGGACTGTCAGAAAAATCTGAGCCGCCAAACGTATCAGAAACAGATGGCGTGAGAAATCGTTTTATGTGCTGCAATACAGCATGAAACTGCGCACTCATCCGCACTTTGGTCGCAGTCCGGCCGCCTGCGCCTGCTGGTAGACCGGCATCAGGGCAGGGGAATCACGTCGCAGCTCCTGGATCCGGTTGGCCGGATCGGGGTGGGTGGACAGCCATTGCGGGCTGCGTCCGCCGCTGGCGGCCATCATGTTCTGCCACAGGTCCACCGCCTGCGCCGGGTTGAAGCCGGCCTGCGCCATCAGCCGCTGGCCGATCACGTCCGCCTCGCTTTCCTGGGTCCGCGAGCCCGGCAGCAGGAACGCCGTCTGTGCCCCCATGCCGCCGAGCTGGTTGACCGTGCTGGCCGCGCCTTCGCCATAGGCAGCGCCGGCCAGTGCGCCGAGTACCGCCAGGCCGGTCTGCGCGCCCATCTGCCGGGTGATGCGCTCCTCGTGGTGGCGGGCGATGACATGGCCGATCTCGTGGCCGATCACGGCCGCCAGCTGGTCCTGGTTCCTGGCTACGGTGAAGATGCCGGTGTTCACGCCCACCTTGCCGCCAGGCAGGGCGAAAGCGTTGGGTTCCTTGTCGACGAACACGGCGGTTTCCCACCGTACGCCACGGTATTGTGGAGGCAGCTGGGCGACCAGCGCGTTGACCACGCACTGCACGTAGCCGTTCTGCCGGCCGTCCGTGCTGATCTTTTCCTTCTGCTTCGTCTCGGCGAACGCCTGCGCGCCGAGCTGGTCAAGCTGTGCCTGCGAGACGCCACCGATCATCTGCCGCCGTCCGGTCGGCGATGTGGTGGTCGCGCAGGCGCTGACCAGGGTGGTGATGACAAGGGCCAGCAGCAGTTGTTTCATGGGTCCACCCCCGTGTTCATGAGCGCAGTGTGTATCGTCGCTGCTTAATCTTTCGTCAAGCGGACAGCCGTTACGTCGCGCCAAAGAACACCAGCGCCACCAGTGCCACGGCATTGTTCAGGGCATGTGCGGCGATGGCCGCCCAGAGCGTTCCGGTACGGCGGTACAGCCAGCAGAATGCAGCGCCCATGCCGCCGTAGACCAGCCACAGCTGGGCGATCTCGGCCGGGCCGTTGGCGCTGGTGCCGGGAATTTCATGGATCAGGGCGAAGGCAAGGCTGCTCAGTATCATGCCCAGCCAGGGGCGACCGGCCTGCCACAAGCGCCCGAACAGGACGCGCCGGAACAGCAGTTCCTCGTAGGCCGGCGCCAGCACCACCGCGAACAGCATCAGGAACAGCGGAAAGCGCGCGACCGCGTTCTGCATCAGTTCCACGTTGGTCGGCACCGGTTCGATGCCGAACTGCCGGGACAGGAAGGCGATGCCGTTGCTGCCCACTACGATCAACGTGGCCACCAGCAGCGTCCAGCCCCAGGTGGAGGGCCGGCGCAGCGCGTCACGCGACGCCTGGCGTTCGGCCGCATTGGCCGGTCGTCGCCAGAAATACAGCAGCAGGGCCGCGCCGCCGGTAGCGAACAGCGCCATCAGGATCTGCGCCAGGGCACCCGGCTGACCCAGTGCTTCGGTCAGGGTGCCGGGATCGGGCGCGGCGCCGTTGGCCTTCGCGTTTGCGTAGCCGACCATCATTCCGCGGTACAGGCCCCAGAACAGGCCACTGATCAGGCTCAGGCCGAACAGGGTGACGGCGGCGATGCCCAGATCGATGAAGAATCCCGCCAGCGGCGAAGCGGCGCGGGGGCGCGGCGGTCGCCGGCGGAACCGGCGGCGGTGCGGAAACCGGAGCGGAAGCGGACATCAGATACCTGCGATCAAGGGGCAAGGGCCGGCGCGCCTCCCCGCGCACCGGCCACGTCCCGATTGTGTCAGATATCCAGGTTGGCGACCTTCAGTGCGTTGTCTTCGATGAAGTCGCGACGCGGCTCGACGACATCGCCCATCAGGGTGCTGAAGATCTGATCGGCGGCCACGGCGTCTTCGATGCGTACCTGCAGCAGGCGGCGGGTATCCGGATTCACGGTGGTATCCCACAGCTGTTCCGGGTTCATTTCACCCAGGCCCTTGAAGCGCTGGATCTGGCGACCGCGCTTGGCTTCATCCAGCAACCAGTTCTGCGCCTTGACGAACGAATCGACCTCGATCGACTTGGCACCGCGGGTGATGGTCGCCCCCTCGCGTACCAGGCCATGCAGCAGCTTAGCTGCCTGGTGGATCGCGCGCAGTTCGCCGGTTTCCAGGGCCGAAAGCGGCAGCACCTGGATGTGCTCTTCGCCCATGTGACGTCGGGTCACCAGCACGGCCGCGGGGCGCTGTTCATTGGCCTCCTGCAGTTCCAGACTGAAACGCGGGCTGCCCAGGCTGCCCTGGTTCAGGCGCCTGGCCAGCGCGTCCAGGCCTTCACCTTGGCCGGCATTGCGCAGGGTGTCCTGTTCCAGTGGCATGAAGTCGACCAGCGCTTCGAGCAGGTTGCGATCGTAGCGATGCGCATTGCGTTCGATCGCGTCCTGCGCGGAGGCGTAGGCCAGCAGCAGCTTCTCCAGGGCAACGCCCTCGATGCCGGGCTCGCCGGCGGCCGGCACCAGCGACGCGTTTTCCACCGCGCTGCTGGCCAGATAGCTGTCCAGCGCCGGATCATCCTTCAGGTACAGCTCCTGCTTGCCCTGCTTGATCTTGTACAGCGGCGGCAGGCCGATGTAGACGTAGCCGCGCTCGATCAGCTCCGGCATCTGACGGTAGAAGAACGTCAGCAGCAGCGTGCGGATATGGGCGCCGTCGACGTCGGCGTCGGTCATGATGATGATCTTGTGGTAGCGCAGCTTGTCCGGGTTGTACTCATCACGGCCGATGCCGGTACCGAGCGCGGTGATCAGCGTGCCGACCTGGTCGGACGACAGCATGCGGTCGAAGCGCGCACGTTCCACGTTGAGGATCTTGCCGCGCAGCGGCAGCACCGCCTGGTTCTTGCGGTTGCGACCCTGCTTGGCCGAACCACCTGCCGAGTCACCCTCGACGATGAACAGCTCGGACAGCGCCGGATCCTTCTCCTGGCAGTCGGCCAGCTTGCCCGGCAGGCCGGCGATATCCAACGCGCCCTTCCGGCGCGTCAGGTCACGAGCCTTGCGGGCCGCTTCGCGCGCGCGCGCGGCATCGACGATCTTGCCGGCAATCGCCTTCGCTTCGTTCGGATTCTCCTGCAGGAATTCTTCCAGACGCTGGCCGAAGGCACTTTCCACGGCCGGACGCACGTCCGAGCTGACCAGCTTTTCCTTGGTCTGGCTGGAGAAGCTGGGATCGGGCACCTTCACCGACAGCACCGCGATCATGCCCTCTCGCATGTCATCGCCGGTCAGGTTGATCTTTGCCTGCTTGGCGATGCCGTTCTGCTCGATGTAGTTGTTGAGCACACGGGTCAACGCACCGCGGAAACCGGCCAGATGGGTGCCGCCGTCCTTCTGCGGAATATTGTTGGTGAAGCAGTACATCGTTTCCTGGTAGGAATCGGTCCACTGCAGCGCCACTTCCACGGTGATGCCGTTGGATTCGCCGCTGACCGCGATGACGTTCGGATGCAGCGGCGTCTTCAGCTGGGCCAGATGCTCGACGAAACTGCGGATGCCGCCTTCATAGTGGAAGTCGTCGCGCCGGCCATCGCCGCGTTCGTCCGCCAGCACGATCTTGACGCCGGAGTTCAGGAACGACAGTTCACGCAGGCGACGGGCCAGGATGTCGTAGTGGAATTCGACGTTGTCGTGGAACGCGACGGTCGACGGCCAGAAGCGCACGGTCGTGCCGCGCTTGGTGGTGCTTTCCAGCTTGGCCAGCGGGCTGACGGCAGCGCCGTTGCTGAATTCCTGCTGGTAATGGAAGCCGCCCTGGAATACGTCCACCAGCAGCTTCTGCGACAGCGCATTGACCACGCTGACACCCACACCATGCAGGCCGCCGGAAACCTTGTAGCTGTTGTCGTCGAACTTGCCACCGGCGTGCAGGACCGTCATCACCACTTCGGCTGCCGAGACTTCGCGGCCCAGCTTGGCGCTCATCTGCTCATGCTTGCCGACCGGAATACCACGACCGTTGTCGGAGACCGACACCGAACCGTCGGCGTGGATCGTCACCGCGACATGGTCAGCATGACCGGCCAGCGCCTCATCGATGGAGTTGTCGACCACCTCGAACACCATGTGGTGCAGGCCGGTACCGTCATGGACGTCGCCGATGTACATACCGGGACGCTTGCGGACAGCCTCCAGGCCTTCCAGGGCGGTGATGCTGTTGGCGTCGTAGTTGCCATTGTTTACCGGGGTGTTCTGTTCGTCGCTCATTGCGCTTGCCGTAGGCTCCGCAGGTCGGGCACCACAGGAAGCGGTGCGCCGAGAATGAAAGGATTGCAACCCGAATTATACCAGCCAGGGTCGAGCGGCCCTGTTGTACGCACTATGGCACAGCCACGATCTGTCCATGTTCCACGTGGAACCGGGTGATGTCAGTCAGCGCCTGCAGCGCGGCCGGCGTTTCGGTTGCCGTGACGAAGATCTGCGCCGGGCCGGCAAGCAGGCGCTCCAGCACCCGCGCCTGGTGGGTGCGATCCAGTTCGGAGGCCAGATCGTCCAGAGCAATGACCGGCCATTCCCCGCGCTGTTCCGCATAGTCTTCGGCCTGGGCCAGCAGACACGCCAAGGCCGTAAGTTTGGCCTGGCCGCGCGACAGCGCGTCCCGCCCTGGAATATGGCTGAAGTCCACGCTCCAGTCCGCCCGATGGGGCCCAACAGATGTATAGCCCGCCTGCCGGTCCCGCTCGCGTGCCAACAGCAGTGCATCGGCCAGCGGCAGTTCGTGGCGGCGCCATCCCGGACTGAGGTCCAGCGCCTGGATACCCAGCTGGGGGGCAAGACTGGCCGCCAGCGCGATGGTGCGCTCCTGCAGCCGCTCCAGATAACGCTGACGTCGGCTGGTCAACGGTTCGCCGGCCTCAGCCAGTTCGTGATCCCACGTATCGAGCATCCTCGCCGGCCCTCCCTGCTTGAGCAGGGCGTTGCGCTGCTTGAGCGCCCGTGAGTAGCGGCGCCACAGGGACAGAAAATCCGGTTCCACGTGGAACAATCCCCAATCCAGGAAACGCCGACGGGGCTCACCACCACCGCTGACCAGAGCATGGCTGCCCGGCTCGAACGTCACCACCGCCAGTGCAGCACATAGATTGCCAAGCTGGCTGACATCTTCACCATCCAGACGCCCCTTCCAGTCCTGTCCGCTATGGCGGAGACCGGCCTTGCGGCGGTGCGGCGATGACTGGCCGCGCTGTTCGTCCCATTCCACAAAGATGTCCAGCGCATCCTGGCCCTGGCGCACCAGGCCGTCGCGCACCCGACCACGGAAGCTGCGCCCGTAAGCCATCAGATGCAACGCCTCCAGCACACTGGTCTTGCCGGCCCCATTGTCGCCCGTCAGCAGATTCAATCCCGGTTGTGGCGACAGATCCACCACGGCGAAGCGGCGCAGATGGTGCAGGACGAGGCGACGGATCTGCATGGGGTGCGAAGGACCATCCGCACGAAGCGGTAGAGGGGCAGGGAATCCATCAGCTTACTGCATCGGTCAAGTCCGCCGTTGGCGTCAGGCTATCGCCCTGCAGACCATGGCGCGGTTGCGAACGTGTCCTGACCGGCTTACGGACGACGGCCCGCAAAAAACCTGCCGCATTTCCTTGAAATCTGCGCACCAACACCCGTGGCGGTTCCACAGATTTCAAGAATTTCAAGCCAGCGGTTTCACGCTATGCACAGCGGCCCGGTATTACTTATACACAAGGTATGGGCAATCTGTGGATAAAAAAGCCGCTTTGGCCCTGCCTGAAATCTATCCACAGGTTCCCCCCCAGCCCCAGGCGCCGATATGCAGGGGGTTTCAGCACATTAAAAACCAATAAAATCAACGAGATGACCCTGTTCTCCACGAAATCTGGCTCTACCATCACCACCAGGCTTTAGATTTATACCCAGATTTAGAAGCTAGGAAGGGCACACAGCGCCTGCAACGACGTCTGTGGATAGTCGCGTCAGCAACAGAAGCAACTACGCGGATCCGGGCAGGCAGAACAGCTATAGGGATCTGCCACACCGGGGACTGGCCCCTTGCAGCACGATGGAGAAACGGGATGCTCCACGTGGAACCCACCAAAAAAAACGCCCGGAACGTTCCGGGCGTCTTCTGGTTCCACGTGGAACAGCGCAACTGTCAGAGCCGCAGCGGCATCACCACATGGCGGGACTTCTCGCTGCTGGACTCACGCACCAGCGCCGACGAATTGGAGTCGCGCAGCTGGATGATGACCTCTTCGTCGCGCAATGCGGACAGGGCGTCCAGCAGGTAATTCACATTGAAGCCGATGGCCAGATCGCTGACGGTGGTATCGGCTTCGATCTCTTCCTGCGCCTCTTCCTGCTCCGGGTTATGCGCGCTGATCTTCAGGTTGCCCGGCGAAACTTCCACGCGGATGCCGCGGTACTTCTCGTTGGACAGGATGGCCGCACGCTGCAGCGAGGCGCGCAGTGCCTCACGGTCGACCTTTACCTCGCGGTCGGCACCAATCGGAATCACGGCTTCATAGTCCGGGAAACGACCATCAATCAGCTTCGAGGTGAACGTGACATCGTCCCGCTTAACGCGCACGTGGCTACGGCCCACCTCCAGCTCGATCTCCCGGTCGCCGCTCTCCAGGAGGCGCTGCAGCTCGGTCACGCCCTTGCGCGGCACGATGATCTGTCGCTTGGAGCCGCTGGGCTTGGCCAGATCCGTTTCACACAGGGCGAGGCGGTGTCCGTCGGTGGCCACCGTACGCAGCGCATCGCCACGCAGGTCGAACAGCAGGCCGTTGAGGTAGTAGCGCACGTCCTGCTGGGCCATCGCGAACGCAGTGCGTTCAATCAGCTCCTTCAGGGTCGCTTCGCCGATCGCCACGCGCTCGGTGGCCTCCACCTCGTCTACCGACGGGAAGTCGTTGGACGGCAGCGTTGCCAGGGTGAAGCGGCTGCGACCCGCCTGCACGGTGATCTTGTCACCGGTCTGCGAGACGGTGATCCGGCTGCCATCGGGCAGGGCGCGGATGATCTCGAACAGCTTGCGCGCCGGAATGGTGGTTTCGCCGTCCTGGGCATCTTCAACCGCGATCCGCGACACCATCTCCACTTCCAGGTCGGTACCGGTCAGCGAAAGCTGGCCGTTCTGCACCTGGACCAGGAAATTGGCCAGAACCGGAAGGGTCTGGCGGCGTTCGACCACGTTGACGACCTGTGCCAACGGCTTGAGAAAGGCTTCGCGCTGCAGTGTGAAACGCATGTGGTTCCGTGCCCCTATGCTTTAAAAAATGTGGAATAAATCAAAAGCTTGGTGGTGCTGGTAGAGACAGAATCGCTGGAAAACAACGTTAAGTCTTTGTAATAAAAAGGATTTCTGGCCTCGAAACCCTCTGTATTACCGCCCCCCAGAGGGTGGGGAAAGCTGTGGATAAATTCCACGCGTTGTCAGGCGCCTTTTTTATCCACAGCTCATCCCGCGCTTGCTACCGGATTCTGCACCGTTTTGTGCGATGACGCCTCATCGGCGTCCGTGCATCATTCGCTCAGCTTCCGGATCAGCTTGTCCCAGTCCTCGCGGAGCTTGCCGTCGGTTTCCATCAACGTCCGGATCTGACGGCAGGCATGCAGCACCGTGGTGTGATCGCGACCGGCGAATGCGTCGCCGATCTCGGGCAGGCTGTGCTCGGTCAACTCCTTGGTCAGGGCCATGGCGACCTGGCGCGGACGAGCCAGCGATCGGGTGCGGCGCTTGGACAGCAGATCCTTGATCTGCAGTCCGTAGTAGTCGGCAACGGTTTTCTGGATGTTGGGAATGCTGATCGCCTGCTGCTGGGCGCGCAGCAGGTCACGCAGGGTTTCCTGCGCGAACTCGGTGGTGATCGCACGGCCGGTGAAGTTGGCGCGGGCGGTCAGGGTATTCAGCGCGCCCTCAAGGTCGCGCACATTGGAGCGCATCTTCTTGGCGATCAGGAACGCAACATCATCGGGAATCTCCGCACCGCGTTCGCGCGCCTTGGCCAGCACGATCGCCGCACGGGTCTCGAAGTCAGGCGGTTCGATTGCGACCGACAGTCCCCAGGCAAGCCGCGACTTGAGGCGCGCTTCCAGCCCTTCGACCTCACGCGGGTACCGGTCACAGGTCAGGATGATCTGCTGCTTGCCGTCGAACAGGGCGTTGAAGGTGTGGAAGAACTCTTCCTGGGTGCGATCCTTGCCGGCGAAGAACTGGATGTCGTCGATCAGCAGCGCGTCGACCTGCTGGAACTGGCGCTTGAACTGATCCATGGTCTTTTCCTGCAAGGCCCGGATCATCGCGCTGAAGAACTGTTCCGAGCGCAGGTACAGCACCTTCGCACCCGGATTGGCCTGGCGCATGGCGTTGCCGGCGGCGAACATCAGGTGGGTCTTGCCCAGTCCGGTGCCTCCGTACAGCAGCAGCGGATTGTGCGCGCGATCGCCCGGTTTCTGCGCTGCCTGGAACGCAGCGGCGAGGCCGAGCTGGTTGCTGCGGCCTTCAACGAAGTTGGCGAAGGTGTAATGGCTGTCCAGATTGCCGGCGAACGGCACCTGGGGTTCGCTGGCTGCGTGTGCCGAATGCGTGGAAACCGGCGCGGTCTGCGCCTCTACCGGGCGCGGACGGGAGCCGATTTCAAGAAAAACGTCGCTGAATCCGGCGAAATGCGCCAGCAGCTCGCGGATGCGCGCCAGGTACAGCTCGCGCACCTGGTCGACGATGAAGGCATTCGGTGCATACAGCACCAGGCTGTCCACGCGCAGATCGGCCTGCAGCGGCTTCAACCAGGTGTGAACGTCTTCAGGCGGGAACTCCGCTTCGAGGCGTTCGAGACTACGGGACCAGGCATCCAT